>JBEKUO010000571.1:0-5093 GCA_049514955.1 Bryobacteraceae bacterium | reverse complement strand
GGGTATCACGTGACTCCGGTTCATTACTACTCTGCCATCCCGGACACTGCCGAGCTCAAAGAGACCCTTTGGCGCGGGCCGAGTCCCCCGGTTGGCATCGATATGCGCGAGGCTGGGCAATTGGAGCTTCTTGAGTCGGTGTCCGCGCGCTATCGAAGCGAGTACGGTTGTTTCCCGAAGGAAGCGGGAACGAACGATTGCCCGTTTTACGTCAGCAACGGCAACTTCGTCAGCGTGGACGCCGAGATGCTCTACTGTATGGTCCGAATGCATCGCCCAGCACGCATTATCGAAATCGGGAGTGGCTTCTCCACGCTCGTGACTTCCCTGGCGATTGAGAGGAACAAGCAAGAAGATCCCCATTACGAATGCCGGTTCGCCGCGGTAGAGCCATTTCCAAACCGGAGCCTGCTCGCACTGTCTAAGAACCTATCCGAGCTGATCGAAGCGCCCGTACAGAACGTTCCGCTGGAGAAGTTTCGCGAATTAGAGGCTGACGACATTCTGTTCATCGACTCCAGCCACGTGTCGAGGATTGGTAGCGACGTGAACTACGAGTTTCTCGAAATCCTGCCGCGCCTGCGGAACGGCGTGCTGGTGCATGTGCATGACGTCTTTATTCCCTTTGAATATCCCAGGGAATGGGTCACCGAGCACAGATGGTTCTGGAACGAGCAATACCTGTTGCAGGCATTTCTGAGCTTCAATTCCTGCTTCAACGTCGTGTGGGCGGCGAGCTATATGCACTGGAAGTTTCCCGAGAGAGTCGCGGCGGCTTTCGATTCGTATGACCGGTCACGCACGACGCCGGCGAGCCTCTGGATTCAGCGGACCGGCGGCGGAGACTGACGCTGGGCGTTGTGAAGCATCGGTAGTTTCAGCCAGAACATCGTACAGCCGCTGGCGCTGGCGGTGCGCGGAGTGATTGACGGCCAGCGTGCGGAGTGCGTTGGCTGCCAGGCGGCCCCGGTACACCTCCGAGCAGCAGAGTAACCCGATGGCAGCGGCAAGCGCGTCCTTCGCAGGCTCGGTAACGATACATGCAAAATCAAACTCGCGGGCGTACTCGACGATGGTGGAATCCGGCGGCGAGAAGATGAGGATAGGCCGTCCAGAGGCCAGGTAGTCGGCCGTCTTGGCGGGAAAAGAGGTTGTGCGAACGGACTTCCCGTCCGGAAGAAAGGAATAGGGCAAGAACAGGATATCCGCTGAGGCTACCGCTTCGGCCAACTCGGCCTGGGAAACCCAGCCGTGCCATGTGGTTCGCGGAGGGATGGCGCCTGGAAGCGATGGCGTGTACAGGTGAAGTTCCCAGTCGCTGAGGCCGTATCCGGCCAGACGGTCCTCCTGGAGGAGTTCCATCAGAATACGCAGACAGTCGTCCCCGCATATTCCATTTCCGGCGTACAGTATGCGGCAATGGCGCATGGAGCCTTCGGCGTTCCGAACGCCGGCGGGCCGAGTGACAGCTTCGGCGCAGGGCATTTGCAGTTCTGCGTCGACCCCATATTCCGATCGCAACAGGCGCTGCATAGGGGGACTCACGGCGAAGACGTGGGAGGCTCGGTGCAGCACGGACTGGAACAGGCGCCGGGCAATGTATTTGAAGAAGTAGGAGTTGCGTTGCAAGTCCGCCACCCAATCGTCGTGCACGATCAGTATGAGGGGCACTGAGGTGAGGGCTGAGGCCAGCGCCGCGGCGATGAAATAGGTGCCGTGGGCGACCGAAAGGATGGCTGAGGCGCGGCGGCGGCGCAGTTGCAGCGCGGCACGCAGGGCGATCAGGGGTATGAGAAGCCAATTCACCAAGCCTTTGGCCCGGCCGATGCCCCAACGGCCCTGGCCTTGGACGCCCCAAAGCACCGCGTGGTGGGAGCTCCAGTGCCGGGTCTGCGCATCCGGGCGGTGGTATCGGGAACTGGTGAAGGCCACGATGTTCTCAGGCGGATACTCGGCTAGGAGCCGATCCACGAGCACCGATCCGCCATCCCGGTTGGAGGGCGGAAAGTCACACAGGTAAAGGATCGGGGGCGGAGCCGTGGCGGTCGCTTGGAGTTCGTCAGTCGCGGGCATGAGGGCTCTGGGCAAAGATTCGGTCATTTGACTTCGAGTTCCGCCGCTGAATGCCGCGTCGTCATAAAAGAACTTGCGCGCAAATGGTCAGACGCGTCATCCACGACGGGTACCATCAGAAAGCTCTCAGTTCGAATGACTTGCAGAGACAGGTCCCTTGGGGTTGCGATTGGGATCATCTCTGGTAGCGCGTACAGCATGTAGAAGCATTCCCTCGAAAATGGAAAAAGCGCATCGCGAGGAATGTCATATGCCGGCAGGTTTAGGTCAGACCACTCCAGCAGTATAAGCGGCCTTTCGCGGGACAAGCACTCGCGCGCGCCTCTCAGCACGTCCAACTCACCACCCTCCACGTCAATCTTGATCATTGAGACAGGAGGACAGCCCATGGACATCCACTCTTCGTCGAGGCTGGTCACTTCGACTTGGACCTGCCGCGCCTCAGCCGTGCGATGGGTATGCCGGAGGCCATCGTAAAGGCCTTCGGTTCGCGCCGACAAGCTGAAGTTGGCGGTGCCAGAGGCGTATGCGACCGCTTTCTCGACAAGCCGCCAACGGTCCCCTAAACCGCTGTCCTTGACGGTTCGCCTTAGAAACTGGACTGTGTTGGGCGATGGCTCAAACGACACGACTCTCGACTCGCTCACTGATCTCAAAACAGGCAACGCCATCAGGCCCAGGTTGGCGCCCACGTCAAACATGTAGGAACCCGGCCGGCACAGCCGTTGCAAAATTCGAACGTTGGGAGCCTCGAAGATGCCCTGTGCGCACACTACTTGAAATGCGCTGCACCCCTTTGGGAAGTACACGCGGTAGCCGAAATAGGGAAACACACCTGCCCGGTTATACCAATGGTACTTGGCCCACTGCCGCGGTGTGACGCGGCCGGCGGCAAGCTGACGCAACGTCATTGGGGAACCTGCATGGCTACCTCGGCTCTGACTGAGAAGCCAAGGTCTATGTATCCCAGGTAGTCCGCCGGGTAGGGGACTATGCCATTGTGGGATTCGGCGCCGCGCACTGTTAGGACCGCAACATCGAGATAGTCATCGGCATGCTCGCTGGTGGCGATATAAAAGCCCAAGCGATACTTGCCCTCGACCAGCGGCAGATGCTGTATGTGAACCTGGAACTCGAACGGCCCGCCTCTAAGAATGAGGTTGCGCAGGCCATGTTGGCGCAGATCCAGTACCGCGATGCGCGCGCCGAATTCCGAATAGACCAGCAATGCGATTTCCTTGAGGCTGGTGGCAGAATGTGGAACAAGCTGAATTGTCAGCACCAGCGGCTCGCCGCTCGTGACCGGTGATGGGTCGATCTCCAGGCGGCCAAGTCTGAGCGTCGGTCCAAGCGCGTAGGAATGCCCCCCAGAACCATTTCGCTTGGCCAAACCGTAGGTGTACTCTCCGATCACTTGGTTGACGGGCGCTTGGCGGCGAAGTTTGCCATTCTCAAGCAGTATGCCCGTGCCGCAAAGTGACTGGACGGCGCTCAGATTGTGGCTCACAAACAGGACTGTGCGGCCCCCTTTGCTAATGTCGCCCATCTTGCCAAGGCATTTCTTCTGGAACTCGGCGTCGCCTACCGCCAGCACCTCGTCAACGATCAAGATGTCGGTGTCCAGGTGGGCTGCGACCGCGAATGCAAGGCGCATATACATTCCGGTGGAATAATGCTTCACGGGCGTGTCGATGAACTTTTCGATCTCGGCGAACGCCACCATCTCATCGAACTTCCGGGCGATCTCGGCTTTGTGCATGCCGAGGATCGCACCATTCAGGTAGACGTTTTCGCGGCCGGTCAGTTCGGGGTGGAAGCCGGTTCCTACTTCCAGCAGCGAGCCGACGCGGCCGTGGATCTCAGCGTAGCCTTCGGTGGGTTCGGTGATGCGGGACAGGACCTTCAGCAATGTGGATTTGCCCGCGCCGTTGCGGCCGATGATGCCCACCACCTCACCGCGGGGGATCTCGAATGAAACGTCTCTTAGCGCCCAAACGTGATCTGGCGCGCCGTTGCCATTCGAGGAACTGCCCCTGCGCAGGCGTCGGAAGGGAGCGGCGAGCGTGTCAGTAACGGTGTCACGCAGGGTCCGGTAGCGCTCCCGCTTGCCGATGGCGTACCGCTTACCCAGCTTCTCGACGCGAATGGCGATGTCGCTCATACGATGTCCGCGAACGTGCTTTCCGTCTTCTTGAAATACCGCAGCCCGCCGATGAGCAGCACCGCGACCGCCGCGACGGAGACCCACAGCAGGGGACCCGGCGCGTGCTGCTTGCCCAGCAGTGCCCAGCGGAAGCCCTCGACTACGCCCGCCATGGGGTTCAGTCCGTACAACGGCCGCCAGCGCTCCGGCACCAGGCTGGCCGGATAGGCGACTGGGGTGGCGAACATCCAGAACTGGGTCAGAAACGGGATGGTGTAGCGCACGTCGCGGTACTTCACGTTCAGCGCGGAGAGCCACAGGCCCACCGAGAGCGCCGTGACGACGGCGAACAGCAGGAACAGCGGCAGCAGGGCCACCGCGGCCGTGGGCACGATGCCGTAATACAGCATCATCACCAGCAGGATGACGAAGGCGATGGCGAAGTCCACCAGTCCGGCCAGCACCGACGAGATGGGAATCACCAGGCGCGGGAAATAGACTTTGGTGATCAGGTTCTGGCTGGCCACCAGGCTGTTGCTCGACTCACTGAGGGCGAAAGCAAAAAGCTGCCACGGCAGCAGCGCGACGTAAGCGAAGATAGGATACGGAACGCCGTCCGAGGGCACTTTCGCCAGGCGGCCGAAGAAAATGCTGAAGACCACCATGGTCATAGTGGGCTGCAGGATCGCCCAGGCCGCGCCCAGCGCTGTCTGCTTGTACCGAACCTTGATATCGCGCCAGACCAGGAAATACAGCAGTTCCCGGTACTCCCACAGTGCCTTCAGGTCCAGCCGCAGAAATCCCTTGGAGGGCCGCAGGATCAGAACCGGTATTGATTCGGTAGCTTCCATCGCCTACTTCCCAGACCCGATTACCG
>JBEKUO010000570.1:0-5117 GCA_049514955.1 Bryobacteraceae bacterium | reverse complement strand
CCCACCGCGATGAAAATCACGTCACTTTCCGTGGCCGGCGCCGCCAGTTCCGTGGCGAAGTCTATGCCACCGCGCGCATTCGCCAGTTGCAGCAACTCCGCCAGACCAGGCTCGTAGATGGGCATCTCGCCGCGGCGCAACTTCTCAATCTTCAGTGCATCGGTGTCCACACAAGTGACGTGGTGGCCCAGGTAGGACAGGCAAGCGCCCGTCACCGTGCCGACGTACCCCGTTCCAATGACTGTGACTCGCATTGAGCTAAGCACCCATCCGCAACCTGCTGATATTGAGCTTATCACGCTATTTTTACAAGTCTTTGATTGTGTTTCGCTACAATTGATAACGCGGGATAGCATGCAGACCATACTGGTGATCGATGACGACGAGAGCTTGCGGGACACCATTGGCGTGATGCTGGAGCAGGAAGGGTTTCGCGCGGTGCTGGTGGCCGACGGCCGGGCCGGCTACGAGAAATCCATGCTGCTCAAGCCCGACCTGATGCTGGTGGATCTGCGCCTGCCCGGCATGAGCGGTGTGGAGATCTGCAAGCAACTGCGCGCCGCGAACATGGGCCTGCCCATAATCGTGCTGAGCGCCCTGGGCGACGAAATCGACAAGGTGCTGCTGCTCGAGATCGGCGCCGACGACTATCTCGTAAAGCCCTTCGGCACGCGCGAGCTGTTGGCGCGCATTCGGGCCGTCTTGCGGCGGGCGTCGCCGGAGGCGCGCAAGATCGTGCACTTCAGCGAGGTCGAGGTGGACCTGGAGCGGCGCGTGGTCAGCCGGCGGAACGAAGAGGTGAAGCTGACCCCCGCCGAGTACAACCTGCTCACGTATTTCCTGCAGAACCCAGACCGGCCGCTCACCCGCGATATGATCCTGAATTCCGTTTGGGGCTACGAGTTTTTCCCCAATACGCGGACGGTGGACGCCCACGTCGTGAAGCTGCGGCAGAAACTGGAGCCCGAGCCCAATGTCCCGCGGCATTTTCTGACTGTGCATGGGGTGGGGTACCGGTTTTTGCCGTGACGTGGACGGGCCGTCGCGGCGGTAGGGCACATATGGCAACTTTTACACCATTTTTACAGCGCGGCCACCTGCGGCTGCTGGCGGATGGGTGAAAATATACGTAAGAAGTGCAACGAGACCTGGAAATGCCTGAGGGTACAGTCGTTATTGTGGAAGATGTAGCAACCTGCGCTACCACGCTGGAAATGGCATTCCTCGCGATTCCGGATATCTCCGTGGCCGTGGTGCCCGGAGCGCAGGCCGCCTTGCGCCTGCTGGAGAGCGGGGATTGCGCTGTGCGCGCGGTGGTTACGGACCTGAACATGCCGCGCATGGACGGATTCGAATTCATCGAGCGGATCCGCGCCGAACCCCGCCACCGGCGGCTGCCGATCATCGTGGTCAGCGGCGACACCGATCCGCGCACGCCGGAGCGCCTCGTGGCGCTAGGCGCAAACGCTTTTTTCTCCAAACCTTATTCGCCCGCCCAAGTGCGGCTGAAACTGGAGCAACTTCTCGATGCCGATTCTGCCGATGGCCTCCCATAAAAAACCGCCCGCTGGTGAGCTGGGAAAAAACCGTGGATCGCAGGCGGAAACGCCGGCGCCGCCGAAGCGCGACTTTTGTTTGGAGTGGTGGGGCAGGCGGTTTCGCCTGCCGTTCCCTTCGACGGGCGATTTTTTCCCTTCCGATGCGCGCGGTTCCGTTCTCGCGCTCGGCGCAGTGCTGTGGTGTCTGCTGGTACCCGGTAACTTGGCCGCCCAAGCTTCGCCGGAGATCCGCGAGATCATGGACCGCCTGGAACGGTTGGAAAAGCAAAACCAGGCGCTGACCGAAGAGGTCCACCAACTGCGCCAGGAACTGGCGGGCGCGCGCGGCCAAGCGCCGGCGTCAGCCCCCACCCTCGAGGAAAGGGTCGCTGTCGAGGAGAGCCGCACGGAAGAACAGGCGCAGAGCAAAGTGGAGGCCTCGCAGCACTTCCCCATCCGCATCACGGGCATGGCCCTGTTTAATGCCTTCCGGAATTCCGATGGCAGCGGCGGACAGCAGTACCCCTTGTTCGCATGGCCCGAAAGACAGGCCAGCGGGGGTGGCAGCTTCTATCAAACCACCATCGGCCTGGAGTACATGGGACCGCAATCTTTTCTGGGCGGTAGTGTCCACGGCTCGGTCTACATGGATTTCGCGGGCGGCACGGGGGCGCCGCTGGATCAGGATTTCCGGCTTCGCACGGGCTCGATCGAAATCGATTGGACGAACCGGAGCATCGTAGCGGGGCTCCTTAGTCCCATCTTCGCGCCGCGCGAGCCGGCCTCGCTGGCGCAGGTGGAGTTTTCGCCTTTGGCCGGCGCTGGCAACCTATGGCTCTGGATTCCGCAGGTACGCTTTGAGCAGAAGGTGCGCTTCGGAGACGATTTCGGCCTGCGGGCGCAAGTCGGTGTCGTGCAGACCGAGGAGTCCGTGCCATACCAGGGGAGCACGGCGAGTCCGGAGCCGGCCCGGCCTGGCATAGAAGGCCGTGTGGAGGCGTACTACGGCGCGGAGGATGGCCGCCGCCTCGAAATCGCGTCGGGATTCCATACAAGCGACACGCATGTGGCCGGCACGTCGGTGCCTTCGAATCTGTTCTCGCTCGATTGGTTCACCAATCCGTGGCGGAAGCTGGAGTTCACCGGCGCGTTCTTTACCGGGCAAAACGTTGGTCCGGTGGGCGGGCTGGAAGGTTTCACGATACTGCCCTCAGGCTTGGCCATTCCCGTACACGGCAAGGGAGGCTGGGGGCAACTGACTTTTCTGGCCACGCCACGCCTTTCGTTCCATATCTTCTCCGGGATGGAGAACGACCGCGAAGCGGACCTGGCGCCCTACGCCATCGCGAGGAACTGGTTGTATGGCGCGAATTTTTTCTACCGCCTGGCGCCCAACGTATTGCTGGGCGTGGAGACTTCCCAGGCACGCAGCCGGTATGTGGAAGCGGGCATGCGGTTGAACAATCATTATGACCTGGCTCTGGCGTATCTGTTTTAGCGGCCTTTGGCTCATTTCCGGCTGGTGCGCCACCGTGAGCGGCACGGTGGCGCTTACCGATTCGCGAGATCTCACGGTACGCCGGCACAAAGACTTCAAGGATGTGGTGGTGTGGCTCGATCCCACCGAACGGCGCGCCACGATACCGGCCGGCGCGCCGCACCGGGCTCAGATGAAACAAGAGGACAAGCACTTCATCCCACACGTGGTGGCCATTCCGGTCGGCGGAATTGTGGACTTTCCGAATAAAGATCCGTTCTACCATAACGCGTTTTCCAATTACAGCGGACAGCATTTCGACGTGAGCTTGTATCCGCCCTACACCACCAAGAGCGTAGTCTTCACGCGTCCCGGTATCGTTCGCGTGTTTTGCAACATTCATCCCACCATGGGCGCGGTGATCGCCGTGTTGGACACCCCATGGTTCGCCGTTTCGAAAGCTTCCGGCGAGTGGGAGATCCGGGGTGTGCCAAACGGCAGCTATCGATTGCATGTCTTCCACGAGAGGGCCACTGAAGAGACCCTGAATGACTTGGATCGTCCTGTCACGCTGGACGGCGACGCGCCGCTGGTGCTGCCCCGCATTACCGTTTCCGAAACCGGCTATATTCCGGCGCCACACAAGAATAAGCACGGTCAAGATTATCCGCCGGTGATCGACGATCAACCGGCATACCCGAACCAACCATGATCTCGTCATTTTCACGCTTATCGTTGCTGTGGAAGATCCTGCTCTCCACCTCGGTGGCAATCACGCTGCTCTTCGCGTTGACCGGCTGGATCGTACAACACGATGCGGTCCAAACGACTACGGCCAGTCTCGAAGCCGAGGTGGGAGCGAGCTTCCAGGCATACGAATCCCTGTGGAAGGCCCATGCGGACCAGCTTGGTTCGGTAAGCAGAATCCTGAGCAACATGTCAGACGTGCGCGCCGCATTCGGTACCGGGGACGATAACACCATCACCGACACGGCGGGGGAACTGTTTGGCAAGATCTCGGATGAAAACGCCATTTTTCTGGTAACGGATGCGCGCGGCAGGGTCATCGCTTCGCTGGGCCGCCCGTTGCCGGATGCCTCTCTGCGAGACAATCTCGACGTGGTGAAGACTGCCGCCCTCAAGTTTCCAGAGCAGGCTTCCGGCTTCTTGAGGCGGGGCGGGCGTCTCTATCAGACGGTTTTCACTCCGGTCTACGTGGAGAAAGTGCTGTTGAACGTGCTCGTGGCCGGATACGAAGTGGACGCGCGCGCAGCGCGGAACCTGAAAAAGGCGACCGGCGACAGCGACTTCCTGTTCCTCTCGGACGGGCAGGCGATCTCGACGCTGAATTCGCGGGCAACCCGCCAAATCGCTTTGCGCCTGGGCAAGCCTCTGGAGAATAATCGCGTGAGCGACGGGGCGATCGAGTACGCGGCGCGCCCGAAACCGCTGCAGGACATCGACGGGAAGGTGATCGGCCAACTGTGGATCTTGCGTTCGTTCGAGGCGGCCAACGAACGGCTGGCTGAGCTGCGCCGCAACATTATCCTGCTTTGGCTGCTGGCCATCGCGACGGGTTTGGGACTGACGTACGTGCTGGCGCGGCGCATCGTGGAGCCGGTGAAGGAGTTGGACCGGGCTGCCGCGGAGGTTGCCCGGCAGAATTACGAACACCGCGTGAAAGTAGTCAGCCAGGATGAATTGGGCCGCCTGGCGCGGACCTTTAACGCCATGTGCGCCTCCATCCAGCAGGCGCGCCAGGAGCTGATTCGCCAGGAGCGCATCGCTACCATCGGGCGGCTTTCGAGTTCCATCGTGCACGATCTACGCAACCCGCTAGCGGCGGTCTACGGCGGGGCCGAGATGCTGGTGGATTCCGAACTGACGCCGCCGCAGGTGAAGCGGCTGGCCGCCAATATCTACCGCGCTTCGCGGCGCATTCAGGAATTGCTGCAGGACCTGCTGAACGTGTCGCGGGGCAGCGCCCGCGGGGCCGAAACGTGCAAGCTGCGGGAGGTGGCGGCTGCCGGCTGCGAATCGTTACTCGCCGTGGCCGAAGCGCAGCACGTCGATTTGCAACTCCAGGTGCCGGAAGATATCGA
>JBEKUO010000569.1:0-5124 GCA_049514955.1 Bryobacteraceae bacterium | reverse complement strand
TTGCGCCTGCAAGCCGACCTGCTGCACGGGCAGAAGACCGGCATCTTTCTCGACCAGCGCGAAAACTACAACGCCGCGGCGCGCTACGCGCGGGGCAAAGCGCTCGATTGCTTCACTTCCACGGGCGGCTTTGCGCTGCATCTCGCTTCGCGCTGCGAGTCTGTCGAGGCCGTGGACAGCTCCGCGGCGGCCCTCGCAGCGGCAGCGCGGAACGCCGGGCTCAACGGCATCTCCAATATCGAGTTTCGCGAGGCAGACGTCTTCGATCTGCTGGCTGCGTACTCATCCGCGCGGCGGCAATTCGCTACGGTGATTCTGGATCCGCCGGCTTTTGCCAAGTCGCGCCGCAGTCTGGAGGGCGCCACTCGCGGTTACAAGGAGATCAATCTGCGCGCGCTGCGGCTGCTGGGTCCGGGCGGCATTCTGGTTACCTGCTCCTGCTCTCACCATCTGAGTGAAGCGGCGTTGCTGGAGTTAGTGGCGGAGGCCTCGCTGGACGCCGGGCGCCAGTTACGCGTGCTGGAACGCCGCACACAGAGCCAGGATCACCCCATTCTGCTGACCGTGCCGGAGACGCTTTATCTGAAGTGTTTGATTCTGGAAGTGCTGTAAGGATCTGGGGCAGGCGCTTTCGCCTGCCAACCACCGGTTTCAGCCGGGCTGGACTCAAGGGTTCAGGCGCGCCACCCAGCCCGACAGATCGCCAGCGAATTCCGGGGCTGCCCGCCGCGACCTGCCGGTGTCGTCGCGCCGAGAGTTCCTTATCCCGCCCCGGCAACCGGACCGCGTCGAGCGCGTGTGTCATTAAGTTAATTAAGCCGCGAGGCAGGCGTGTGACCGCCGGAAGCGACTGGCCCAGGCCGGTCAGACAACCAGCACTGCCGCGACCAACTTGTAACAAAGCCCGTCAAGGGGTTCGCCAAGGCTGATTGTGAGGAGGACCGTGGCATCTTCCGGAATTCCGAGATCGGGAGAGCGATAGTCGCCCTCGGCGCGCCTCAGCAGCGGTCCAGCGTAAGCTGGGTCGGTCAGCGGCAGGTCGTATGGAACATCCCCGAGGCGAAAGAGAACGCGCGCCACGTTACGCAGTTGATACATACTGAACTCGGTCCGCCATCGGATATCGGTGGGTTGCACGAGCGCCAGCGACTCCCGCGCCGCACGGCTGCGGAACTGCGCGACCGGCACCGACCGCCCCGCGTTCCCGAAGAGTAGAGATCCGCGGAAGACCGCGGCAGTGACTACTTGCACATGGTCCGCCGAAGCCGGGCGCTCCAACAGCGTCCACGCCGAGTTGTTCACAAGCCAGTTTTCCGGCTGATAGGGCGCGGGGTGGGGATGCGATAGCCCCACGCGGATCACATCGAACAGATGCGGCTCGGAATCGTCGGGAAGCCGGTATTGGCTATACTGCAGCGCGCCGTGCTCTTTGTCCGAGACGGGCCGGACCCAGCCGCCTCCGTCCACGCGCAGGCCAGCCAGGCACCGGTAGCTCCACTTGTACGAATTTGCGAGGCAGATCAGGTCGAGCGAGGGCATGGAGACGTCTTACAAGTGGGTGATCGTGAGATCGCCCCACTTATCGCGCAGGTACTCGAGCACCAAACGGCGATGGCAGTGCTCCGCGGTTGGCTCACTGCAGAGCAGCGCCGTGGGAACCGCGAACAACGCGCGATTGATTCTGTCTTCGATCCTTCGATCCGCCATGAGCGCCAAAAACTTGGTCTCATAGTCGTGCCACGGCCCCTTATTCTTCTTGTATTCGTCCAGAATCTCTTGCGTGGGCGCCAGCAGGGGCTCATGGTAGTAGTCCGCGCCGCAGATCTCCTTTAGAAAATACCGCAGGTCCTCCCGCTTCGCGAACCCGGCCAATTGCGACACGTTGTTGAGCCGCACGTCGAGCAATCGCCGGATTCCCGCGCTTCTTAGAAGAGTGAAGAACTGGTCTGCCGTTTTTTGGGTGAAACCGATGGAACGGACTTCCACGACGCCTCGATTTCCTCAAACAAATTAAGCTGGTCGCTGTGCGGCTCGGCGGCGGCCAGTTCCGCTTCGGTTTGGAGACGGCCATCGCCCCGAATGTGGTCCACCGCAACGCCGCGCTCGCCCAGCACCCGGCCCACGAGCAGCCGGCGATGACACCCGGTGGGGTCCTCCTCAGCACACAGCGCAGCCACGATGTACTGGCGCAGGCCGCCCTCCAGACGGTCCATGCCCCGCTGGAAGCCGGGTGACGCGACTACTTTGTCGTATAGGACATGGCCCCCGGAATCGTAGTAAGCGTCGCCGCGTGGCCGCCCGCCCAGTTCGCTGCCGAGGTAAACGTATTGGAACCCCGCCGCGCGCAAAGCCTCCATGAGGAACTCGCGGTCGAACTGGGTAGCGTATTTGGAATACGGGCTTGAGCGCACATCGGCAACCACCTGCACGGAATGCAGTGCTAACAGTTCCAGGAATTTCTCCATGGAGTGGTTCGAGTGACCTATGGTCAGCACCCGCAGGCTATCTTGCGCCTGCTGTTCGGTGGGCGGCACGACCTCATGATACGACATTGGCTCGCGGGTACGCGACTGAGCGGGTTAGTTGCTGGCGAACGGGAGGTCGTCCTAGCGAGGCAATTATTCGAAAATCGAGGACCAAGGGCCGCAGGGACATGTGCGAACGGTGCGCACTCCGCCCTACAGCACGAAGTGAGCGCGGTCGTATTCGGGCGGCCGGCAGTGGGTCCGGGGCGCTGTCCGGCAAAGCGTGCGTCCCGATGAGTCGGGGACATGGCACGCGCGATTGCTGCGCCACCGATTTTCATGGGGATCGCGTCATCCGGCAAAGCGGCTGGGTAGAATCCATCCGAGCGAAACCCCAGTCATGAGCAGGCCGATGCATACGATCAACGCCGCCGAGACCAACGGGATGATGCGAAACGCGGGGTGCGCGGCGGTTTTTTGGCTATCCGGCAGCAGGTTCTTGGCGTAAAGCACTAGCACCCCGATTCCCATCAGAACGATGGCGAGGCCGGCGCTGAAGGCGACCAGCAACAGCAGTCCTAGACCGACGCGGCTCAACGCAATCGAGCTGAGCAGCAAGACCAGCGCGGACGGGCAGGGAACCAGGCCACCGCTGGCGCCCAGCGCGATCAGGCTGCCCAGCGTCACGTCGCTTTCGGGAAGGTGACTGTGCGGGTGGACGTGATCATGATCGTGATGGTGCTCGTGGTGATGGTTGTGCTCGTGATGGTGATGCCGCAGCCGCCGCGCGCGCCGGTATAGCAGCAGGCTCCCGATCCAAACGATGGAAAGGCCGGAGATCGTGCCCAGCACGGGAAATATTTTCTCCGGCAACACGTATTCGGAAAGAAACAGAGTGGTCAGCCCCAGGAGGAACACGCTAATGGTATGAGTGAAGGTGACCATGCCGCCTAGAAAAATGGCATGCTTGAAGTTGCCGCGTGCGCCCACCAGGTAGGCGGCCACAATGGTCTTGCCATGGCCGGGCGAGAGCGCGTGCACGGCGCCCAGTCCGAACGCCACCGCCATTCCCAGGAGCATGAGAGGGAACCCGATCTCGCCGCGATGCAGTAATTGCGACAGGAAATCGCCGCGCGCGCCCGTGGCCGGGGCGGAAAGCTGAGCGCGCAGTGTGCATGCGAACAGAAGGAAGAGCGGCCAGGCGCGCGGTTTCATTACAATGGTCTTTTCGAATTCTACGACGGTTTCGGGTCTATGCGTTGGGTAACCTCGGAAGATGTGCCGCGGTCCGGCGAGTTGCGTGTGCCGGCCGGCGCAATATTCACGCCTTCGGCGCGCGAACTGGCCGAAGCGCGCGCGATCCGCATTATCGAGCTGGCGGAAGGCCAGACGGCCCCCGCGGCGTCGCCCGAGAAAATCGTTGCGTTGGGTGCGGATCACGGCGGCTTTCGTCTTAAGGAAACCCTGAAGCCCTTGCTGGCGAGCATGCGACTGGAGACGCGGGACGTCGGCGTGTTTGACGAGCAGCCCGCCGACTACCCGGATATCGCGCTGAAGGTGGCCGAGCTGGTGGCTCGCGGCGAAGCCCGGCGCGGCGTCATCATCGACGGCGCGGGCATTGGTTCCTCCATCGCCGCCAACAAGGTTTCAGGCATACGGGCGGCGCTTTGCTACGACAAGGCCTCCGCTCGAAACAGCCGCGAGCATAACGATTCCAATGTGCTGACGCTGGGCGCGCGGCTGCTGACCGCGAGCCAGGCGGAGGATGTTTTACGCACCTGGCTGGAGACTGCTTTCGCCGGCGGAAGACATGCGGCGCGTATTGAGAAGATAACGCGGATCGAGTCGCAATATGGGCAGAGTCAAACCCCCGACGCCGGCAAGAGTGCCGGCGGGCAGGCAGGAGTGCCTGCGCCACGGGTTGCGTCGCTGATCGATCACACCCTGCTGCGGCCGGAAGCCACCCGCGCGGACATCGTCAAGCTGTGCGGCGAGGCGCGGCAATATGGCTTCGCCACGGTGTGCATCAATCCATATTGGGTGCCTTTAGCGGCCAGCGAGCTCGCCGGTTCCACGGTAAAGGTCTGCACGGTGGCGGGCTTTCCGCTGGGCGCTACCAGCACGGAGGCCAAGGTGGCGGAAGCCGCGGCGGCGTTGCGGGCGGGCGCGCGCGAGATCGATATGGTGATCAACGTCGGCGCCATGCGCTCGGGAGATGTCGACACAGTGAAGCTGGATATACAAGCCGTAACGCGCGTGTGCCACGAGGCGGGCGCCATCGTGAAAGTGATCCTGGAAACGGCGCTGCTGGACGACGCCCAGAAGACCACGGCTTGCGGCCTGGCGCAGGCGGTCGGCGCGGATTTTGTGAAGACCTCCACGGGCTTCGGACCGGCCGGCGCGACCGTGCAGGATGTCGTGCTGATGCGGCACGCCGTGGGGCCGCGGATGGGGGTGAAGGCCGCGGGCGGCATTCGCACGCTGGACGACTTCCGCGCCATGATCGCGGCCGGCGCCAACCGCATCGGCGCCAGCGCCAGCGTGAAAATTGTGGAGGCTGCCGGCAAGTGATCGCCACGAGCAAAGCCGTCCGTTTTCGCGAACGGTCCGAACTGCTGGACTTCCTGCTGGAAGTGTCGGCGGTCACATCCCAGACACT
>JBEKUO010000568.1:0-5137 GCA_049514955.1 Bryobacteraceae bacterium | reverse complement strand
GGTGCTTCAGCTCAGCAGGGTGTGCGTACACTAGGCGAGCTAGGCTCGCCTGTGCCGGCAGGAGTGCCGGCCCGGCAGGCAGAAGTGCCTGCGCCACGGCCGTTTTGCTTCTGGGTTTGTCCCAAGCACTTCTGGCAAAGGATTCGTGCGTGGAATGCCATTCCAATATGGATGGCGATCTCAAGGCGCCGGTCACGGCTTATACCAACGACATACACTCCCGGCACGGCTTCAGTTGCGCCGATTGCCACGGCGGAGACCGCAACGCGGACGATCCGGAAATCGCCATGAGCCCATCCAAGGGCTTCAAAGGCAAAATCGCCCGTACCGCGGTGCCCGCCCTCTGCGCGCGTTGCCACAGCGATGCCAACCTCATGCACCGCTTCAAGCCGCAGCAGCGCGTGGATCAACTGGCGCTGTACCTGACCAGTACCCACGGCAAACGCCTGGCCGCCGGAGACACCGCCGTAGCCAATTGTGTGGACTGCCACAGCGTCCACAACATCCGCGAGGTCCGCGATCCGCAGTCGCCCGTGCATCCGTTGAATCTGCCGGAGACCTGCGCGCGTTGCCATGCCGACGCGGCGCACATGGCGCCCTACAAAATCGACACGAACCAGTTCGCGGAGTATCGCACGAGCGTGCATTGGGAAGCCCTGTCCAAGCGCGGCGATCTTTCCGCGCCGAATTGCGCATCCTGCCACGGGAATCACGGCGCCACCCCGCCGCAGGTGACCTCGATCGCGGAGGTCTGCGGCACCTGCCATGTCATGTTCGAGGAGCAGTACAACAAGAGCCCGCACCAGGCGGCATTCGCCTCCATGGGCGCCGGAGGCTGTACAGTCTGCCACTCCAATCACGGTATACGCAAACCGGGGATCGGGATGCTGGCCGGCGCGGGATCGGTGTGCGCGCAATGCCATGACGCCACGTCCACCGGAGGAGTGGCCGCGGCCGAAATGGCGCGCCTGTTGACCAAGCTGGACACGGCGCTCGACCAGTCCGATGCGGTGCTCAAACGGGCGCACGACTCGGGCATGGAAGTTTCCGAAGCGGTCCTACGGCAGATGGAAGGCCGCGAGTCGCTGGTGAAAGCTCTGGTGGCCCTGCATGCCTTCCAGGTGCCGGCGGTGGCCAAGCCGGTCGAACAAGGTCTGGCGGTGGCGGCCGAGACGCACCGCGCTGGAGAGAAGGCGTTGCGGGATCGCGACGGCCGCCGCATCGGCCTGGCGCTGTCGCTGGTCACGATTTTGATTACAATGGCGGGGCTCTGGATGGCTATACGCTCGCTGGAGTCGAAGGCTGGCGCTGTCCCCAAACCCGCCGGGAGGTGAATCATGTTTTTTCCGGCTCTTGTGCTGTTTACGGTGGCCGGCGGTATGGAACCGCCAGCCAGCGCTGAGGTGTGCGGCAGTTGTCACCGCGCCATCCACGCTTCCTGGAAAGCGTCGACGCATTCCCAAGCCATGGAGAGCCGCCTGTTTCAGGATGTGGTGGAAATGGCGGAAGCCGATTTCGGGCCGGCCGGGCGGAAGGTCTGCCTGGGTTGTCATTCCCCTGTTGCGGCGCAAATCGGCGATTGGGGCTTGACCCGCAAAGTGAGCTGGGAAGGGGTGACCTGCGACTACTGCCATTCGATCCGGGAGGTCTCTTTCGATGGGCCCAATCCCAAAGCTGTTCTGAACTTCTCCCTGGTGAAGACCGGGCCGCTGAGCGATGCCACTCCAAAGGTGCACCAGGCCGCATACTCGGCGGTGCACACGTCCTCCTCCATCTGTGCGCCCTGCCATGAGTACAAGAATGCGTCCGGCTTTCCCGTGCTGACCACATACTCTGAATGGAAGGCCAGCCGCTATTGGAAAGAAGGCAAGCAGTGCCAGTCGTGCCACATGTCGCGCGTCTCCGGCGACGTGGTGGACCCGCATGTGGAACGCACCGGCACGGCCAAGATCAATCTGCACCAGATGCCGGGCAGCCATTCGCTCGAGCAACTGACCCGCGCGGTGAAGGCTCAGCTCCACACCGCTCGGGATGGCGGCCAGTTGCGTGTCACTGTGGATATCGCCAACCTGACGGCGGGGCACTACCTGCCCACCGGCTCGCCATTGCGCCAGTTGGTGATGGATCTGCAAGCCGATTCCGCCGGCGGCCAGCACTTCACCGAGCAGCGAATTTATGCGCGCACAGTCGCCGACCAGCACGGCACCGTCCTGATGCGCGAGCATTTCGCTTTCTTGAAGGCCGTCAAAGTGGTATCGGACACGCGCCTCGCGCCCGGCGAAAAACGCACGGAGACGTTTCTCTTCCCGATTCCTAAGGGCAGCCAGACCCAGGTGAAGGCCACCTTCTGGTATTACTACTCGCCGCTGGCGAAGACCGAATCGCAAAAACGCGTGACATTCCTCACGTTGAACCAGTTGGCGAATTAGCGAAGGCTGCTATTTGCAGATCGTGGCTTGCTACAATGCCACAGGAGGCTCAAAGATGAGATTCTTACCTGTTTGTACCGTTTTCCTGGCGCTAGGCGCCGTCCAGGCTTTTGGCGCGGCAGCCGATGGCAAGGCGGTCTTCGACAGCAAGTGCAAGGTGTGCCATGCCGGTGACGGCTCGGGCAATCCAGGCATGGCCAAGGCGTTGAAAGTTACCATGCGTCCGCTGGGCTCGGCGGAAGTGCAGGCCAAGTCGGACGCCGAGCTGAAGAAAGACATCACCGAGGGCAATGGCAAGATGAAGCCGATTACGGGCTTGGCGGCCAAGCAGGTCGACGACGTGGTGGCTTACCTGCGGACGCTGAAGAAGTAGCCGCCGTTACGCGGTAGCGTGCGCGGCTCTACGCCAGGCGTTCTCGTATCCGCGCACCATGTGAATGATGAGCACGTCGAAAAAGCGCCCAATCCGGCGTTCGAATTCTTCTTCTGCGTAAAGCTCCATTGAAGTCGTCGTAAGTCCCTGCTCGCCGATAAAGTCGATCATCTTGTCTTTGACGATCGAGAGCGCACGCACCGATTCGTGCAGCGGGATGGACTCCTCGAAGCGAGCTTTCCCCAAAACCTCATAGCGTTGTGCGATCTCCGCTTCGTGGCCTGCCCCGAGCCAGTGGCCGAGGTTTTCCAGGATCTGCTGTCCCCTCTCGCGCAACTCCGCGTCGGGCAGCTTGCGCAGGTGAACCAGGTCGGGGTGATGACGTATCTCGTGAATCACGCTGGTGGCGATCTCTTCCTGATGGGTCTCGATCAGGTGAATCAGCTTTCCGGAAACCATGCGTGCCTCCATTTCCATTTTACGCCCGCCCCGTGACGCAGGCACCCTTGCCTGCCGGGACACCCCCATAAGCGCTAATCCAAACCAGGACGAGTGTTTTTTGCGCTGGCCCCAGTTTCGGACAGGTCGCACGCAACTCCCGCCAAGTCGGCTTCTTGCCCCGAGCTGGACAATTACTGCGGGGCTTTATCTTGGTTCACAGGTTTCGGCTTTCTGCGAAGGGACCCGGCGGTCAAACTGCGCTTCGCGTTGTGAAGCCTCTCGTGACAATCGCCATCTCTGTGAAGCGGAACCATATTCTCCGGGCTGTGGGGTTTCGGAATCCCCCGCTGCCAATGATGAAAAGTGGCCGCGTCGATGGACGTGATCTCCAGACCGCATTCGGGAGCTTGGCAAATGCCATGGTAATGGTCAAAGCTCCGTCGCTTATCGGCGAGCTGCGGGTTTGTCCGCCACTCTGCGTTTGATTGCTGCCAGTACCGAATTTCCTGCACGATCGCCTCTGGTGGACACCCAAATTTCAGAGCGTGCTCCTCGGTGAACTGCACGAGGGCCTCACGGAGAACAGTCCTCTGTTGGCGCAACATCCCCGACCTTAGCCTTTCCATACCTACATAGTAGCGGCTCAGAACTTGAGGAGGTGCGACCCCCAAAAGGGGCATTTTGTGACGAGGGCCATAGGCGAGTTACGCTGCGATTCCCTTGGCTGCTTGCATTACTCCCCACAAGTCGGCCTTTGCCCTACAATCAGTGCGCTGTGTGTGCAACAGCGGCGTTTGGGACGCCGTCCTGCACCTTAAGTTAGCGTTATTGGGGTACCCTCCTGGGTCGGGCACTCTTGCCGGCGCGGGCGAGCTTTGCTTGCCGGCGCGGCCCACGAATCGTGATGAAAACCCGCATCCAGTTGCGAGTGGGCGCCGGCAACAGTGCCCGCGCTACGAGCCGGCGTTATGCTGGAACCATGTCACGCGCGCTCTTCGCCTGCCTGCTGAGCCTCCAAATGCTGGCTTGGTGCCAGGACGTGCACCCGGTCACGGGACGGCAGGTGGCGCCGACGATGGGCATGGGCGGCGCGCCCTGGCTGGTGCGGCCCGAACGGGAGGCCGAGGAGGCTCCGGATGCGGCGCTCGATGCCATCGGCATCTCAAAAGGCTCGATCGTGGCGGACATAGGCGCCGGCGTCGGATATTTCACCTGGCGCCTGGCGGAGCGCGTCGGACCGGCAGGCAAGGTCTACGCCGAGGACATACAATCCGGCATGCTCGAGCAACTGCGCCGCAACATGGCCGAGCGAAAGCTGCCGAATTACGAAGCCGTGCTGGGCGCCGAAGACGATCCGCGATTGCCGGCCGGCCGCATTGATCTGGCCCTGCTGGTGGACGTCTACCACGAGTTCTCGCAGCCACAGAAAATGCTGCAAAAGATCCGCGCGGCGCTCAAACCCGACGGGCGTATGATCCTGCTCGAATATCGCAAGGAAGACCCCAAGGTGCCCATACGGCCCGAGCACAAGATGGCCGTGGCGGAGGTCAAGGCCGAGATCGAGCCGGAGGGCTTCCGGCTGGACAAGACCATCGAGACGCTGCCCCGCCAGCACATCCTGATCTTCCGGAAAAACGTGATGTGAGAAATCGTGCCTCCTCCCGCCCGGCTTGTTCGTATTTGGAAGTGAGGCACGACACATCATGAAAATCGCAACCATCGCAATGGCGGCAGCGCTGGCTCCCTTGTGGGCGCAGGAAATCAAGCTGCCGGTGAATCTGGACAAGCTGGCCGATAAGGCGGAGGAGTCGACCGTTGTCACGTTGGACAAATCCATGCTGCAGTTAATCGGCAAATTCGACAAAGACGACCGGGACACCAGGAAGCTGATCGC
>JBEKUO010000567.1:0-5154 GCA_049514955.1 Bryobacteraceae bacterium | reverse complement strand
TGTGCAGCGCCGCCAGGAACACCACGGGAAACTCGAGCCCTTTGGCGGAGTGCACGGTCATGATCTTCACCGCGTTGGCAGAATCTTCCGGCGGCGCATCCGGCTCGCGCGGCTTGGAGGCGCGCAGCAACTCGATTTCCTGCACGAATTCCGCGAGCGTCTGCCGCGTGCCGGCTGCCCGCGCCTGTGCCAGGAACTTCTCCAGGTTCGCCGTGCCGCGCTGGCCTGCGGGGCACTCATAGCCACACTCATCGACGGCTCGCAGCAGCAACTGGTCGATTCCCGCGTAGTCCCGCGTGGCGCGCCACCGCGTAAGCTGATCGCGAAAGCGCGCGAGTTTCGCCGCATCTTCCGAGGCGAAGCCTGCCAGCGTGGCCGCGTCCAGATGCTCCACCGCGGCGCCGATGTTACCGCTGGCGAGCTTGGCGCTGGCGAAGCCGCCGCTGACAAGATTGCCGCTCGCGGGACCGCTGGCATGGCTTCCGTTGGCGAGATTGCCCGACCGTTTCAGCCGCAACAGCGCTTCATCAGACGCCTCCACGAACGGCGAACGCAGAACGGCTGCCATGCTGATTTCATCGCGCGGATTCACCAGCACGCGGAGCAGATGCATCAGGTCCACCACCTCGCACGTTTCGTAGAATCCCTTGCCGCGATTCACCAGGTAGGGAATGCCGAGGTCGTCAAAGGCGCGCGTGAAATCGGCGAGCACCTCGGAGTTGCGCACCAGCACGGCGAAGTCGCGGAATTCGGCCGGCCCTTGGCGCAACTGCAGCCGGCCTTCCAGCTCCAGAATGCGCGCGGCCACCCACTGCGCTTCCAGAGCGAGCGCCGCATCGACGTCGCCTGCGAGCGCGGCGAGCACCTCCACCGACGGAGCGGCTTTTTCAGGAAACAACAGGCCCGGCACAAGCGGTCGGGTCTCGATACCTGGCACGCCGTCGACCACCGCCTCCACGGCATGCAGAATGTCCGGACGGCTGCGGAAGTTCTCCACCAGTTCGACCAGCCGGCCGCTGCCGTGCGCCACCGCCTCGCGATAGTCCTGGAACACCCGCGGCTCGGCGTGGCGGAATCCGTAAATCGACTGGTTGATGTCGCCGACGGCGTAGAAGCGCCCGGGCGGGCGCAACAGCTCGAGCAAGTTCGCCTGCCGGCCGTTGGTGTCCTGGAACTCATCCATCAGCAGGTGGTCGAACTGGCCGACGATGCGCCGCCGGACCTCCGGGTGCTCCTCGAGAAGGCGCACCGCGTACTCTTCCAGGTCGTCGTAGTCGAGGCCGCCGGCCCGCAGCTTGCGTTCGCGATACAGGCTGTCGAAGCGCGCGAGGAGCGCGAAGATCGTGTCGCGTTCGGCTGCATAGAGTGCGGTGATGAGCGCGTATTCGAGTTCGGGAAGCAGGTCGTCACGAAGCGACTTGAGCAGCTCATACGTGCGGTTGCCGCGTTGCAATTTCCGCATATCGCAGTTAAACGACTGGATCGCCCGCAGCGTTGGCTCCGGCCCACTGGGCAAAGCCGCCGCGATACGCTCCGCCCATTCCTGCGCCTCCACAAAGTGAGCTTGTTGATCGAACCTCCAACCACGCGGCCGTGCGTTGCCCAGTTCCTCAATCGCCGCAGCCACATCCGCCACCGGCGGCGCGGGCATGTCCTGCAGTTCGCCTATCCCGACCCCCGCCGCGCGGATGGCGTCATACACGTCCAATACCGCCGCGCCGGTGTCCACGCCCACCAGCCCGCGCATCAGCGCGCGCATGCGTTCCGGCAGCTCATCGAACATTGCGTCCAGAGCCTCGTCCACCGCCAGGCGCTGTGCCCGCAGCGATTCGCGCTCGTCCATCACGTAAAAGTCAGGATCGATTCCCGCGAAAATGGCATTCTCTTTCAGAAGGCGGGCGCAGAAGCCGTGTACCGTGGAAACGTAGGCGCGCTCCAGCTTGCCGCGAATTTCGGCGCGGTCTTGAAACGTGCGCGCCAGCTTCTCGCGCATGTTGTTGGCGGCCTTGTCGGTGAAGGTGATCGCCAGGATGCGCAAAGGGTCGACGCCGCTGGCCACCAGGCGCTCAAAGTACTCCACCAGCACGGTGGTCTTGCCGGAACCCGGTCCCGCGACCACGCAGGTGTCACGCGCGATCTTTTGGACTGCCACGGCCTCCGATTGTCTTGGTGTCAGAGGCATGGTCTAGCAGCCCGCCGTGGTGGGGCAGGCGCTTTCGCCTGCCAACCGCGACTCACAGTGACTTCTGCCACGCGCTGCCAGGAGGACCCACGCAGCCAAGACAGAATGCGCAGCATTACAGATATTAGGAAATGCCGTAACGCTCATGCTTCCTCCACCAGAGTCGCCGCGGCCTCGATGCGGCAAACGTCGCGGTAATCGCAGCGCGGGCACTGCTCCGGATCGGCGGGGTGAGGCGCGACTTGGCCGGCGCGGATCTCGCCAGTGACGCGCAGCGTGGTCTCGATAGCCTGCTCGATCCATTGCGGCGGGAAGGGCCTGCCCGGCACTGCCGGATGCTCGCTCCAGCCGGCCCACTTCACCTCACCGCGCAGGCCGCAATAGAACATGCCGGCGACGGGCAGTCCGAAGACGCGCTCGGCGGCGAGAACGTAGAGCTGCGGCTGCAAGTGATTTTCTTCGTCCAGCCGCTTCTTGGTGTTTTGCACGCCGCTGTATTTGTAGTCGATCACGAAGGCCCCGCCGTCAGGCGTCACATCCAAACGGTCGATGCGGCCCTTGATTTCGACTCCGCCGGTCAACGCGAACTGGAACTTCTGCTCCGTGCGCGTCTGGAACTCTGGCGGCCAGTGGGTGTCGGCGACGAAGCGCCGCAAGTCCGCGAGAAGGCGCTCGTGGCAAGCCTCGGTGCGGTAGCTGCGGGGAATGCGTTCCTGGTCGCACACGCGACGGAAGACGCGGTCGAACACTTCTTCCATAGGCCGCGCCTCGCGGGCCATCTCCGCGAGCACGCCGTGAACGATAGTGCCCTCCACCATGAAATTGAGCCGCTCTTCGGGCCGCACCGGCGCCTTCTCCAACGCGAGCGTGTGCCGGCCAAAGAACTGGAACGGACACTGTAGAAACGATTCGAGCGCCGTGGGACGGAACACGCGGTGCCGCTGCGCCAGCACTTCCAAGAGATCCGCACTGGCTATCACCGGCGACGGATGCGCTGCCCCGCCCTGCCGACCCGGTAGCGGCCGCACGGTTTGACACGGAACCGGCGCCGCGGCCACGCCTTCGAGATAGAGCGATGGCAGATTCTGTTGGCCGCGCGCATCGAACCGCGGGTAGCTGAGCGTGAGGAACTCGGTGGCGCGGGTCACGGCCCAATCGAACAGGAAACGCTCTTCTGTTTCGAAGTCCGCAGCGGTCCGCAGCCGTATGCCGGCCTGCTTCAACTGCGCGCGCGCGGCCTCCGGAAAGAACGGCTCCTGCGCATGGAACTGCGGGAACTGTTTCTCCACCAGGCCGCAAACGAAGACGACCGGCAACTGCCACTGCCGCGCCTCGTGCGCGCCCAGCACGTGCACCACGTTACGGCGGCGATCGTCGACGCGCAACGGCGTCAGCCGCAAGACCGATTTGGCTGCGCGCCAGAATTCACGCAGGGGAACGGCCCGCTCGCCCAGCGCGTGCGCCGCCTCATCCATCGCCTCGTCGAACAGCGCCAGCACTGTCGCCTGGCTGCGCCACATCTCCGCGGTATCGTACGTGGCTGGCTCGGGCCGGTCCGGCCGGAACAGCGCGCGCAATCCTTTAAGCCGCACGGCCCAGTCGGTGGGCACGAGCGATAGCGCCGGCCAAGGTTCCAGCTTCTGGAATGATGCCAGCAGGCCGATGACTGCGGGCATCCCTTCGGCGATCCGTTGCAGCCCCGCCAGTCCGCGGCCCGGCAACTCGCTCCGCACCGCGAAATCGAATTCATCGCAGGCGAGACCCGGGGCTAGGCGCAGCGCCGCGAGCATTTCAGCGTGGTCCCACCCGCCGAGCATGGCATCCACCGCGCCGGCCAGATAGCGCACCAGCGCATGCTGCGACAGGTCCGCGCCAAAATAGAATCGGGCAGGAACGCCGAAGCGATCGAAGGTGGCGCGCAAAATAGGCTCATACAATTCCTGGCTGCGCACGATCACGCCCATCTCCCGGAACGGCCGGCCGGCGGCAGCCTGCTGTAGGATGCGGCGCGCGATTTCGTCCGCTTCTCGCTCGATGGATGGCGCTTCACAAAGCTCGATGCGGGGTTGCGCGCGCTCCCACCGGCTGACCTCCTCGGCGAACCCCAGCGCGACCAATCGCTCGCGGGTGGGAGCGGTGATGCGAGCATCCGGCAGTGTGAGGGTGACGTCCGCATGACGGCACATGGCAGCGATCACCGCCAACTCGGGATCGGGTAGCGCGTAGAAGCCGTCGAGCCAGATGGTGCGCACCGCGGGAAGGCCCTCGCGCGCGATACGCCCCGCGGCCTGCAGAAGCCGTTGGGAGCGCATCGCCAATCCGCGGCGCAGCAACTCGCGATCGACTTCGCGGTAGACCGCCAGAAAAGCCGCACCCAGCGGGGCGGCGGACTTCCGCCCGAGAACATCCGCAAGGCGTTCCGCGTCGCATCCGGCCGACGACAACTCTTCGATGGTGCGCGCCAGCGCCGCGCAGAATCCGGGCAGCCGCACAACGCGCGCAAAGTCGGGATGATTCACGCGGCGGGCAGCCTGTTCAACGATGAGATACAGCAGCGGCTCTGACACTTTCGGCACGCCGGCGAACGGGTCTACAAAATGCGACAGCGTTTGGATAAGCCCCGGCCGGAAAACGAACCCATCGCGCGCGAGTTGGTTTTGCAGATGCTGCGCCAGAGTGGCCGTCGGCGTGAGGAGCCGCACGCGTGAGTCTCTGCAGCGCAGCGCGGTACGGAACTGATCCAGAAGCCGGTAGGTTTTCCCGGAGCCGGCAGGCCCACTCAACAGCAGCATTGATGACCTTCGTGGCGCAGGCACTCCTGCCTGCCGCGCCGGGACTCCTGCCGGCGCAGGCGAGCCTTGCTCGCCCTGGTGAGACCAGAGTCCCACGTAGCAAGACTAAAGTCCCGCGGCAGGCAAGAGTGCCTGCGCCACGCTACGCCGGTGCAGCAGAGTTCCATCATGGCCGATTTC
>JBEKUO010000566.1:0-5162 GCA_049514955.1 Bryobacteraceae bacterium | reverse complement strand
GGCTTGCAGATAGTCCGGTAGAGTGTGCTCCACTCCGGGAGCAAACACGATTTTCGTGAGCGACTCGCTGCCCACCACGGTCAGCTCCGGAGCGAAATTGTCGGGTTTTTTAATGCCGTTGATTTCGTGGCAGGAGGCGCATCCGCGCTCCGTCACGAGCGTTTTGCCATGCGCGATTTGTTCCGGCGTGGCGGGTTCGAGATGCACATTCGCCAGCAGGTCGGAATCGGTCTTGGCTTCGAGGAAGCCACTCAACGGGCCGAGCTGCTTCTGGTCGAAGCGGTAGTGCGGCATGGCGGTCGCGGGATCGTAGGTTTTGGGATTGCGCAGCCACTCGGTGAGCCATTCCGGTTTCACTTTGGAGCCGATGCGCGTCAGTTCGGGCCCCACGTCGCCGCCCACCAGCATGCCGGCCGCGTTCACCGTGGCGTGGCACGAGGCGCAGAACGACTCGCCGTAGACGCTGGCGCCGGCCTGGGCATCGGCGGGCGGCGCCGGTTGGCTGGCAGCGGCAAGATACGGCGTGCTCTGCGACATCAGAAAAACGGTAATGTCCCGCGCATCCGCGTCTGTAAGCTCGAAGTTGGGCATGGTCGCGGTGACCGCGTAAGCCTGCGGATTCTTGAGCCAGGCGAACATCCATTCCCGCGGAGTTTTTTCGGCAATATGCGAGAGAGGCGGAGCGGCAGTGGTGGATGCTAGGCGGCGCCCTTCCGGCGTCTTCAGCACATGGCACGATACGCACCCGTAGCGCGTCAGCAGCTTGCGTCCCTGGTTCAACTGCGGCGTACCGGTGAGCGTGTTCCAATGGCACTGCCCACACGAGGATTCCAGGTAGCGCGCGGGCAGAATAGGCTGCTCCCAGGCCAGCGTGCTGCGATGCGCTTCTTCGACTCCGGTGGCGACGCCTTGCCCGCGATGGCACATGACGCATCCAAACTCGGTCAGCGAGTGCGGAATCGGCGGATGCGGCCGGAACGGCTGCGCGCCGACATCCCAGAGGCTGGCTTCCTTCAAGCCCAGGTGACAGGAGCCGCAGCGATCCGTCACGCCCAACTCCGGCATCCAGATCTGCTGCAAGCCCCCTTGAAAACGACGCTGCAAACTGGCCGCTTCTCCACGCGTGCGAATCAGGCGCAGGTACCGGCTCTGATAGCGGGTCCACTCGCGGAAGCGATCCTTGGCAGGCGCAATCGCCAAGCAGATCAGCAGGATCACGCTCAAAGAGCCGAATGCGCGCGCGCTATCGCCGAAGAGGAACTGCCACAGCGTTTTTATCTTCTGTCGCATGCGTCAAATCCTCCAGGGCCAGACCCAGGACCAGCCCGCGCCGCGGAAAAAGGTCCCGATGACCGTCAGGATGCTGGCCTGCACCAGGAACCACGTCATGATCCAGAAAGAGAGCGGTTTGGAGACCAGCCATCGCCGGAAACGCGCCGGCGACTCGGGCGAACTCCTTGCGGCGAGCAGCATGCAGCCGGCAATCAGCAGTGTGGGAATTAGCACCGCGTAAACATGGAAGACCAGCATGACGGCCGTGAAGCCCGCCAGGACAGCCGTGAATATTCTCAGCCGCCGATCGCGGTTGCGCAGCCACACGCCCTCGGATTCGATGTTGATGTCGAAGTACGGAATTACAATCAGCGCCAGCACCACCAGAGTAGGAATGAGCACGCCCGCCACAAACGGAGGAAAGTAGTGCAGCAGCTCCTGAAGGCCCAGAAAGTACCAGGGCGCCTTCGCCGGATTTGGGGTGTGCATGGCGTCGGCCAGTTCTTCGAGCGGCGCATCCCAGATCAGCGAGATCGCTACCAATGCGATTGCCAGAATCTCGATGGCCACCGCGGCCCGAAAGAGCCCTTCCGGATACGTCATCACCATGGAGTCGTCGGCGGCCTTGACCTGCGGCGATGTGCGGCGCGTGACGAACGCCACCCGCACCGGCGTGCGCTTGGCATCGGAATCGAATTGCGCGGCAAATTTCGGATCGGGCGGCTCACTCATGGGATTCCTTGTGGGCCGTATACAGGCCTCCGTCTTTGCGAATGCGCCAGAAATGCACGGCGATCAACAGAAAGGCCGCCAGCGGCAGGATCACGCAGTGCAGCACATAAAAGCGCAGCAGGGCATTGGCGTTCACGCTGTGGCCGCCCAACATGAGGAAGCGGATCTTCTGGCCCAGCACGGGCACGGCGGACATGATGTTCGAGCCCACCGTGATGGCCCAGAAGGCCAACTGGTCCCAGGGCAACAGGTAGCCCGTGTAGCTGAGCAGCAGCGTAACGATCAGCAGGATCACCCCGATGACCCAGTTGAACTCGCGCGGCTTCCGGTATGCGCCGCGATAGAAAACCTTAAACATGTGGGCGAACACCAGCAGCACCATGGTGTGCGCCGACCAGCGGTGTAGATTGCGCAGGAACACGCCGGCCGAGACCACGAACTGCAGGTCTTTCATATCCGCGTAAGCTTGTGGCACGGACGGATGGTAGTAGAGCATCAGCAGAATGCCGGTCACCACCAGGATCAGGAACGTGCCGAAGCTGAGCGTTCCCAGGTACCAGGTGACGCTGAATTCGAGGGCGCGTTTGCGAGCTTTGACCGACGCCAGGTGCAGAAAGACGTTCTGCTGGATGGCCATCGAGCGGCGCAGATTGGTGGCTCCGCTGCCGCCGCGAAAGACCGAGCGCCACACGCGCGTATCGCGCAAGTCCTGGATAGTCATGTCAGCCCTCGTGGCGCACGCTTCAGCGGAGGCGGAAGCTCGCTCCAGCACGCTAAAGCGTGCGTCAGGCTAAATATGCGGTTGTTGCGCATCTATGTCCTCAAATATTGCTTCTGCGGAATGACGGTTGCCCGATCCACCAGCAGTTCGCCCTCATCGCTGAGCCAGACCTTGAGCCACGGCAAGCCGCGCGGCGCGGGTCCCTCGAGCTTGGCTCCCAGTTCGCTGAACTTGCTGCCGTGGCACGGGCACGCGATGATCCCCCGATCGGCGTTCCAAACGGTGAGGCACCCGAGATGCGTGCAAATAGCCGACAGGGCATAAAAGCCTTCCGGCCCGTGAACGATGTAGATGCCGGCTTGCAGATCTTGCGTAACAGAGCCGCGCGGATAGTTTTCCGGTTTGCCCGCGTTGGCGATGGGCGATGGCTCGTAGAGCACGTTGGGAGACAGGTAGGAATATCCGAACACTGCCGCTCCGGCGCAGGCCACCGCCGCCGAGCCTACGCCCAGCTTGATGAAAATCTCGCGCCGGCTGACCTGCATCTTGTCGTCGTCTGCCATCCGTTTCTCCTCGTAGCGCACGCTTCAGCGTGCCGTGGCGAGCTTCAGCTCGCCATCTTGGGGCGCGGCTTGGGGCACGGCCACACCAATGCTGTACGCCTCCATCGTGATCACGTTGACAGGGCAACGCTCGGCGCACAGCCCGCACCGTATACAGCGCGTTTCGTCCTTGAGCATGGCCGAGCCAGTGATCACGCCCAACTCCTCGGCCGCCACGTCATCCAGTTCGACCTTGTAGAGCTGCTCGTTCTGCCGGATCTGGTCGAGCACCTCCGGCGGAAAATCGATCTGCTCCAGCGGCACCAGCCGTAAGCACTCCTCGGGGCATACATCCGCGCAGCCGCCGCACAGGATGCACTGCGAGCCATCCGGTTCATTGCCCTCAAAGACGGTGTTTATCCAGCAACGCAGGCAGCGGCGGGCCTCAGCCATGGCGGACTGTTCGTCGAAGCCGATCTCCACTTCCGTCACGCCGGTGCGGCGCTCCAGCGGCAGCATGGGCACGGGCTGGCGCGACAGGTTCATGAAATCCGCGAACATCTTGTGGTGATCGAGCACTTCCACCACAATCTCCGGATCGGGATGCTTGCGCCCGGTGAGATGTTCGTCGATGGCGATGGCGATGCGCTTGCCATCGCCCACGCTGTCGATAATCAGGCGGGGACCGAACACGCAATCTCCACCCGCGAACACGCCGGGCGCGGAGGTCATTAGCGTTTCGCGGTCCGCTACGATCAAGCCGCGCGGCGATACCCGCACGCCGTCCTCGGGCTTCAGGAAATCCAGGTTGGGCGCCTGGCCAATGGCCATAATCACGGTGTCGCACTCGATCACGGATTCGCTGCTTTCATAAAACGCCGGATTGAAGCGGCCGGCAGTGTCGAAAACATAGCGGGTCTTCAGTGTTTCGAGGCCGGTCACCTTGCCGTCGCGCCCCAGGACGCGATGGGGACCCCTGCCGTCATGCAGGACGATGCCCTCGGTTTCCGCTTCCTCGATCTCTTCCAGGGCGGCCGGCATCTCCTGCCGCTTTTCCAGGCAGACGATGCTGACCTCCTGCGCGCCCAAGCGGAGGGCCGACAGCGAAACGTCCACCATCTCATGGGCAGCCACGGCGGCCACATTTTCGTCGCTGGGAACGGCCTCGCCCGGAGCGGCAGCGTGTTGCCGCAGCACTTCGCGAGCCGCCGATCGGGCCACGTCCATGGCTACATTCCCACCGCCGATCACCACCACCTTTTTGCCGATCGTGAACCGATATCCCAGGTTGGCATTGAGCAGGAACTCAACGGCCTTGTGCACGCCATCGAGATCCACGCCCGGGATCGAAAGGTCCCGGCTGCGGTGCGCGCCGACCGCGATGACTACCGCGTCGAAGCCCTGCTGCCGCAAGCCGGCGATCGTGAAATCGCGGCCAGCGGCATGGTTCAGCTTCAGGGTGATGTCGCCCACCTCCAGGATCTCTCGCACCTGCGCTTCCACCACGCTGCGCGGCAGACGGTATTCGGGGATGCCAAGTTTGAGCATGCCGCCGGCCACCGGCGCAGCTTCGAAGATGGTCACGGAGTAACCCATCAGGCCCAAGTCGTGCGCGGCGGAAAGCCCCACCGGACCGCTGCCTACAACCGCAACGCGATACGGCTGCGGCGCCGCGCGTTCGCGCTGCAGGCGAAGCGGATGACGGGATTCCGGGCCGTAGCGCTCGGTGAGCATGCGCTTCAGTGCGCGGATCTGGATAGGCTTATCCACCGCTCCCCGCCGGCAGGCCGTTTCGCAGGGGTGCGCGCAGACGCGGCCACAGATACTGGCCATGGGGTTGGGTTCGCGGGCGTAGTGGTACGCCTCTTCGAACCGCCCCTCCGCGATGAGCGCGA
>JBEKUO010000565.1:0-5181 GCA_049514955.1 Bryobacteraceae bacterium | reverse complement strand
GCGACGATGACGGGCAATTGGTGGCCCTGGACGCCAGGACCGGCGAGCACCTGTGGCACTTCTACCTGGGCCAAACGCTTACCGCGTCGCCGATCACCTTCGAGGCCGACGGCAAGCAGTATGTGACGATGGTGTCGGAGACCGACGTATTCACGTTCGGCCTGCCTTAGTGCCGCTCCGGCACTTCGCCGCCAGTCGTGATCTTGGTGTCGGCGCGGAACTTCTTATAGTCGCGGAAGGTCACATCCTCATCTATATTGAATTCCTTCAGCAAGGCAACGCGCGCGTCTAACTTCAACGCCACGTGTTGCGGCAGCCAGACTTCGTCATTGACGCGTGTCTGCTCGATCACGATGCGGGAGCCTTTGTGCAGGCGCGCCACCACCAGTCCATAGGAAACCGTGTCGATGCATTGAATATCGAGCTTCTGCCACTGCGACTCGCTCTTGTCGATCCAGGCGCGGAAACGGAATTTTGGCAGGATCTTGGCGTCCTTCAGATGCGGCTGATATCCCGGCCGCGGATCGCCGTCGATGACGTAAGTCTCGCGCCCGCTGGGATATTCGATGGCCGCCAGATGAAAACGGTAGGCATCCGACACTTCCTTAACGAACTTGCGGTCCTCCTCGCGCTCTTTCTCCTCTTTCTCCTGGCGCTTCTGGCGGTCTTTCTGAGATTCCTTCGCGCGGGCGGCGACCACCTTCTGGATCTTTTCTTCTTCCTTCCGGGCATCGTCGCCGGAGAGCGGCTGGTCGTTCTTGGCGATCAAGCGCCGCACCTGCTCGCCGTAGAGTTCCATCACCTCAAAGGTCTTCGACTCGGTGGTTTTCGCGTGGCCTTTGCCATCCAGCTTATGCTCCACCCGCCGCATCGTGTAAGTGTAATCGCGCTGTTTCTTGTCGTTTTGGAGGTCCGCGTCGGCCACCCGCTGGACCAGTTCGCGGAGCTGATCCTGGGAAAGGGAGGCAACCTCGGATGGCGGCGTCTGGCCTGTCTGGCCCGGCGCCAGCGGCGAGGCAAGCACCAAGACAAGAGCGAGGAGGCCGGGGCCGATCCGCATAGTTCTCCTTTGAATCCTAGACGCCGCTTCAGCAGGAATATTACGAACGGCCGGGACGGGACGAATGCACGAAAAAGCTTCGGTCTTCCGCTGCCCGGACGGTCAATGCAGCCACTCGCGCAGATCCGCCTCTCCCTCCAGGCCTGCAGCGGCCCGCTTGATCTTCCCATCCGCGTCAATTAGGACGAGCTTAGGAACACCGCTAACCCCGTAACTTCGGGCTACGCTTCCATCCGGATCGACGAGGTTCAGCAGATGCAAAGGGTGCATCACCTCCCTGGCGCCCTCCACGTCTCCTATGTTGACGCCGGCGACTTGCACGCCGTTTCGGGCGGCTTCGGCATAAAGGCGGTCGAGGATGGGCAATTCGTGCCGGCAGATACCACAGGAGGTCGTCCAGAAGACCAGCAGCAGGGGCCTACCGCGAAACGAATCTAGGCGATACTGTCCGCCGTAGGCGCCCTGTAGAGCGAAGTCCGGGGCGGCGCGTCCAATCCGATCGTGCCGGAGGAAGAGGACGAGGGCGAGCCCGGCGGCGATCCAGATCAACGACGATGAGGAGCGGCTCTGCATCAAGGTTCCAAGGTTACTTATCGGCTGGAACGGGCGCAGCCCTGAGTGCGCGCCGGCGCTTCATGCTGCCGGGGCGGAACCGCGGCCTCGTGGTTGCCCCTCGCCAATCTTCTGCAGCAGGCGGCGTGTAACCGCCGCGATTTCCTGTACGGCGGCATCAAAGGCGTCCTGGTTGGATCTGGAAGGCTTATGGTAGCCGCTGACCTTCCGGACGAACTGGAGAGCCGCGGCCGAAATCTCTTCGGAAGTGACGGGAGTATCCGGACGCCGGAGTACTTTTATGCTACGGCACATGGCGAGAGAGGAGCAAGAGCCCATTATACGGCTTTTTACTCGATCAGCGCTACCGGGCAACTTCCGCTGCCGCCGCCATAGGCGGTGGTGGCCGCCTGCTGGATATACGAACTCCCGGAAAAGGTTATGGCGTTGACCACGAGGGTGCTGACGACACCACTGGTGCCGCTATCGCCTGAGTAGGTGAGGTTTCCCTTGGGCATGTAGACCAGCCCGCTTACCTGGGTGCCCGTAGAACCAGACAACGTGATACCGCTGCTATCGCTTCGATCCTCGAAGAGGACGACGCCTTGGTAAGTGCCGGTAGTCGGAGCAGACAGATTGAAGCCCCCAGTTCCGCTCCCGGTGATCCCGCCGGTGTTGAAATAGAGTGTCACACCAGTGCCGTTGAAGGTTGGACTGCCGCTCTCGGTGATACCGCTCTTGATGATGTAAAGCCCGGGATTCATAGTGATCGTTTCGGTTCCGCTAGTGATGATCCCGCCACAATAAGTGCCCTGAGATAGCGTCGTATTCGTAGTTATTACCACCGGGCTAGTATAAGTGCAGGAACCGACAGTGGGGGCCGGCATGCTGGCGAACGGATCCGCCTGAGGCGAGATGCCCAGGTTGGGGGCCGGCGTGATGGTCGCCCCTCCGCTTGCCAACCAGTTTCCGACGATGTTGGTTTTGGCGGTGCCCGTGGTTTTGATCGTGGCCGAGCCGCTCATCAGCACCGCGGATGAACTGCTGGAATCGATGTAGATGCCGCAGCCGCTCTGCAACAAGGCGCTGCCGCTGTTGGTTACCGAGGAGCCACTCGGAGCCAGGACATAAATACATCCCCCGCTGCTGGTGCTGGGCAGCACGGCCGCTGTGACGTGGGCGCCAGAGGATAAATACGTGTTGCCGAATACCGCGGAGAACAACTGGGGTATAGTTTCCGAGACGCTCACCGACACCCAGTAGGGGACCGTCACATTGGGCACGCTGGGGGGAGCCGTCACGTTCGCGGCGATGGTCACGTTCTGATGTCCCGATGCCTTAAAACCATTGGCGCTGGCGTACAGACACCCTGCCAGCAGGTTGTTGGATGGCGGCGTGGAAATGCTGGTGGGGCACGCGGTGGCCGCCTGACAACCGATTGTGCCCGCGCAACTAGGGGTGCACGAGGTCGACGCTGCCGAAGCTGCGGCAGCCAGCGCAGCGGACTCCGCCGCAGCCTGGGCCGCCTGCTTACGGAAGCGTGCCCAGCCCAAATCCACCACCAGCCCTACAGCTCCAAATATCACCAGGCAGCTTAAAACAATCATGATCAGCGCCTGGCCCCGTCGGCTGGATGTATGCGTCCGCATGGCTTTTACCTCTCAAAACTGGATCGCTTGCTTGGCGTAGGCCGGCAGATTGTACGTGCCGAACGTCACCGGTTTAAGGCCCGGCCAGAACATTCCCAGCGCCGAATTGAATGTGTAACTGCCTGAAATGGCGACGTAAGCTCCCACGTTGTTATCCGGCGACGGCGGCCAGGCGGTCGAGTTACTCAGGCAACTGCTGAGCGGATTGCACGTAATGTTGTTAGACCCGCTGTTGGAGTACAGCGTTACATTCCACTGGGAAGACACCAACCCAACACCCGCGCTCGCGATGTGAGTCGCGATCGTGCCGACTGTCGCGCCGCAAGCATTCCCGCCGCTGGTGCAATGCTGGCCGCGCACGACAACGTAGCGGACGCCCTCGTTAATGGCATGCGCCTGAGTGTCGTACATCCACATCCCGCGCGACATCTCGACCGTGGAAATCAGAGCGAAGATCAGCGGAATGCCTACCAATGCGAATTCGACTGTAACGCTACCTTTTTGGTCACGCATAGGCCTACTACTGCACCTTCATTTGAACCACTCGCGTAATGTTCATCTGGCTGGGTAGTAGCGACGGTATTGGGATCAGGTTGATTGTTTGATAGGTAACGGAAACTTGCGACGCAGCCGTTCCGTCGGCCCCGGTAACGGAGGTCGCCGTCACCGTCACGGGGGATGCCGAGCAAGTGGTTACACTCCCGAAAACGTTGGGGGCGTTCGTCAGCTCCGCGAGGGCATAAGTGCACGCACCGCTCGAGTCCGCGGCCGTCGCCGAACTGCTGGAGGTATACAGTGCGGCGGAGCGTGCAGCGCTTTGGGTGGCGATCAGCGCCCAACTGTAAAAGCCCCAATCAAATGCACCTATAAACAGGAACAGGAGAAAGGGAAGAAACAGGGCGAGTTCCATCACGCTGTGCCCTTTTCGTTTGGACCGCATATCGGAATTCCTGTGCTTCAGTTTGTCACTGTTAAGCCGGATGGGTCTAGATCTCTTTGGATAACCACAGGCTAAGCGATGGAGGCTTGGGGTCTTAGGCAAGGTCATAGAACCAGCTCGAACACCGTGCCGCCGGCCGAACTCCCGCCGTTGTCAGTCGTGCCATAGGCTGTAGTCCCTTTAAGCAGCACACCCGCACTCGGATTCCCGCCGTCGTTGGCGAGCGAAAAACTGTAAAGTACAGTCTCCTTCCAGGTGGCGCCCGTCTTCGGGGGACTCAACTCGAAGATGGTGCCGTAGCCGTATTTCCCACCCAACAAGGTCGTGCCATACACCACACCGCTCTTGGCCACCACCAGGCTGCCATAGGAGTTGGCGCCGTCCGTTCCGGCGAAAGCGTGGAGCGCAGTGAAGGTCCAAGGGCCTCCGGCCACGGCGGGAGGCTTTAACTGGAAGACCGTGCCATCGTTCGCCGACCCGCCAAACTCGGCGGTGCCGTACAGCGCGCCATTCGCGTCGAACGCCAGGCCTGCGCCTGGGTAAGCGCCGTCGGCGCCATCCTCGAAACTGTAAATCAGTGTCTCGGTCCAGGCTGCGCCCGCCACCGCCGGCGGGGCCAATTCAAAGACGGTGCCCGCATTGGAAACCCCGCCTCCGTTGGTGGTGCCAAAGAGCGCGCCACTCTTGTTGAACACCACACCCGCCGCGGGATCCGCGCCATCGGTGCCCGCCGCAAAACTGTAGAGCAGGCTGTAAGTCCAGCCGTGTCCCTTTTTCGTCGGCGCACTCAACTCGAACACGGTTCCATTACCGGATGCGCCCCCGATCGGAGTGGTGCCGTAGAGCGAGGTACCTTTCAGCGCCAATGCGCCGTTGGGAGTGCCTCCATCGGTGGCGCCGGTAAAGCTGTGGAGCACAGTTTCGGTCCACGCTGCGCCCCCAGTGGCGGGCGGCACTAACTCGAACACCACGCCGCAACC
>JBEKUO010000564.1:0-5185 GCA_049514955.1 Bryobacteraceae bacterium | reverse complement strand
CCCTACCCTCGGAATCCACCATGTGGCCGGTCCGCTTCGGCTCCGCGGGAGCATCGGCGCGCGGCTCCTCCAGCGCGGATGCCAGCCGCAGGGCAAATGTACCCTCCTTGGTATCGCCGAAGGTGACCTTTTCCAGCGCTGTCAAAGTGATGTCGAAGTCGATCATGCGTGTCTTCGACTGGGAATAGAAGGTCGTCACGCGCGCCTCGGAGAGCAGTGGCTTGCCGGCGGGATCGCGCCATTCGAAGCTGGCGTCGATCACGCCCGATTCCTTGCCGCTCGTTACGCCGTTGACCTTCTTCAGCACGATGCGGCCGAACTTGCCGCCGCGCTGCTCGTTCGCCCAGAAGTCGAACCCGTTCACATCGCCGTGCGAGAACCACAGGCCGCGATGATGCGGATGGTCGTGGGTTTCGCCCGGGATGTCGTCCATAGGGTAGCCGCGCGTCACGATCTTGCCGCTCGCCGCGCGCAGCGGGTGCAAATAAGGCTTGTTGTTTTCCGGTCCGATAAAGAACTCGGTGAACGGCTTGCCTTTGATCTCGACCGAGATGACCTCGATGCCGTGCTGCGAGACGAGCACCTGCGCGGCCAGGGGCACGGCCAGCAGGGTCCCCCATAGGATGAGTTTCATGTGCAACAGTACAACACACGGCGGCGTGCTGCGGCAATCGAACCTGGGCGCGGGAGCGCGCGACACCTACCGCATCTGCTCCAACCGCGCGATGCGATCTTGCGTCGATGGGTGCGTAGAGAACAGCCGCATGAACCACTGTCCGGTGAACGGCTTGATGATGAATAGGTGCGCGGTCGAGGGACTGGCTTGCATGGGGATGCGCTGCGAATAAGTCTCCAGCTTGCCCAGCGCCGAGATCAGCTCGTGCGGCGTGCCGGTGTACTTGGCGGAAGCTTCGTCGGCGGAATACTCGCGCGAGCGGGAGATAGCCATCTGGATCAGCATGGCCGCGATAGGTCCCAGGATCATCATGAGAACGGCGGCGATGGCGTTGCCGCCCCCACTGTCTTCGTCGTCGCGCGAGCCGCCAAACCAGAACGCCATGCGCGAGATGAACATGATGGCCGCGGCGATGGTGGCGGCCACCGAGCTGATCAGGATATCGCGGTGCAGCACGTGGCCTAACTCGTGGGCCACCACTCCCTCGATTTCGCGATCGTCCATCAGCCGCAGAGTGCCAACCGTGAAAGCCACCGAAGCGTGCTGCGGGTTGCGTCCAGTGGCGAAGGCGTTGGGACTCTCTTCGGGCAGCAGCCACAGGCGCGGCATGGGGAGTCCCATGCGCTGGCATAGCCTTGCACGATGGGTGCCACGCGCCGATAAACTTCCGAGTTTTCCGACTCGGTGACCGACTGCGCGCCGTTGGACGCCAGCGCGATCTTATCCGAGAAAAAATAGCCTGAGAAGTTCATTGGGACCGCGAGACCCAGGCCCAGATAGAGGCCGTTTCTGCCGCCGAATGTTTCGCCAGCGAAGAGTAGCACTGGGCTTGGCAGGCCCAGGAGGAGGACCGTTTTGATGGTGTTATTAGTCGTGGTCATTTGAGTTAAGCCACGGGGAGCGGGTCGTGGAGGACCCGCGCAGGACGGGAGTCCTGCCCGACTGACTTTCGGAAACGAAGCTCGTTCGCATCCGGATCGCCGTTAAGCAGTTTCAGCGCCAGCGGATCCTGAATCAGCCGCTGGATGGCGCGTCGCACAGGACGCGCACCCTATTGCGGATCGTAACCTTCCTCGCCCAGCAGTTCGCGGGCGGCCGCAGCAAAATAGCCGCGCGCGCAGTGACGTACCCTCCTCGCCGGGTTGGCTGAGCCCATCGTTCGCCCTCACGCGGTCAAAGCCGATCGCTTCGGAGGGCACGGCTACCTGGCGGTGATCCGGAAGATCGTGCCAGTGTACGGCGGCGAGGAGAAGATAGAACCGGTCGTGCCGAAGATGGTTCCGTCCTTGTCAACCGCGATACCTCCAAAGGGGACCTGACCGTCGGTCCACTGGTGCAGGTAAGTCGTGGTCCATGCCCCGCCGGGAGCGGAGGGCGGCTCGATTTCGAATATGGCGCCGCCCTCGGCTGTGGCGATTCCGCCGTACAGGTTGCCGCCTTGGATGACCAGCGGGACGATGGGATTGACTTGCTTGCCGAAGTTCTTCAGGACCGTGAAAGTCCATTCGCCCCCGCTGGAAGCCGGCGGTTTCAGCTCGTATACCGCGCCATCCCCCACGATCCCGGCGGCCGGGCTTGTGCCGTAGTCGTACCGTAGATCGTGCCGTCGCTAGCGAGGGCGACCGAGTTGGGGTTATCCGGCCCGCGGTTAGTAGCCGTGCTCGCCAAAGCTGTAGAGCTGCTGGTACGCCCAAGAGCCGCCGGGGCTCGCCGGCGGACTCACCTGGAAGACGTTGCCGTAGCCTGCCTGCCCCCCGAACTGGCCTGCGCCGTACAACGATCCGTCCGGTCCGGCGATAGGGCCCGTGGGTGCCAGCGTCCCCGGAGGAATCCATAACTGCGCTGCGGTCCAGGGCAAGGCCGGAACCACCGGGGGCAGCAACTGCAGCAGCGTGTCCCCACTGTCAAAAACATAGAACGAACCCTCCGGCCCATCGACCAGTTCGCTTACGGGGAAACCCGGCACGGCGGCGTCGAAGCTGTAAACTACGCTTTCGGTCCACGCGCCACCCGGCGATCCCGGTGGCTGCAGCTCATAAAGCGACCCGGCATCGTTTGCCCCGCCCCAAGCCAGGCCGTAGACCGCCCCCCCCGCGCCGCCGTGCAGGCCGACCCCGGGATCGCGGGCGTCCCCGCCGCCCGCGAACGTGTACAAGGTGGCGACCGTCCACGACGTGCCGCCGCTGGCCGGGGGCTGGAGCTCGTAGACCGACCCGCAGGTTCCCGTCGCCAGCGTGCCGTAGACGGTTCCTCGAATCAGAAAGACTCCGTTGGGGTAGCCGCCGGTCGTGCTGTAGATGGTGTCGAAGTGAGCGCCCGCAGCCGCCGTATGCGAGAGTGTTGCGCCGAGAGCGACCAGGGCAAGTTTGTTTATAAAGCGCTCCATTGGTTACCTCATTTAAGGCAGAACTCCCGTGTCTTCGATGGAGTACTGCTGGCATTGTACTAAATTCGAGCAATCGTACGAGTCCAGCAAATGGCGGACGACGACTATACCAGTGTTGGACATGGGGTCGTAGGTGCAGCCCGCAGGTCCCCACTGCTCCCAGGGGCCGTTGGTGGAGGACGAGACGTCCATGTCGCTAACAGTGGCCAAGGGGTACAGGCCGCTGGCCGCCGCGACCGTGGCGAACGGGTTCGTCTTACTCAGCAAGCTAAAGTTGACGGCCACGCATCCATACTGCATCGGTGTGTTGCTGTGTGTGCCATCAACGACGTACTGCGGCGTGACTACGGCAACCACAGTGCTATCGGCGCGTACGGCCCAGTCGAGCTCGGTCAGGGAATTTATGGGCTGGGTGCCTGCGGGAGTGATCGACGCCGTCGGAAGGTTGGAGAATATCCAAGGCCCGGAGTAATAGTTCCAGCTCCAGGCCCCCAAGGGTGGGCCTTGCGACGTGGCGCTGAAGCCTTGGCTCCAGAAGATGTAGTAGGTCCCGATGCCTTGGTAGTTCAAGCAGGAGGCGGCCATCCACAGGGCGGGCTGCGCCGTGGGACGACTACCGCATCTGCTCCAGCCGCGCGATGCGATCTTCCGTCGATGGGTGCGTCGAGAACAGCCGCATGAACCACTGCCCGGTGAACGGCTTGATGATGAATAGGTGCGCGGTCGACGGGCTGGCCTGCATCGGGATGCGGTGTGAGTAATCCTCGAGCTTGCCCAGCGCGGAGATCAGCTCGTGGGGCGTGCCGGTGTACTTGGCGGAAGCTTCGTCGGCGGAATATTCGCGCGAGCGGGAGATAGCCATCTGGATCAGCATCGCTGCGATCGGTCCCAGAATCATCATGAGGATGGCGGCGACGGCGTTGCCGCCGCCACTGTCTTCGTCGTCGCGCGAGCCGCCGAACCAAAACGCCATGCGCGAAATGAACATGATGGCCGCGGCGATGGTGGCGGCCACCGAGCTGATCAGGATATCGCGGTGCAGCACGTGGCCCAACTCGTGAGCCACCACTCCTTCGATTTCGCGATCGTCCATCAGCCTCAGGATGCCCACCGTGAAAGCCACCGATGCATGCGCCGGATTGCGTCCGGTGGCGAAGGCGTTGGGGCTCTCTTCGGGGAGCAGCCACAGGCGCGGCATGGGTAGACCCATGCGCTGGCACAGGCCCTGCACGATGGGCGCGACGCGTCGGTAGACTTCCGGGTTCTCCGTCTCGGTAACCGGCTGCGCGCCGTACGACGCCAGCGCGATCTTATCCGAGAAAAAGTAGCCGGCGAAGTTCATAAGCGCCGCCACGCCGAGCCCCATGTAGAGTCCGTTCCGGCCGGCCAGCGCCTCTCCAGCGACTAGCAGGATCGCGCTGAGCAAGCCGAGGAGCAGGACGGTTTTGAGCGTGTTGGTGGTGGTCATAGAATCAGTCTTGCGCCGGCAAGAGTGCCGGCGCTGCAGGCAGGAGTGCCTGCGCCACGCCTATACCTCCACCTGCACGAGCTTCTGGAAACTAAGCTCGTTGGTGGCGGGATCGGCGTCCACTTCCACAGTATCGCCTTCCAGGAAATCGCCGTTCAGCAGCTTCAGCGCCAGCGGATCCTGGATCAACCGCTGTATGGCACGCCGCATCGGCCGCGCACCGTATTGCGGATCGTAACCTTCCTTGATGAGCAGGTTGCGCGCCGCTTCGGTCAGCTCCAGGCGGATGCCGCGGTCTTTCAGCAGCTTGCCGACGCGCCGCAATTGAATGTCGATAATCATGGCGAGATGTTCCCGGCTCAGCGAATTGAACACGATGATGTCGTCGATACGGTTCAAGAATTCCGGCCGGAACGTGCTGCGCAGCGCTTCCAATAGGCGCGTCCGGGTGGCTTCGTTGGCCGTGTTTTTGGTGTGCACCGAAAACCCGATTGGCCCGACTTCGCGCATGCTGCTCGACCCGACATTGGAGGTCATCACGATCACCGTGTTCTTGAAACTCACCGTGCGGCCCTGGCCGTCGGTGAGGCGGCCATCGTCCAGAATTTGCAGCATCGAGTTGAAAACGTCCGGATGCGCCTTTTCGATTTCATCG
>JBEKUO010000563.1:0-5189 GCA_049514955.1 Bryobacteraceae bacterium | reverse complement strand
ACCAATGTGTGGGAAGAGTTTGAGCAGAACCGGAACGCGTACGGCTTCTCGCGCGACATCGTGCGGCCGGATGCCGCCCCGCTGGGCGTGCGGCTGCTGCAGGAAGGCATCGGCTCGCTGCGCGGCGCGGTCGGCACCCCGCGCCAGATTAGCGGCCTGCTGGAGCGCTACGAAAAAGCCGGCGTCGACGCCGTGATTTTCGTCGCGCAATCGGGCCGCAACCGCCACGAGCATATCTGCGAATCCGTCGAGTTGTTCGCCCGCGAAGTGATGCCGCGCTTCACGGAAAACGAAGAAGCGCGCGAGAAGGCCAAACTCGAACGGCTGGCCGAGGCGTCTGCCAAGGCCCTCGCACGCCGCTCGCCCGCGCGCCAGTTACCGCCGGGCTATGTAATCACCTCCACCGCGGAGCCGGCCCAGCCGCCCGTTCCCCCCGGCGAGAAGGCCCGCACCAACGGACAAAACACGCTATTCGCGCGCATCGTGCGCGGATGCGACGACCAGCAACTGGATCGTCTCATGAGCTTCCGGCCGGCCCAACGCCTGATCTTCAAAGGCATGGAGAAAGCCTTTCATCCGGAGCGCGCCAAGGGCTTCGCGGCGGAGGTGCAGTACGAATTGAAAGGCCGCGCGGAGATCGCCCGCTGGCTGGTACGCGTTGCGGATGGCGAGGCTCGCGCCGTACCGGGCCAATCCGCCAACCCAGCCTTGACGTTCCGCATGACCCTGCCCACCTTCGCGCGCATCGCGGCCGGTGAAATCAACCCCATCGCTGCCATGCTCCAGAACCGCCTGGAAGTGGACGGCGACACCAAGAAGCTATTTCAGTTCACGGCCATGTTCGTGGAGCAGTAAAATCGCCGCCTGTGCAATGCCGCCGCCCGAAGCGGTTAAACAGGGCGAGCCACCGACAATAGATCGCGCTTGATCGAAAGGATCCTGGCGCTCGACTTTCCGGAAGCGGATGCCGCCCGCATTAGCGAACTCAACGCCAAAGCGTACGAAGGCACGTTGACCGGCGAGGAAGAAGCGGAACTGGAAGCGTATATCAATGTCAGCGATCTCCTCGCTTATTGGCATTCGAAGGCCCGGCAGACCTTGCAGTAGGCCTGAACGAGCTAACCCGAGAGGTGCGGCACCTCGCCCGCGACCGCTGCGAGTAGTGTTACAATTTCGGCTAGGGCCGAGGGCTAGGAAATCCCGGTGGGCCAGCAGGATTGTGACGATGACTTCTGAGATCGCGCGGCACCCCTTGCACCGTCTTTGGCTCTTTCTGTCTATAGTTCTGTTGGTCCCGCTATCGGCGTATCCGCAGGTTACGCTGACGGGAGCAATTGAGTTCTCGACAAATTCCAGCGGCGCCGATACCGGCCAGGTATGGAATACGCTTGATACTCCCGCTTGCTGCTACCGCTTTTGGTTGGCCTTGAATTCGGACGCAACTTCGCCGGTGAATGGCCCGTCCGACGCGCAAGCCAGCATCGACATACCCCTGACGGTAGGCCACACCTATCACTATTACACCTATGGGGCGCCCGGCTTTGTTCCTCGCTTCGCTTTCGCCGGATTGAATCTGTTCTTCGATGGTAACAATTCGACGCCGGGCATTTCGGTGTTCGGCGACACGAGCCGCATCCGTTTCGAGCCGGACGGAAGCAGCACGTTGACACTCGAAGGCAGCTCCGTGGCGGGTTCGGGTAGAAGCTACTACGTTTCCAGCGGTGTGGTCGTAGTCCTCACTGGCTATGATTGGCACCTACCCTCGACACCGCCTGGGGACGTGTGCCAAGCCTACGAGTTCGCTCCAGGAGGCGGCGTCTCCTTCCACGGATACATCGCGCTGCACGTGGCTCCGGCGGCGGCGCTGACTATCGGCCCCCCGTCGAGCGGTTCGCCGGCAACCGGGATGACTCTAAGGGGCAGCGGCTTCGCCCCCGCAGAACGGGTCACCGTTTATCTCGGGGGCTTGAGCTTCCCAGCGTTGGCGACGACCATTGCGGATGCCAGCGGCGCCTTTGCAATTACGGTGGCCGCGCAGCACTCGGACGAGGGGCCGAAAGACGTTTACGCCGTGGGCCAGAACAGCGGCAAGCTCGGCGCTGCGAGCATTTCCGTCACGCCCGGCCTGCCGTGAGCCCTGCCCCCTCGGGCGCGCGACCGTGCGCGACCTTGATCGCGAAACCGGCAATCACTTCCAAGCGCCCAGCAGCCGCCGCACCAGCACCATTTGACCCAAATGATAAGCGTTGTGGTCCGCCACCAGCAGCGCTTCGCGCAGAATCGTCTGGTCTTCCCCATGCGCGATGCGCGCGTATAGATCCGTCTTGGGATCTTCCACCAGCGCCCGCATCGCCGCCAGATCCTCCCGGAACGCGTTGACGCTTTTATCCCACGCGGCATCGCTGCGCGGCGCGGGACTTTTCGGCCAGTAGCCCTTGGGCCACTTGGGCGAGACATGCTTCGGGTTACGGCTGAATTCCAAGATGTCCCACTGCGCGATGCGCATGTGCTCCAGCAGCTCCCAAGGCGAGTACGGTATTCCGGGCGGCCGTACGCCGCGCAACTGCGCCGGCAGGTCCGCGACCGCCGTATCGAAATCCGCATGGGCTCCGCCGCCGCCTAGCACGTACACCAGATGTTCCCTCAAAGATCGATCGTGTTGTGTCATACGTCTTTATCCTTACCGCGAATCGACGTCGCCGGGAATGCCGGCCGCCGCTTCTCTAGATGCGCGGCCAGCCCCTCCCGCACTTCCGGACCGGCGAAGCCCATAAACTCCAGCGCCAGCGAATTGTCGAAGATCGGGCCAGCCTGGCGCATCCAGTTGTTCAAAGCGTACTTGGTCCAGCGTATGGCGGTCTGCGCTCCCTCCGCCAGGCGCGCCGCAATTTCCACCGCCTTCGCATCGAGCGCGGCATCGTCCACCGCCAGGCTCACCAGGCCGATTCGCTCCGCCTCGTCCCCCAGAAGCTGGTCGCACAGCAGCAGGTAATACTTCGCCTTGGCCATCCCGCAGAGCAGCGGCCAGACGATCGCGGCATGGTCTCCCGCGGCGACGCCCAGGCGCGTATGCCCGTCGATGATCCGGCAATCTTTGGTCGCGATCGAAACGTCCGCCAGCAGGCCGCACACCAGACCCGCTCCCACCGCCACGCCGCGCATGGCGCTGATTACCGGCTTCGAACAGTCGAGCAGATTGTATACCAGGTCGCGCGCCTCTCTCCAGGCGCGCGCGCGCAGGTCGAAGTCGCTCGTCAGGTCCTGGATCAGGCCGAAGTCGCCGCCTGCCGAGAAGATCTTGCCGGCGCCGGTGATAATCGCCGCGTTTACCGTGGGATCGCCATCGATATCCCGCCAGATCCGGGCCAGCTCGCCGTGCATGGCGCTGTCGGCCGAATTCATCTTGCCGTTGTCCATGGTGATCCGCAGCACGCTCGGATGCGGCCGGTCGAATCTCAGGCGTGTGTAGCTCGCGTAACAGGCGGCAGTGTTCTGTTCCATAATTTCTCCCGTGAGTCTCATCTCAGCCGTGCATGGTAAGTCCGCCCGACACGCTGATTGTCTGTCCCGTAATAAATTTCGCATCGTCGCTGAGCAGAAAAGCGATCAAGCCCGGATAATCGCCCGGCTGCCCCAAACGTCCCATGGGAATCGCGCGCGCCAGCGCATCGGTGAGCTTCGCGCCGCCCGGCGCCGACGCGGCAAACGATCGGAAAAGCGGCGTATCGGTCGGGCCCGGACAAACCACGTTCAGCGTGACCCCGCGCCGTGCCAGCTCGCGAGCCAGCGTCTTGGTGAACGCGGCGATCCCGGCCTTCGCCGCCGCATATACGGACTCACCCGACGACCCTACGCGCGCCGCATCGGACGAAACATTCACCACCCGCCCGAAGCCGCGCTCAGCCATCCCCCGTACCACCACGTGGTGAACGTTCAGCGGACCGTAGAGATTGATGCGGATTACCTTGTCCCAGAAGTCGACCGTGCTATCGAGAAAGTTCATGGCACGATCCCAACCCGCGATATTGGCCAGCAGTTCCGTTGGCCCCATCGCCGCCTCGAAAGCTAGCGCCGCTTCCCGCACCTGGCTGTACTCTCCGATGTCCACTGAGTAAGCGACAGCCATACCCGGACCGTTGGCGCACAAGCGGACGGTCTCCTGCGAGCCCGCATCGTCCAAATCGAAGATGCCGACGACGCACCCTTCCTCGACCAGCCTGATCGCCGTAGCCCTGCCGATCCCGCTCGCTCCGCCCGTAAGAATCACCCGCTTGCCAGTCAGTCCTAGCACATCTGCAATTATGGCGCGTGTATGCCGCGTGGCGCAGGCACTTTGCCTGCCGCGCCGGCACTCCTGCCGGCGCAGGCGAGCCTTGCTCGCCTATCGTCAAATCGGACTGCGGTTGTGGGTTTCTGGGCAGCGTGCCGCGACGAACTTCAGTTCGCCTTCCGGACTTTGCCCATTTCCAGCCGCAGCCGACACGCCGAGCTTTGCCGAGGTGACCGCTGCGAGCCCCAAATCCGGGCGGTAAACTAGAAAAACCTGGAGGCCATATGGGATGGCGGGCAATTCCGGTTGTGATCGTTGCCCTACCGCTGTGTCTCATCGCCGAATTGGTCCCGATCCGGTCGTACACGACGGCGGACGGGCTGGCATCCAACCACATCGACTGCATCGTCCCCGATTCCCGCGGGTTCGTGTGGTTCTGCACACCCGAAGGATTAACAAGGTTCGACGGTTACCGCTGGGTCAGCTTCGGTACCGCCGAAGGGCTCCCCGGCGCCTCGGTAGAAGCATTTCTGGAAACGCGCTCCGGTGCATACCTCGTGGGCACCAACCACGGTCTTAGCCAATTTCATTCGAGCTCCAGCGGCAACCGGTTCGTCACTTACCGGCAGGGTGCCGACCCCTTTGACAAGCCCATATACGCGCTGTTCGAATCCTCAACCGGCAGAATCTGGTGCGGGACGAATGTGGGGCTCTTTGAAGTGCTGAGTCCGGTCGAGTTCCGGCCTCAGCCATTGCCTGGGTTGGACCGCATCGAGGTTACCGACATCCGGGAGGATGCGGGCGGAAAGCTGTGGGTGGCTACCCTCCGCGGGATCTATGTCTTCGGGAAAGACGGAGCCCCCCAACACATCACGAAACAGGATGGCTTGCCGAGCGATTGGGTGAACGCATTGCTCCT
>JBEKUO010000562.1:0-5193 GCA_049514955.1 Bryobacteraceae bacterium | reverse complement strand
GGCCGTGAAACGAATTCTCAAGCGAGATGATCTCGTGCTTACCCCCAGCGGACTCGGCGGACGCCTTGTTGCCATGCGACCGGATCATCTTGAGGGCGCCTTCCATCGCCTCGGTTCCGCTGTTCGTAAAAAAGGATCGCTGCAGCCCGCTCACCTCGGCCAGCTTCTTGGCCAGCGGCCCCTGGTATTCGTGATAGTAAAGGTTCGACGAGTGGATCAGCAGCGCCGCCTGCTCCCGGATCACCTTCACGATACGCGGATGCGCGTGGCCCAGCGCATTGACGCCGATGCCCGCAATAAAATCGAGGTACCGTGTACCCTGCGCGTCGTAGACGTGGCAGCCTTTTCCGCGATGCAGCACCAGCGGATAGCGGCTATAGTTCTGAAGCACGTACTGGCGCTCCAGATCGATTACCGCGTCGGCGGACGAAACGGGTGTGGGGTCTGGGACGCTGCTCATCTCCTCATAATACACGGCAAACTGAACGTCTCGCCCGCTCGCCCTCGAGTTTCTACATTTCGTAAGCGGTCGTGGCGCACGCTTTAGCGTGCTGCGGCGAACTTCAGTTCGCCGTCTTAGCGCGGACTGAAGTCCGCGCCAGGGGCTTCGCGCTGCAAGTACTCGCGCAGGGCGTCCATGCGAACCTGTATCCCCTTCCTCGAGTAGGTCAGACAACCAAGCTGGCGCAGATGGTTCATCTGAAACGTGACGATCTCCCGAGACGTGCCTACGTACTCCGAGAGCACCTGGTGCGTAAGCGGCGGGATGCGCAGGGATCCGTCGTCCTGCCGCACGCCCAAGCGATCGGCGAAACGCAACAGGCTCCGCGCCACCCGCTCGGTGGTCTTTTCCAGAGCGAAGCTCTGCAGCCGCTCTTGGAAATCCAGGCAGCGCGCGACCATCGTCTGCGTCAGCGCCATGCCCAGCCTGGGCTCCCGGTCGATCGCCGACTCCACTTCCGCGGTGCTCCACGACATGAGCGCGGCGCTCTCCAGTGCCGCCGCCGTCTGTCCTCGCTTGGTAAGGCCCAGCAACCCGCTTTCCCCGAAGAAGTCGTCAGCCGTGTAGATGCCGATTACGGTGAACAAACCGGCGTCCGCCGACGATACTTTTACCCTGCCGTGAACCACCAGGTGCAGGCCATCGCACGGTTGATTCTGGTCGAAGATAATCTGGCCGCGCCGGTATTGGACCAAGTCCTTCCGCGGAAGGTAACCCAGCGGGTCTTCGCGGACCGCGTTGTTTCGGCTAACAGTAGGGTCCCCGGCCATAGTCTGCCTCCCCCGGAGCCTCAAATCAAGCCTACACCGACCAACTACTCATTATCGCCGGGAATTGTGGCAGCGCGAAATCATTTTGTAACAAAGTGGGGCGGACGCCCTCGTCCGAGCGCGACTCCCCGTTGCGCTGCCGCTGTCCTTCCGCTCGGCTTGAACCTTTCGACCTCGCGCGCCAACTCCGTACGGCTGGGGAGGAGCACCCCGCGCAGTTGGATGAACACCCACACGACGCGTAGGGCGCTTCAAGCTCCTGCTGGCTCAGTCGAAACATGAAATCGTGCTGAGCGCGCGCATGGGTACCCGCTAGAACTCACGGATCAGAGCCGCGCGCGTCAGCAAGCGGTCTTCTATTACGTCAACGCAATTCCGAACGTGTCTACCGATCTGGTCGGCGGCCTGAGCCCCTAATACTTCCGCAGGAACGCCGCGACACTCTCCTGTTGCGCCGCCTTATAAGCAACGCAAATCCGGATGCTCTCCAGCACCTGCGCGAGGTTGCGCCTAGTCCCGGGGAACCGGTCCACCTTCGGCTCGAAGAACCGCGCCACTTCTTCGCGCGATTTCTCGTCGCATAACGCGCCCCCCACAAATGGCAGGTACTCCCCGGTACCGAAAGTCGAGCCGGACGGAATCCTGGCGACGATCGCGTCATAATTCTTCTCGACGAACTCGAGTGGCAATTTGCGGGTCTGCTCCGCGGCCGAGGATCCAAACAGCAGAGACAGCGACTCCCGCGGATCGAAGTCGGGTTTGAGCGCCAGTTCCATGGAGGCGCGCGCAATCTGCGGATCGCGGAAGGAGCCCAACGCGCTGAAGATGAGATCCCGCTGCTGCCGGTCCTGCGTGCCGGGCAAAGCCGCCAGCAGCTCTTTGAAGAAGGCCTCGTCCCCGTTGCGCGCCGCGACCCCCAGCACCGCCCCAATCATATCCGGATCCACGGCGTTCCGGTCCGCCAGCCACTTCTCCGCAAGCTGCCGCGCCTCCGTGGCGAGCGAACGATCTTCGCCCCATGTCGCCGTCAACGGCAGGATCGACGAGCGCAGCAGCCGCGTTTCAGTGTCTTCTCCAGGCTTCGCTTGCCAGCCCAGTTGACGCGCCCGCGCACCGAAGGTTTTTTCCAGGAATCGCCGGTAGTTGGGAAGCAGTTCGTTCGGAACCAGGTCCACACGCACCCCGCCGGCAATGCCGACCACGGATCCCACCACCTGGCGCACGGGATCGCCGGCGAAGATCGGCACCAGCGCCAACGAATCCCCGGCCTTCATTTCACCCATCGTGGTGAGGGCGTCCACGTCTCCCAGCGCCGCGACGCGTTCCACCGCCGAGAGCCGCCGGCCTCCATCCGCCAGCAGCTTGCCGAGCAGGTCGCCTTCATAGAGCGTCCGGTAATAGCCGTGCCCGTCCGCGTTCGCCAGCACCCATGCCGGACAACTGGTAGCCTCCGCGAGCTTCCACTCCTGCGAAGCCTGGGTCAGCAGCGTACATTCCCGATGCGTCGCGGCGCCTTCGCCATACCGCACGCACACCGGGATCTGCCACGTCTGCTGCGTCGCGCCGGGTGACCCCAGCGGCAGCGCGCGCTTCTGGCTGAGGTGTAGCGTCGCGCCGCCCGGCGTATCGCAGTTAAGTTTCACGGACACCAGCGGCACGCCCGGCTGATCGAGAAAAGTAGAGAACGCGCGTCCCACCGCCTGGTTCCCCGCCGACCCCAGTGCATCCAGAAAGTCCCCTGCCGTCGCGTTGCGCCAGGAGTATTGTCGAATGTACCGCTGCACGCCGCGCCGGAACGCATCTTCGCCCATCCAGCTCTCGAACATGCCGATGACTGCCTCACCCTTGGAGTAGGTGATGCCGTCAAAGGCGTTGGCGATATCGTCGTTGCTTTCGATCGGCTGCCGGATCTGCCGCGCCGATACCAGGCTGTCCTGCCCCATCGCGCCTATGCGCGAATTCTGTTCGTCGATCTTGGTCTTCCACTCCGGCTTCCAGTGATCGAGCACCTTGGAACCCATCCACGAGGCAAATGCTTCGTTGAGCCAGATGTCGTTCCACCAGGCCGTGGTCACCAGGTCGCCGAACCACTGGTGGGCCATCTCGTGCGCCGCCACCGAAGCGTAGCCGCGCTGGCGTTCGATGCCATCCTGCGCGGGATCGCGGAGCATCAGAGTCTGCACGTAAGTGATCAGCCCGGCATTCTCCATGGCCCCGCCAAACATCGGAACGGCCAGTACGTCCAGCTTTTCGTAAGGATACGGAACGTCGAAATAGTTTTCGAGTTCCTCGAGAATTTGTCCCGTCACTTCAGCCGCGTACTTGGCCTGCGCGGCCTTGCCTCTTGGCGTAATCATCCGCAGTGGCGTGTGGTTCTTTCCGGCCTTCCCCGCGTCCACGAAGTCGAATGGGCCGACGCACACGGCGATCAGATAGCTGGGCAGCGGCTTGGTCTCCGCAAAGACTACTTTCTTGCGGCCATCCGCCTCTTCGCTCTCCGCGAGGATCGGCGTGTTGGAAACCGCCGCATCCGGCTTGTTCACATGCACCGTAAGCTGCCACGGAGTTTTGAAGCTGGGCTCGTCGAAGCAGGGAAACGCCTCGCGCGCGTCGATCGATTCGAACTGCGAGAATATGTACCAGTCGGCGCCTTCCTGCACCTTGAACAAGCCATCGCTGCTGTGCTTGCTGAATTCGCCGTGGTAGGCGATCTCGAGCTTGGCCGGACCAGGCGGCAGAGCCGACGGCAGCTCGAATCCGGCGAATTCCTTCCCGCCCGGCTCTACTTTGGCTTCTGTGGCGCGGCCGCCGGTTACGAACTTCGCACTGTCAATCGTCAGGTTCCGGGCATTGAGCCAGACGACGTCTGTAGGTTTGTGCACCTCCAGGTCGATTTCAATCTTGCCGGTGAAGGTGTCCTGTTGGGGAATCAAAGTCAGGTCCAGCCGGTATCGCGTGGGCTCGACATCGCCGCCCAGCCGCAGCTTGGGAGGCGCCGCGAAAACGCAGGCGGCGAATAAAGTGAAGGTAAAAAAGTATTTGAACATCGCTGAGTGAATTGTCGCACCTGTGCGCGTCGCGACTCAAGGAGCCTTGCTGCCGATTGGTGGGGCAGGCGCTTTCGCCTGCCAACCCTGGTCTCGGCGTTACAACTTTCCTAAAACCGAGAGGACCACGCGCCTACGCGAAACCGCACGGTAGCGTGGCGCCGGCTGCGATGACGTTCACCGCACAGAGGACCGCCTGCTATTCAAGATGACGCCTCCCGTGTTTGTGGAAGGGGCCGGCACCGGCGGCATCTACCACCGAATCGCGATCGAGGCCCATCGTGTGCGCCAGCCACCGGACATCGCCGGCTACATCGGCAAGTTCCAAGTTGCTGGCGATCGCGGCCACGATTGCAGGTTGAATGCGGCTGCGGTCGAAAGAGTCCGCACTACAAGCGCCGGCCGCAGATATCCAGTCTCGGAACGGCGAGGCCCGGAGGGGTCGGCCCAACAGATCTCTCCCTCGTCCATCTCTACCAGCGGCCCCCAGTCCCGTCGTTTTCAGTCACATCTTTCGAAAATAACGCCACCCCACACCATCCAAACCACTTACCGCCAAGCCACCCTCCTTCCTAGGGCCGCTTTTCAGCACCCGCGCCATAGCATTGAATCGGAGTAAGGGTGCTTCCTCCCCTCACTCCAAAGGAAAATCCAAATGATAATTTCCGATAAGCAACACGAAGCAAACCGGCAGAATGCGCAGCACTCTACCGGTCCGGTAACTCCCGAGGGTAAGGCCTCCGTGCGCCTCAACGCCCTCACTTACGGCTTGCGTGCCCGTAGCACTCTCATCCCCGGCGAAGACCCCGAGGAATACAAACAGCTCTGGGACGAGCTCTCAGCCGAGTGGCAGCCCCAAACCCGCACCGAGCGG
>JBEKUO010000561.1:0-5198 GCA_049514955.1 Bryobacteraceae bacterium | reverse complement strand
CCGTCTGCGTTGCGGTAGTAGAAGGGCATCGGCGCGGCGCGGCGCGACACGTAGAGCTTGACTTCGTTGTTGCCCAGGAATGCTACTGGGAGCCCTTCAGGGTCGGCCAGGTCGGGCGGTTCCAGGCGATTCAGATCGAAGCAATGCGGCCGCAGCTTGCCTTCGAAGCGGATCCAGCCGGTGGGCGGGTGCGTGTGATAGAGATGCGCGCTCTTGCCGTAGAAGCCTTTGCGGCCGTGCTCTTCTTCGAAGGTGCCTTCGGGCAGGCCGACGTGGGCTTGTTCGGCGATTTTGCCTTTTTTTAGCGGATACATTGTTCCTCCTGTTTGGTTGTGGCGGCGCCAACTCGGGCGAGCAAAGCTCGCCTGCGCCGGCAAGAGTGCCGGCGCGGCAGGCAGGAGTGCCTGCGCCACGTCATAGGTTGCCGCGGCGGGCCTGCTCGCGCTCCAGCGCTTCGAACAGCGCTTTGAAGTTTCCCTTGCCGAAGCTGCGGCTGCCTTTGCGCTGGATCACTTCGTAGAAGAGCGTGGGCCGGTCCGCGACGGGCTTGGTGAAGATTTGCAGCATGTAGCCTTCGTCGTCGCGATCCACGAGAATGCCCAGCTCCTGCAAGCGCTCGATGGGTTCGTCGATGGGCCCGATCCGCTGAGTCAGATCGTCGTAGTATGCCGTGGGGACGCGCAGGAATTCGATGCCCTGATCGTGCAGCTTGGAAACCGTGTCGATGATGTTGTCGGTGGCCATGGCGATATGCTGCACGCCCGGACCTTTATAGAAATCCAGATACTCTTCGATTTGCGATTTGCGTTTTCCGGCGGCAGGTTCGTTGATTGGGAACTTGACGCGCTCGTTGCCGTTGGACATCACCTTGGACATCAGGGCCGAATATTCGGTGCTGATGTCTTTGTCGTCGAAGTGCTGATAGAGGCGGAAGCCCATCACGTCGCGATAGAAATCCACCCAGGTGTTCATCTGTCCCCAGCCGACGTTGCCCACCATGTGATCGATATATTTAAGGCCGACTGGGCGCGCGACGGGGTCCGCATGCTCGAGCGGCACGAAGCCTGGCAGGAAGACGCCGCGATAATTGCGGCGCTCGACGAAAGAGTGAATCGTATCGCCGTAGGTGGCGATGGCGGAGATGCGCACCTCGCCCTGATCGTCGCGCAGGGATTCGGGTTCGCGTACGCCGCGCGCGCCGCGCTGGGTGGTCTCGCGGTACGCCGACTCGGCGTCATCCACCCACAGGGCGATATCCCGCACGCCATCACCGTGGAGCCGGACGTGGCTGGCGACGGGATGATCGGGTTCTAGCGCGGTAGTTAGAATAAGGCGGATCTTGCCCTGCTCGACGACCCAGGACGTACGGTCGCGCGTGCCTGTTTCGGGGCCACAGTAAGCAGTCAGGCGCATTCCGAAGGCGGACCGGTAGAAATAGGCGGCCTGCTTGGCGTTGCCTACGTAGAATTCGACGTAATCCGTGCCGTTCAGCGGGAGGAAGTCCTTCTGAGTTTCGGATTGCGTCTCGGCTAGCGTTTGCATAACCCCTCCTCGTAAAAAGTCAGACCGGCGAACTGAAGTTCGCCGCAGCAAGCTTAAGCTTGCGCCACGCAGCTTCGATACACTTGGCGTTCTCGTCGTCTGTGCCGGTCGATACTCTGATACACTGCGGCAGGCCGAATGACCCGAGTGGCCGCACGATTACACCCTCCCGCAGCAGGGCTTCGGTCAACGCGCACGCTTCATCCGCCGAGGGAAGCGCCAGCATCACGAAGTTGGCGTCCGATGGGACCGCTTCCAGTCCCATGTCGCGGAATGAATCCGTCAGCAGGCGCAGGCCGCGGGCGTTCAGCTCCAGCGAGCGATGCAGGAATTCCTTATCCGCGAGCGCGCCGATGCCGGCCGCCTGCGCCAGCGTGCTGGGTTCGAATGGCAGTTTCACCTTCAGCAGGTTGGCGATCAGCTCCTCGTGGGCGAAACCGTATCCGATGCGAATGCCGGCCAAACCGTAGATTTTGGAAAAAGTGCGCAAGGTGATCACGTTGTCGTAGCGGTAATGCATCGAATCGGGATAGCGCGGATTGTCCTTGGCGTATTCGAAATAAGCTTCGTCCAGAATGATCAGCACGCGCTCCGGGACGTGCTGGTAGAAGCTGTCGAACTCGTGTCTGGTGAAGATGGTTCCCGTGGGATTATTCGGATTGGCCAGATAGACGATCTTGGTGCGGTCCGTGATGTGCGCGGCCAAGGCGGCCAGATCGTAGTGCCAGTCGCGGTATGGTACGGTTCGATACTCGACGCCGCGGGAACGGGCCAGCACCTGGAAGCCGATGAATGCGGCATCGGTGGTCAGGACTTCGTCGTCATCGCAGAGGAAGGTTCGGATGATGCCGGACATGATGCCCTCGGACCCACTGCCGGCAATCACGTTTTCCGGTTTGAGGTCGAACTTTTCGGCGAGGGTGCGGCGCAGGTCGAGGCCGCCGTTCGGGTATAGATTGAGGTCGGCGAGGTGGCGGCGAATGGCCTCCAATGCCAGCGGCGAGGGTCCGAGCGGGTTCTCGTTGGAAGCCAGCTTGGAGACGCTGGCGAGGCCGTAGGCGCGGCGCACTTCGTCGATGGAGCGGCCCGGCTCGTAGGGCCGCAGCGATTCGATATATGGCGGAACGAGAGGCATTGTGGGAAGCTCGACCGTCCCTTACCATATTAGCGATGATTCTTCCCCGCGGCTTTTACGGGCGGGCGGCTACGGAAGTCGCGCGCGAACTGCTTGGCAAGATCCTGGTGCATGGCGAGACGGCCGGCAAGATCGTCGAGACTGAGGCTTATCTTGGCGGCGACGACCTGGCCTCACACTCGGCACGCGGGATCACCGATCGGACGCGCGTGATTTTCGGACCGCCGGGGCACGCTTACGTCTATTTCATTTACGGGATGTACGAGTGTTTGAACCTGGTGGCTGAACCGGCGGGAAAGCCGGGATGCGTGCTGATACGCGCGTTGGAGCCTGTGGCGGGGATCGAGACGATGGCGCGGCGGCGACCGACTGCGCATACGTTGCGCGATCTGACTTCAGGGCCGGGTCGGCTGACGCTGGCTTTAGGTATTACGCGGGCGCAGAATGGGGTGGATGTCACGCGTGGGCCGCTTACTGTACGGACGGCGCGCCAAGAGCAGCCGTTTGAGATTGACGTTACGCCGCGCATTGGGATACGGCACTGTGCGGACTGGCCGCTGCGGTATGTTATCAAGGGGAATACGTTTGTCAGCAAGTGACGCGGGACGGCGAACTTCGGTTCGCCGTTGGCAGGGGAAAGCGCCTGCCCCACAAAAGCGTCTGCCCCACAAAAGCGTCTGCCTCACCGCACTGTTCAAACTGTGCCAGCAGGGCCTCTGGTAGGCGAGCGCAGCTCGCCTGCGCCGGCAGGAGTGCCGGCGCGGCAGGCTGAGAGCCTGCGCCACGTCACGGTGCAAGTTCGGAACGATAGCGATGCCGTGTACACCGGGCGTAACCTCGACTTTGCCGGGCTCGTAAAAGGAGGATTAACGCGCGCGCCGCTTACCTTCGGACGATCACTTCGCGCAGGCGCTCGCGAGTCAGGAAGAACTTCACGGACTCGAATTTCTGAAAGAGCTTCTCGAGGCTCCGGTTATTGAACTGTTGGGAGGCGGCGCGGATGCCGTACTGGCCAACCTGCAACGTGCGGAGATCGTGGATGCGAAACGTGTGATAAGTAACTGCCTCCTGGCGGTCGATCGACTGAAAAAAGGCCAGCAGGTAGCCCTTGGGTTTGAGAATACGCGTCAGGCGGTCGACGGTGGCCAGGAGCAGCGGTGGGTCCATATACTCGAGCACATCCCAAGCCAGCACGCCATCGAATTGTTCATCCGGGTAGTCCAAGCATTGGCCCAAAAAGCGATCGATCTGCCGCGGATTGGATTGGGCCGCAGGATCGTCGGCGAAGGTCTCCTGGAGAATACGGAGGAAATCCTCGGAATAGAACTTGTGGCCGAGGCTGGTGATGAAGTTGACGTTTTCCTGGCAAGCGCCGCCGAGATCCAGGATGGCCAGGCCGCCCTGGCCGCGGAACGAACCGAAGAACTGTTCCAGCCCGCGGCTTGGGCGGGTGTGGAACACTTCCCGCTCACCGGATTTCGAGCCAATGCGCGGCCGGCTCCCGTGGTTTGCCTGCGGCCGAGCCCCCGCGGACGAGCGAGGGCCGCGCAGGATGCTCTTCAGCCTTTCCCGCCACAACTCCAGATCCTCACCGCCGGGCTAATGTCTCGCGTCGGCCGTCGTGGCCGATGCCCCAACGGGCGCAACCGCGGGAGTGGCAGCAGGCTGCGGGCGCGGTTGACTGGGGGCTGCCTTCGGCTCCGTTTTGACGATATCGATGCTCCCCTTGAAGTACGCGCCGTCTTCGATAATGATGCGGGCGGTTTTGATATCGCCCACCAGTTTGGCGTCTTTGCGGATCTCGATGCGGTCGCTGGCTTCCACGTTGCCTTGAATGGTACCCAGCGCGATCACCTCGCGCGCCTTGACCCCCGCGTGAACCTTGCCGTTGGGGCCTATGGTGAGCTTGTGCTCCATCAGTTCGATGGTGCCCTCCACATCGCCATCCACGAACAAATCTTCGCGGCTGAAGATCTGACCGACGATCTTGACGGCTTTCCCGATAGTGGCAGACCCGCCGCGCGAGGTATCCGATTCCATCCTCCCCGCGGGCATGCTGGACATGCTGGACAAAGTTGTTGCCTCCTTTTTGGTTTCGACAGGCGGCGCCGGTGGCGCTGGCCTGGGACTAGCCGTATCTAAGGGCCTGGAAGGTTCTTCCTCCCGGCGCTGTTTACTCCAAACACTCACAACGGCGGCCCTCCTTTCTGGACTAAGAGTGCGATCGTGATACTGTGCTGCTGAGTACGTGCTTTTGAAAGTGGGGTTGGTCCAACGACAGCCAAACCCTCAACTGATTATAGACTGCTTTGCGCTGCAATGCCTAAAAATGCAAGCGGGGGGTGCGGTTCGGCGTATATCGGGTGGCGCGGCGCGCTGTCTGGTTGACAGACGAAAGCGTCTGTCCCACCTCGGCGCGGCGCGCAATGGGCCGGGTTGATTGGGCTTGCTTTTGGCGGCGCCACCCGAGCGCATGGCGTTGCACCGGTTTAACGTTAAGATATAGATCGAAGCGAATGCT
>JBEKUO010000560.1:0-5215 GCA_049514955.1 Bryobacteraceae bacterium | reverse complement strand
CCGAGCGCCGGGACATTACCGCCAAGATAGCGGCGCTTCAGGGCCGCATGGACAAGCTGCCGGTTCGCGAACAGGAGCTTACCGGGCTCTCGCGTGACTACGAAATCGCGAAGGCCAACTATAAGTCGCTGCTCGACAAGCGGCTCGCGGCGGATATGGCGACCGACCTGGAGCGCCGGCAGCAGGGCGAACGATTCACTATGATCGATCCGGCCCAGCCTCCTGCCAGGGTCTTCTCGCCAAACCGGCCGCAATGGATCGGGATCTGTTGTGCGCTGAGCTTGGTCCTCGCCGTGATCGCCGGTCTGGCCAGGGAGTTCAAGCGGAACGTGCTCCTTGGGGAATGGGAGTTACCGCCGGACATCGCTATTCTGGGGCGGATATCGCCTATCGGCGCGCCTGCCAAGGCTCCGGCCGGCGCGGCCCTCTCGCAGGGTTAGGGGCGTCATATGTACGAAGAATTCTTCCATTTGTCGAAAGCGCCCTTTTCCATGACTCCCGACCCGGAGTTCTTGTTCCTCGCGCCCACCCACCGGGAAGCTCTGGCCGGGCTCATCTTCACGGTGCTCGCACGGCGGGGAACGGCGGTGCTGACGGGTGAGGTCGGCACCGGCAAGACCACTCTGCTGCGAAAGCTGATCCAATCGGTCCCCGCCGAGAAAGTCCAGTTCTGCTCGATTTTCAGTACCAATGTGTCACCGGCCGAATTTTTCGAGCTCATTCTGATTGGCTTCGGACTCCCGCTGACGGCCGAAAGCAAGGCGCAGCGCCTGTTGCGATTCTGGGAGTTTCTCATGGGTTGCAACGAGGAGGGCAGGACTCCTGTCTTGTTGGTCGATGAGGCCCACAGAATGTCAGCCGATCTGCTCGAAGAAGTCCGCCTGCTAATGAACTTCGAGACAGCCGAGCGGAAGCTGCTGCAAGTGGTTCTGGCGGGCCAGATTGAGCTGCGCGACCTGTTGCGGCGCGACGACCTACGCCAGTTGCGCCAGCGGGTATCGGTGCGCCTGGACATCGTCCCGCTCCAGCCGGCCGAGGTGGAGCAGTACATGCGCCACCGGTGGCATCAGGGCGGCGGCAACGGGAACTTCCCTTTCAATTCTGAAGCGGTGGACTTGGTGGCGCGCTCCTCGCAGGGCATTCCCCGCGTCATGAACGCCATCTGCGACCTCGCGCTCCTGCGGGCCTACACCTCGGAAACGGCTTCCATCGGGGCAGAAACCGTTCGCGACGCACTAGGCGTGCTGGAGCTGACGGACCCTGCTCCGGAAGCTGTAGCTCCGCTGCGCCTGCCTTTGGATGCGCTACGCTTACCGTGCGACAGCGAGAAGGATGTGGCCGGGAATGACGCTGCCATGACGTTGCGGGCACCCGCGAAGGGTGACGCTAGTTCGGATGCCGCGCCGCGCCGGCGATGGTGGGCCGGAATCTCGCTGGACCGGAGAAGAGCATGAGCACGATCTTTCAGGCGCTCGACACGAAGACCGGTTTGATTCCGGAGACCGGTCCACGGCGGGACTCGCCGACCCCGGAAGGGCCGGCTACTGCGCGGGTCGCGCTTCCGGCCGCCGGTGGTTTGTCGGATCCAACGATTCGCATGCGGGTCTTGCCGATCCAGCTTCCGGAATCATCCCCGCTCCTTCCTTTCGACGGCGCCCATGATAAGGCTGGGGAGGAATACCGCATTGTGCGAACCAATCTCCTGCAGCATCCGGATGCGCCGCGTCTGCTGGTGGTCTCCAGTGCCGGCTCCGGAGATGGAAAAACGCTTTCCGCGGCGAACACTGCCGGCGCTCTGGCTATGAAGGGCGAAACCACCGTGCTGCTCATGGACGCGGATTTGCGGAATCCGAGTCTTGCCGTCACGCTGGGTCTTCCGGGAGGGCCTGGTTTAGCCGATGTGCTCCAGGGCGATTGCAAGCTGGAGGAAGCCATCGTCGAGACCGCCCAGTTCCCCAATCTTTTCGTTCTGCCGGCTGGGAAGGCCCGGCGCAATCCGGTGGAGTTGCTCGATTCGGCGCGCTGGCGCCAATTGTGCGTGATGGTGAAGAACAGTTTTCGGTTTGTTCTGATCGATACGCCACCTATCGCCGCGGTGGCCGATTACGACCTGGTGCAAGAAGCCGCGGATGGAGTTATTTTCGTGGCCCGGCCTGACTACTCGAATCGCAGTCTCTGCCTCGCCGCTTTGCAGAGAGTGCATGCCACCGGCAAGCTGACGGGTGTCCTGATCAACTGCGCCGAAGATTGGTTTTTATACAAACGGTATGGGCGCTATCCCTATCCGGCAACCTACCGCAATAGCGGCTAGTGCGGTGGGGCAGGCGCTTCCGCCTGCCAACCGGCGAACTTCAGTTCGCCGGCCTGGCGAGCGACGATCCTCATAGAGTGAGCTAAAGCTCACTCCAAGGCGAGCAAGCTCGCCCGCGCCGACATGAGTGTCGCCGCGGCAGCGTCGAAAGCCCATCGTAACCCATTGAAAACACGTTTGCCGTCCGCCAGGGCTTTCATGGAGTTCGGTGGGCCGTGCCGTAGGCCCATGGAGACAGGCACGAGTGCCTGCGCCACGGACGCTCAGCCCATTTTTTCGATATCGATGCCGGCATCCCACTGCTCGTTGGAACGAAGCAATTCGTCCCAGGTGGATTCCCTGCCGGTGTAGGCGGCCGTGCGTCCCAGCATCGCGGACAAGGCCGACTCGGCGCCGAGGGCCGCCTGGTTATGGAAATTATGGCTGGTGATGCTTTGGATAAAATCGGCGTGCTTCTCGGAATCGGCCTGCGCCAGGTTGTCCGAGAAGTTGCCGGTGATGGAGAAGTCGCCGTTCTTGGGCTTGTCGCTGCCGCTCCAAACCCAGGGCTCGTCTCCGGCGATCTGGACCGGGCCGGCGTAGGGTGATTGCGAATTTCCGCGTGTGCCGAAGAAGCGCTCGTTCACGTCGAAGCCGCCCTTACCGAACTGCGTCGAGCTGAAACTGAGGTGGACATCGTTGGGGTAGGTGAAGACCACGTCGAAGTGCGACCATGCGTCACCCGGCTGCTCGGTGCGTCCTTTGCGGCTGCCCGTTCCGATCGCCTTCACAGGGTGCGCTTGCAGCACCCAGTTACAGATGTCGATGGCATGTATGTTTTGCTCGACGATGAGGTCGCCGGAGAGAACGCGGTCATGCAGCCAGTGCCGCAGCCGCAGCTCCGCCGGGGACGCTTTCGGGTATTCGGGCATAGCCAGGAAGGGACAATAATAATGCGCCTCGGCGCAGCCGATTTCGCCGAGCGCGCCCGCGTGGATGCGCCGCACCAGCTCCACGAACGGCGGCGCCTTGCGGATTTGAAATCCTACGTCGAGGCTCAGGCGGCCCTCTGCCTTTTTGCCGCTCTCGATGGCGCGCAGGGCGCCGGGCACGTCCACGCCAACAGGCTTTTCGCAGTAGACGTGCTTGCCGGCGTCAACCGCGGCCGCCAGATGCTGGGGATGAAAGTAGGGTGGGGTGGCAATGACTACGGCATCCACTTCGCGGGAGGCCAGGAGCCGCTCCGCCGCGTGCGGGCCTTGGAACATGTGGGTTACCGGGACACCGGCGTGGCCTTGCTTATTGGCCACGTCGTCGAAGTGCTTTTTGGCGGCGGTAAGGCGGTCCTCGAACAGGTCCGCCAGGGCGACCATGCGCGCCGGTCCGTTGATAGCGATGCTGGTGGCGTCCGCCGTGCCGCGTCCGCCGCAGCCCAGCAGACCGACCCGCACAGCGGAATTCGCCTGGTAGCCACGCACCGTTTGCGGTTTCAAAATCATCAGGCCTGCCGCGGCCCCCGCAGTCCCCAGGAAGGCACGCCGGTCCAAATCCTGCTTCGTTTTCTCGTCCATGATGGCTCTCCTCAACTCAACCGATCAGTTTTTCCAGATAAATCTTGGCGGCGCGGACATCTTCGGTCTGCTTGGGTCCCGAGATTTCGCGCTCGATGGTGAGCGGGCCGCGGTACCCGATTTCTTTCAGACGCCGGATGAAGGCCGGAAAATTGACCTTGCCTTGCCCGATAGGCACCTCGCGTCCCAACTCGATGGCGTCCGTTGGATAGAGCCCGTCCTTGGCATGGATTCCCTGGACGAAAGGCCCCAGGATATCCAGCGCCTCTACGGGGTTCGCCTTGCCGTAAAGGATCAGGTTGGCGGCGTCGAAGTTCACGCCGACGTTATCGAGGCCCACGTCTTTGATGGCGCGGAACAACGTGATGGGCGTCTCCTGCCCGGTTTCACAGCGGAAGTTCTGGCCGTTCTGCTTGCAGTAGGCGGCCACGGTGCGAATGGCATCGACGGCTTCTTTGTAGACGGGATCGTTGGGATTTTCGGGAATAAATCCGCAGTGGGTCTGGACCGCCGGGACTCCGCATTGCTTGGCGAAATCCGAAGTCTTCTTGATCTGTGCGATGCGCGCATCGCGGTATTCGCGCGGGACGAGGCCGATGGTGAGCGGGCCTTTGTAGAAGTCGTAGACCTCGGGCCCAGGACCTCCGGAGACCAGCGACGTGGCCTCGATTTTGTAGCGGTCGAGGGCGGAGCGGAGCCGCGCCGCCATATCGGGAGCGAATGCACTCACGCCGACCTGGCAGGTAGGAAAGCCCAGCTCGTGGACTTTTCGAATGGCAGCCTCGGGATCGTTGCCGGCGCCCAGGATCAGGCCGAGCTGCATGGGCGGCTTGGCTCCGGGGGGTGCTTGCGATTTCACGGGCAATGCCGCGGCTGCCACACTCGCGGCGATTCCCACGAAACGTCTGCGGTTGTACATGCCGATTATTTAAACACCATTTTGCCGCGGAGGCGCGGACGCCGGCAGGAGTGCCGGCGGGCAGGCAAGAGTGCCTGCGCCACGTCGCTACGGGGCGGCCTCGATCAGCAAGGATTGGTGGAACGCGACGCTGAGCCGGGCCTTTGGTCCGCGTACCGTGCCGAGGCTCTGGCCATGCACGTAGTCGGTAACTTTGTAAGTCCCCGGTCCGAGTCCCCGCAACTCAACCGCACCATTCCACTCCGGGGCGAAGAAAGCGTAGTACATCTTGCCGCCTTTGCGAATGGCGTGCGCCTCCGGCCGGTCGAAGCCGATATCATAGAGCGTGCCCAGATACTCGCCTTGCGGCAGCATTTTTTCGCGGTAAAGCTTGACCCAGAACGCCCAGAGCTTCTCTTTTTCCGGAGTGAGCGCGAGCTTGGCGGGATCCACGTC
>JBEKUO010000559.1:0-5217 GCA_049514955.1 Bryobacteraceae bacterium | reverse complement strand
CGGAATGGCCGCCAGATCCTGTGCGGTTACCGCGCCCCCGTGCACGGCGCTGGTAGTGTCCATCTGTTGGGTGGCGATGGAAGAAGCCTGTCCCGGCACGTTGACTGACTGTTGCACGGAAGCCGGATTCAACGTGACTGTGATCTCTCGCGTGGAGCTGATGACCACGGTCACTTCCGCGCGGGCCTCGGCGAACCCCTGGGCATTGGCAGTGACGATATACGCGCCCGGCGACAAATCATCGAACCGAAACTCTCCACGGCTGTCGCTGACCGCCTTACGTTCTATGGAAGTGGCGGCCGCACGCAAGGTAATCGCGGCATTGCGGACGAGCCCGCCGCTCGCATCGTTGACCGTGCCGACCAGGCTGCCGCGGAAATCCTGAGCCAGACACACCACAGCGAGCAATAACAGAAGATATAGACGTTTCATCAAAGTCTCCCAGGCTGCGCGGCGCTGCAACTACCCTGCAACGAGGCGACCCATTGCCGGATCAGCGCCACTCCCTCCTGATGAACTACCGTGCGTCCCAGTTCCGGCATCATGACTTTGGGAGTGTTGGATTCCATGCGGTGCACCAGGATGGATTCCTCAGGCTTGCCCTGCACTACGTCGAACAGCAGGTCGCCCGAGCCCTGCCCGGCCGATACCGGCACTTTGCACAAACCCAGCCGCATGGGATCGGTCTGCGCGGCAGTAAGATAGAGTCCCGTGGTGTTGGCCGGCCCTTGCGGATTGTGACAGTGACCGCAGTTCATCTCCAGATAGGCGCGCGCGCGTGTATCGAGGGTGCCGCTAGACGGATCGTCCCAGACCGCCAGCTTCGGCGCGGCTTCCGGTGCGGGCGCGCCCTTCAGATATCCAACCTTGGTCCAGTAAGCGAGCTGGTTGGCGCGGCCTTCGGGATAGTTGAAGTCCTTGTTCAGGTTGCGCGCCTTGGGACCGATAGGCGTCATGATTTTCGACTTATCGTGACAGCCCTTGCATTGGTTGGTGTTCGGGATGACGTAATCAATCGCATACCGAACGCCCGAAGGATGCACCCAGTGCACGACCGTAGGGTCGGCAGCTACGTCGAGGGTGGCCTCTGTCTGTTCCGCGTTCCACACATACGGCAAGCCGACCCAGCCCGAGTTGGCGTGCACCAGCAGCCGTGTCTCGATGATTCGCTGCTTGCCGCCATGATCGGTGTCGGGAAACGCGAACGTCTTTGCGAAAATCGTTCCGACGGGAAACTCGAATGCATCCGTGTCGTTGTAAGTTGCCGCGGTTCCGGCCGGCATCCAGACGAACCGGTACTTAGTGGCATAGTCGGAGAACAGCGGCGTGTTCAAGTCATAGGGAACCACGCCCGCATTCGGTTTCAGTGCGGCGGCTTCTCCGGTGAACAAGCGCCACCCGGAGAGCTTGGCAGGAAACGGCTCGTCGATATGCGCGCGCACTCCTCGCGTGCCGCAAGCGGCGCACAGCAGGATCAGGCCCGCCAGGGTGGCTGCGGGCAGCCGTGGCGCAGGCACTCCTGCCTGCCGCGCCGGAACTCCTGCCGGCGCAGGCGAGCTTTGCTCGCCTATCGTGCTAATGGGACGTCGGTCCCGCCAGATCATCAACTTCCAGTGTGGGTTTCTGGAGAGCGTGCCGGCGTGGGCTTCTGCCCACGGTCGGAATTCGGCGAGCTGAAGCTCGCCGCAGCACGCTAAAGCGTGCGCCACGCGCTCCACAGTCACTCAGTTTCCTCCGCTGGGCACGCCCGCCGTGGGCGCCGGCAGATTCACCGCCGACAGCGGCGTAAGTGAACAGTTGTACTGGCTCAGATCGCGGCTGATATGTTTGAAGTGATTGCCCGCGTCATAGTTCATGAAAGTCGCGTCGCCGTTGCCCTGGAAGCAGATCCGCAGGTCGTCCGGCAGATGCTTGCCGGCCACCAGCTTCTGCGGATTCACAACGCCGTCATAGAGTATCGCCGGCAGGGGCTTGCCCACCACCGGCGCCAGCGCATCGGCGTATTCCCCGCTAGGAGCGGTTCCGCCACCGGTAATCGTGTTGTCGTGGATATAGATCGCTTCCGGAAACGGATAGTAGCTCGCGTCGTTCATCGGATTGCCCGTGGTGAAGTAGCTGATGACCGAAACGTTGGATGTGTTGTTGTCCTTGATCGTGTTCTTGAAGACTTCGACGTGATTCGTCGCCAGTACGATGACGCCTGTGCCGGTCGGGACCTTGGCCACCATGCTCCCCTTAGCACCGAAATTCGTCGTGTTGTTGGCCACGATCTCGTTGTTGAACACGCGCGTGTTTCCGCCGCCCTTGACCGGCAGGTCCGGCAGGTTGAAGACCAGGATGCCGCCCGTGTTGCGAGTAGCCTTGTTGTCGTAGACATCGGCGAATTGTGAATTCTCGATTTCGATGCCGGCCACGTTGGCCTCCGCGCGGCTGCGGCGCACGATGATGTAGCTGGACTGGCCCACATAGATTCCAGCGTCCGCAGCGCCAATAGAGACCGACTCCTCGATGAGCACGTTCTTGCACTGCACCGGATAGATGCCGTAGGAGCCGTTCTTGTCGCTGGGGCCGCCGGTCCATTCGGTGCGCACGCGCCGCACGGTGACGCCGTTCGCTCCGTTGATTTTCAGCGCATCGCCCTTGGTGTCCTCAATGGCGAGATCCTCGATGGTGAAGGCGTTCGAAGTCACCTGCAAGCCGGCCGGACCGGTCTTCTGGTTTTTGAACGAGAGGATGGTTTTGTCGATTCCCTTCCCCCGGATCGTCACGTTATCGACCGAGAGCGAAAGCGAGCGATCCAAATCCAGACGGCCTTCCGGCAGTTCAATCACCGCGCCGGGTTTGGCGGCGATGAGGGCCTCCTGGAAGCGCTTCTGAAAATCTGGACCGGCGGCGAGGCCGGATTCTTTCTTGGCGCATGAGGTCCAAACAGTAAAACTCAGCGCGGCGGCGAACAAGGTGGTGGCTGTCCTGGTCATAGAGGCTCCTAGGCCATGATTTGGCTGGTTTCCACAGCAATCGAGAAGACTAAGAAAGGATACCGCCGCGGGTTTGCCGGAAGCAAGGGGCAGTCAGCCGCGTCGACATGCTGTTGGTTCAGCGTGGTGGGGCAGGCGCTTTCGCCTGCCAACCGCGACCCGCGGTGACTTGCGCCATAGGCTACTAGCCGAGTCGCCGTGTCGCCGCGTCGCCGTGTCCCCCGTCCCCGTGTCGCCGTGTCGCCCCCAGCCTCACCGCGTCACATAGTCCCACTCCGCCGACGCCCGCTCCATAACCCGCGGAACATCGCGCTCCATCAGATAGCTTTCTTTCACAAGCCCACGCGCCGCTGTTTCGACTTTATCGAGATACTCCTGCTTCCCGGCATACCGCTCTTCGATGGAAAGGCGCGGGTCGCCCGTCTTGGCGCGTTCGGCCTTCGTGCGCGCGAACGGAATGAACGAGCCCACCATGCTGTACAACTCATCGGGCGCCCCAATCTCCGGCGCACGCAGGTTCCATCCCGTATAAGTCGCCAGCGGGACCAACGTCGCAGGCATGCGTATGCCCGCAGTCTCGTTGCCGTCCGCATCCACCTGGGGCAGTAATATCGGAAACGGCTTGCCCACCTTGGGAGGCTCGATCGTCACAATCCCGGCGGTCCGGAACTCTTCGCCGTAATCCACGCGCCAGGCTCTCTGTATCCGCGTCGGAAATTGGACGCCGGGAATCTTGGGGAACCGCACCGCGTCCAAACCCGCCAGTTGGCCCTCCGCGATCCTCGGATAACGCGAAGGCGGCGGCTCCTTGCCATCCTTCACCCACGCGTCCATCGCCACCAGCAGCGCCCGCAGCGTCCACCTGTAGTCGTTGGGATTCGGCAGGTTCTGTGTGTGGCCGCGAACCGGCGGAAACGGCCCCGGCCCGTGCTGATATCCGGTCAGGAAGTAGATGCGCGTGGTGGGCGGGATGGGCTCGTCGTGCGCGCCGTCGATCGTGGTGTGAATCAGCGATGCCGAACGCCCGTAATATTCATACGAAGTGTTCGTGTAGAAAATCTTCGGCGCGGCTTGGGGCGGCGTGGCGTGCGTGAGCAGCCCGTCGGTGATGCCGGTGTCCGGATCCATCTGTGCGATATCGGTGAAGGGGAAGATATCGGTCGGATAGAACGTATTCAGAAACGCATGCCCGTCGCGCGAAGGTTGCGCGAATCGGTAATTGAAGCTGCCCCGCCCCGCGCCCGCCACGTGCGGCATCAAGGCATCGAAAACGCGGCGGCCCTTCTCGTCCTGGTTGAAGCCGTAGTAGAGAAACGTGCGCAGGAAACGCCCGCTTTGCGAAACCCCCATGCCGTAGGCGCGCTTGATGAAATCGTGATGATCGCCCAGAATGGTGTCGCTATCGATGCCGTATTTGAAAAACGACATCAAGTCGCGCACGGCCGCGGGCCCCAGTCCGACGATCGCCGGGTCCTTCGCCGTGTATACGAGTTCGTAAATCTTGGCGATTTCGAAACCCGCCGGCATCACGATGTGCGTGCCACCCTCGATGTGCCACGCCGCGCGCGGGATCACCTGGCGCGGACTGTCGCTGTGATCGCGCATCGTGAGCGTCAGCCCCGGATCGTCCGGATTCAGCACCGCATAAGCGAGCTGATCGCGATCGCCCAAGGACTGCCGCGTTCCCTTCGCGTCGAGCACAAATTCGGAGCGCACCAGTCCTGTGACGCCCTTAGCGACAGGCGCATAGAGCCGCAACGCTCCCGGTGAAGGAGGCACGTCGAATTCCCAGCCGAGCCACACCAGCGTGTAGCCCTGCTCGAGCAGAAAGCCGTCGCCGAAATCCTTCTCCATGCGCGGATCGGCAGCAGCCGGTCCATGGTCGAAGACGGCCAACATGGCTTTGCCGCCCCGGTTGGAGACTTCGAACAGAACAGCGCCGTTGCCATGCTTCGGATCGCGCGGTTTCAGCACGTAGATATCGGACGAAAACTCCACCAGCCCTTCGTCGTTGCGCGGCGCCTTGGCGAGATCCGTGATGATCCGGTTGGCCGGCAAATTGGGATCTACGGCGAAATAAGCTCTGCCGACGATGCGCTCGTAAGGACCGGCAGCGCCAAAAGCCTTCCCGTCCAAAACATCGCTGCGGTCGGAAACCTCGATGCGTAGCAGGGCCGCCGAAAGCAAGGCGGGAAGGCACAGCGATAGAACCCACGCACGTCTGACCATGTGGATATGT
>JBEKUO010000558.1:0-5219 GCA_049514955.1 Bryobacteraceae bacterium | reverse complement strand
CGCGGCATCACACGCTCCGGCTGCCGCACTTCGCCGCCCACGAAGCAGATTCCGTAATATCCCAGGAAGTCGTACATGGCGATCAAGGTGGCGCCGCCGAGGCCCGCCATGAAGGCCGGCGAAATCGCAAACGCGTGCGGCGGAAAATCGAACGCCAGCCGCGCATCGAAGTGCGCGAAGCCCGTCGCGATGATCCACGCAACCGTTACCAGCATGCCGATCCACAGCACCACCGTCAGCCGGCCGACCGCTTTGATCCCGCGGTAGAGCAGCGCCACTACCAGCACGCCCACCACGCACGCCGCCAGGCGCATCTCCCACGCGCCCATGCCCCGCCGGAAATAGCTCAGGTATTGCGCGAAGCCGATGTACCCCGAGGCGATCTCCAGCGGTCCGCTAAAGATGAATTGCCAGATGAAGAGGAACGGCAGCAGCGAGCCCAGGCGCGTCCGCCGGAACGCCTCGCGCAGGTACAGGTAGCTGCCGCCTTCACCCGGCAGGGCCGCCGACAGTTCCGCCCAGACGAGCCCATCGCACAGCGCCAGGACTGTCCCCACCAGCCAGCCCAACATGCATTGCGGCCCGCCCATCGCGCCGATCAGCAGCGGGATCGTCACGAACGGCCCGACCCCGACCATGTTGCTCATGTTGAGGGCCGTGGCTTCCAGCAGCCCCAACCCGCGCGTCAATCCGTGCCGCTCGGCCATGTGATCTATCGATCCTAGCAGCAAGGCTCCGAAAGGGGTGCGCAGGGGCTTCGGTGTGACGGAAACCGAAACCCGGCGGGCGGCGGGACGCATCATTAGCGTGCAGCACTGTATCTCGCCACAACGGCTGCGATTTCGTGCTGCGTTGGCAGGCGAAAGCGCCTGCCCCACCATGGGGGATGCGCTATACTGTGGCGAGTTCCCGCCATGTCTGCTCCATCGTTTTTCGAATGGCTAACTACCAGCCCTTGGGCGAATGCGATCAACGGGCCCGAGTGGGCTTTCCCGGTGGTCCAGAGCCTGCATTTTATAGGGTTCGCGCTCTCTATCGGAACCATCGCTATCGTGGATCTACGTCTTCTTGGATTGGGGATGCGCCGTCAGTCCGCCGCGGAACTCGCCGCGGATCTCAATCCATGGACGCTTGTGGGCTTCGCGCTGATGCTGACCACCGGACCACTGATGTTTTCGGCGGATGCGGTCAACTACCACAACAACCCGTCGTTTCAATTCAAGATGGTGGTCCTCATGGTGGCTCTGCTCTTCCACTTCACGATCCATCGCAAACTGGCACGGTCCGGCGTTTCGCCGCTCGCGGCCAAATTCGCCGGCGGCCTGTCTCTGGTGCTTTGGACCGCGGTGATAGCGGGCGGGCGGATGATCGCATTTGTTTGAAAGGATGGGAGCGTTTGATGTCGATTCCGTCGCTGTTGGAGTGGATCGAAAGCACGGATCTGAGCACCGCGATTCGCGAGGGAGCGTTGCCCTATCCGATTATCGGTGGAATCCATCTTCTGGGGATCGCCCTGTTTGGCGGTATGTTGCTGATGACCGATCTGCGCTTGCTGGGCTGGGCGATGCGGCGGCGCCCCGTGTCGGACATCGTGCAGCAATTCCGGGCGTGGAAGTGGGCCGGCTTTGTGACCGTGGCCGCCAGCGGTCTGCTTCTGGCGTGGGCCGAGCCCCTGAAGCTATACCGCAGCCCGGCGTTTTGGGTTAAGATGGCGCTCCTGGCGCTGGTGGGAGTGCATGCTCTCGTCTTTCGCGGCCGGGTTTACGGAAACACGGCCAAGCTTGATGTGGCCGTGACCGCCGAAGCCAGGCTGGCCGCATGGATCTCGCTGCTCTTATGGACAGGGCTGGTAGTCTCCGGGCGGCTGATCGCATACGATGCTTGAGAAAATGGCACGGCATGGGAGACAATAGCCGGATGCGAACGCTGTTTTCGTGGCGCAGGCACTCCTGCCTGCCGCGCCGGCACTCCTGCCGGCGCAGGCGAGCTTTGCTCGCCAGTTCGATTGCCTTCCTGTTCCTGGCAGTCACTCGTCTTTCCGGCCAACCGGCGCCGCAGCCGCACCGTATGCCCGACGGAAAACCGGATCTGAGCGGGATCTGGCAAGCGCTGAACACTGCAAATTGGGATCTTGAGGATCATGCCGCGCGGACCGGGTTAGTGGTCGCCCTGGGCGCGATCGGCGCCGAGCCCGGTGGCCCAGGAGTGGTGGAGGGCGGCGAAATCCCTTACCTGCCGGAGGCCAAGGAAAAGAAGAAGGCCAACTTCGCGAACCGCTTGACCGCCGACCCTGAGCTTCGCTGTTACTTGCCCGGTGTGCCGCGCGCCAACTACATGCCGTATCCGTTTCAGATCTTTCACAGCACAAAGGCCATCTTCTTCGCCTACGAGTATGCCGGCGCCGTGCGCAATGTTTTCCTGAAAGATCCCGGGCCCGCTCCGGCGGATTCCTGGATGGGACAATCGTTCGGCCACTGGGAAGGCGACACGCTGGTGGTCGACGTCGCGGCTCTGGACGAGCGCACGTGGTTCGACCGGGCTGGGGATTTCCATAGCGACGCGCTGCATGTGGTCGAACGCTACACCCCGATGGGTCCGGATATTCTTTCGTATGAGGCGACCATCGAGGATCCGAAGGTCTTCTCCCGGCCGTGGAAAATCCAGATGCCGCTCTATCGGCATGTCGAAAAGAACGCCCGGTTGATGGAATTCAAGTGCGTGGAGTTCGCCGAAGAACTGATGTACGGCCAATTCACGAAGAAAGACGGAAAATGAAGGAGTCTGTAGGAGAACCGCAATGAAGATAAGATCTTTCGCCGCGGTGGCCGCCGCCACTCTTGTTGTCGGGGCGGCGCCGGCTTGGGCGCATCATGCTTTTGCCGCGGAGTTCGATGCGAAGAGGCCCGTGCACCTGGTGGGCGTCGTTACGAAGGTGGAGCTAATCAACCCCCACGCCTGGATTCATGTGGACGTGACCGGGCCGGATGGCAAGGTGACTAGCTGGATGGTGGAAGCCGGCAGCCCGAATGTGCTGCTGCGGCGCGGCTTCACAAAGGCGACGGTGGCCCCCGGGACGCAGGTGATCGTGGACGGTTATCAGTCGAAGGACGGGTCCCTGCGGGCCAACGGCAAAGATATCACGCTGCCGGACGGCAAAAAACTGTTCCTAGGTTCGTCCGGCACTGGCGCGCCTTACGACCCGAAGAAGTAATCCAAGAGAGGAGAGCGGATCCAAATGTGCTATCGATTCTTAGTATCGCTGGGCGCTCTGTCTGTCCTGCTGGTGGCGCCCATTCAGGCCCAGACCTCAAATGGCGTGCCGCGCACTCCCGACGGCCATCCCGACCTGCAGGGCATCTGGACCAATGCGACGATTACGCCACTCGAGCGCCCCGACGCGCTGGCAGGGAAGGCGACCGTTACCGACGCCGAAGCGAAGGTGCTCGAGGCGAAGAGCGCGAACGAACTTGCTGAGGCCGATGGAAAATCCGAGGGGCCGTTATTGACAGCCACGGGCTCGGCTGGAACGGGCGGTTATAACGCGCTGTTCATCGACCGCGGATCGGAATTCGCCCGCGTGGATGGCGTCAAGCGCACCTCGTTGATCATCGATCCGCCGGATGGGAAGGTTCCCCGCATGTCGGCGGAAGCGGGCCGCAGACTGATTGCGTCCTATACAGGCGGCAGCTTCAACAGCGTGAAGGACCGGCCCCTCTCCGAGCGCTGTCTCATTGGGTTCGGATCCACATCGGGACCGCCCATGCTTCCGGTTCTCTACAACAATAACTACCAGATCGTGCAGACTGCCGACAGCGTGCTGATCCTGGTCGAGATGGTGCACGACGCGCGCATCATCCGCATGAACGCGAAGCATGCCCCGCCGGACGTGCGGCAGTGGCTGGGAGACTCGGTGGGCCATTGGGAAGGCGATGCGCTGGTGGTCGACACCACCAATTTCACGAACAAGACGCGCTTCCGGGGATCCACCGAAAACCTGCACGTCGTGGAACGATTCACGCGGATCGATGCCGGAACGATTTTGTACCGGGCCACCATTGAGGACCCGGCGGCGTTTGCCAGGCCGTGGACGATCGAATATCCGTTTCTGGCGACGCCCGGTCCGATCTACGAATACGCTTGCCATGAAGGCAACTATGCGGAGACGGACATTCTTGGGGGAGCGCGCAAGAAGGAAGCCGAGGCGGGGCGGAATTAACTTCAACGCTGTTGGCTTGAGCGTTGGCAGTGAAGATCCGAATGAATTCTGCGTCGATGTTGATCTAAGCCCGGCCGAGAAGCCGCAGCTCGCCGAACCATAGACGCTTGCGATGTAACGGAGACCGCCCTTGGCAAACGGCAAAGGTTCTCTCGATTGTAACTACTGTATCCATTTCGAGCGTTATCCGGAGGGATCTTCAGAGGAGGGTCTCTGTAAGTTTCACGAAGTTATCCTACCCCCACCGAATACTAAGTACGATAATCGTATCTGCTGTCACTTCGAGCCAAATGCTAGCTTTCACAGAGCTAATCCCTTCCCACAATTTATGCCTTTGGCTCGTCAATTTGCCTGGTTTGGCATCGACATGCAACCGGGTGTTTTGTATGAGTTCCAATACAACCAACCGCCAGGTATCACCAAGACTTCAGTGCTTCGGGTTCCTGACTACGTTAGCGGAACATGGAAGAAGCCCAACGGATAAGATTGCCCGAAGATCTGTGGGACGACTTTTCGGCCACGCCGCGGGCGGTACCGGTCCACGATTGGCAAAAGCAGGAACTGGCGCGCAGGAAAGCGAATCTGCTGAAAAACCCGGCTGCGGGGCTGCCCTGGGAAGAGGTGAAACGCCGGGTGCGCGCCCGCTATGCCCGTTGAGCTGGTGTTCGCTTCGGAAGCCGAGCCCGTGCACGTGCCGCCCGCATGTTTCGCCAATTCATTTGGACGTAACGTCGCCATGTTGGGGGAGTGGCCGGCGGCGGCAAAACCCGCGGAATCGGTGCTCTCTCAATGTGGCGTCAACATTGTCCCATGACGCCGCCCTAGCTCGCCAGTTCCTCAAACTGCGTGATCCGCACTTCTCGATCTTTGAACACCGCGCGGATCTCGAGGCGACCGCCCATGGCTTCAATGTATTCGGCGAGGGTGCTGACACAGATGTCGGACCGGTGCTCAATCTTCGAGACCTCTCCCTGATTGACGCCGAGGATTTCTGCTAGTTGCA
>JBEKUO010000557.1:0-5227 GCA_049514955.1 Bryobacteraceae bacterium | reverse complement strand
GTCCAAAGCGTGCGCGCGGTTTTAATCCGCCAGTGCGTGCCCCCCAAAAAAATAACCACCATCCACCAGCCACCAACCACCAGCCACGGCGAGCAAAGCTCGCCCTGCTATCCTGTCATCGATGCCTGAACGCCTACGCCCCGCCGACGCCCGCTTCCTGCTGATCTGCTTCCTGCTGCTGGCGGCCACCGTCTGGTTCTCCGCCCGCTACTTCCACCGCGCCTTCCCCGAAGCCTCCATCGATTTCCGCGTCACGCGCGAGCAGGCCCGCACATTGGCCGAGAACTTTCTCTCCGCGCAGGGGTTCAAGCTGAACTCCTATCGCCAAGCCTCCCGCTTCAGTTACGACGAGACCGCCAAAACCTTCCTGGAGCGCGAGCTCGGCCTGGAGCAGGCCAATCGCCTGATGGGCAGCCGTGTGCGCTTGTGGCGCTGGTCGTGGCGCTGGTTCCGTCCCTTGCAAAAGGAAGAATTCCGCGTGGACGTTACGCCCGCGGGCGACCCCGCCGGTTTCCAGCATGCCATCCCCGAAGCCGCCGCGCGCCCCAGCCTGACTGCCGAGCAGGCCCGCGCCGTGGCCGAGCGTTTTCTCCGCGACACCATGCATCGCGACCCCGCCGGCCTCGACTTCGTGGAAGGCTCCAGCGTCACACGCCCCGCGCGCACGGATCACACCTTCACCTGGAAGGAGCACGATTTCGACATCAAGGACTCCACTTACCGGCTGGAAGTGACGGTCCTCGGAAGCGAGGTGGGCGGCTATCGCGAGTATCTGAAGGTCCCCGAAAACTGGACGCGCGCTTACGAAGGATTGCGGTCGCGGAATCTGACTGCGCAGACCATCGATACCGGTCTGCTGATGCTGCTGGCCGTGGCCCTGTTGGTCGTGATCCTGCTGCGCGTGCGCAGTCACGACATACGCTGGCGGCGTGCCGCGGTCGTGGGCGCCATCGGCGGCGTGCTGTATTTTCTCGCGAACTGGAATGGGCAGCCGCTGGCCGAGTTCTCCTATCCCACCCCGGATTCCTATGCCAGCTTCATCGCGCAGGAATTTCTGCGCAACCTCACCGGAGCGTTGGCAGCCGCCGGCTTGCTGTTCGTGCTCACTGCGGGCGCCGAGCCGCTCTATCGCGAAAGCTACGGTGCGCGCATCTCGCTGGGCAATCTGTTCAGCCCGCGCGGATTGCGCACGAAGCGATTCTTTCTGGGCGCGATCCTGGGCCTGACTCTCACGGGCGTCTTTGTCGCCTACCAGACGGGCTTTTACATGGTGGCGTACCATTTCGGCGCGTGGTCACCCGCGGACGTGCCCTATGACGATCTGCTCAACACGCGCCTGCCCTGGCTCTTCGTTCTGCTCGGCGGATTTTTGCCGGCGGTCTCCGAAGAGTTCCTCTTTCGCATGTTCGCTATCCCATTCCTTACGAAACTGGTCCGGAAGGTAGGCATCGCGGTAGTTCTGGCAGGCTTCATCTGGGGATTCGGACATGCCGGATACCCGCAACAGCCTTTCTGGATCCGCGGCGTGGAAGTCGGCGTTGGAGGCGTGGCGCTGGGTGTGATCATGCTGCGCTTCGGCATCCTGCCGACGCTGGTCTGGCATTACTCGGTGGACGCGATGTACACCGCGCTGCTGCTATTGCGATCGCACAATCCGTATTTCATGTTCTCGGGCGCGGCCAGTGCGGGCATTATGGTCTTGCCGGTTCTGGTGGCATGGATCGCCTACCTGCGGTGCGGCGGCTTCGCACCGGAAACCGGGCTGACGAATGCCGACGAAGGCACCGCGGAACGGGTCCCCGACGTGGCCGTCTCCGCCGAGCCCGCGCCGGCGCCGGGCTTGGCCGCTGGCGTGTGGTCTACCCGCCGCGTTGTGGCCGCTTACATGCTCTTCGTCGTTGCCGCTGTGGTGCTGATTACCGTCCACGTGCAGGAGTTCGGCGACGACCCGGGCTTTGCGTTCGGCTCCGCGCGTGCCCGCACGATCGCGGACCAGTTCGCGCGCGCACAAGGCTTCCCAACCGGGAGCTATCGCGCGGTTGCGTTCCCGGTCACCAGGTGGGAAGACGACGACGCACGGTTGACCGGCAAATATTTCGTGGAGCGCCGCGACGTGGCCTACGTGGCGAACGCCTTTCGCCGCGACGTGCCCCTACACAGTTGGACCGTCCGCTATTTCAAGCCCCTCGAGCGCGAAGAGATGCAGGTTTCGATCGATCCCGACAGCGGGCGCGTCTTTGCGTTCAACCATGTGTTGCGCGAAGACCAGCCCGGCGCGGATTTGCCCGCCGATGCCGCGCGCCAGATCGCGGCTGGATTTCTGGCATCGCGCGGCATCGATCTGCAGAAGCTGGATCCCAAGGAAACCGCTTCCGAGAAGAAGAAGGCGCGCCGCGATCACACGCTGGTGTGGGAAGCCAAGCCGGGCGACCCGCGCAATCTGGACGAAGCGCGCTTCCGCGTACGCGTCGAAGTATCCGGCGACCGGGTGGTCTCGCTCAGCACTTTCTGGAAGCTCCCCGAGACCTTCGTGCGCGCGCGTTCTCAGCGCAACGCACTATCGAACCTGTTGCTGGTCTTGCGCATCGTGGTGTTCGCCAGCCTGCTGGTGCTGGGCATCTGGCTCTTGATCGAACGCACCCGCCAGCGCGCGCTCGGCTGGCGTCGCGCGTTGTGGGTGGCGCTGCCGCTCGGAGGAATTGCGTTGGCCGGCATGGCGCTGAATTTCCCGCTGCTGCTGAGCCAGTACCCTACAACCTTTCCGCTGGAATCCTTCGAGGTGGTGATGATCGTCGGACTGGCGATCGGGGCCTTGGCGCTTTTCGTGGCGCTGGCGTGCGGGGCGGCTCTCATCCTTGCCCTGCGGCCCGACGCTTTGGCCGTATTCAGACCTGCCAACCGAAGGCTGCTGGGCCGCGACGCTTTGCATGCCGCCGTGCTGGCCGCCATCGGAGCAGCCGCACTGAACCAGTTGCACTGGCTGGCGATCGATCGCTTCCACCCGTACGCGCTGCTCTCCGCCGGCGCGCGGACCGCGTTCGCGACCGCCTCCCCGGCGGCCTCGGCATTCGCTTCGGCCTCGCAGGAAACGCTGTTCTGGATAGCCCTGCTGGTTCTCGCCGTCCACGCGGTGCGGTCGCTCAAACGTTGGCCGGGCGCCTCCATCCTGGCGGGGCTGGTGGCCGCGGCGGCGCTCGTGCCATCCTCGGCCCACACGGCCGGCGAATTCTTCCTGTATTACGGGATTGGGCTCGTCTACCTCACAGCAGGTGTGCTGTTTGTGGCGTGCTTCGCGCGGGATAACTATCTCGCATACCTGCTGACGGCATGGACGCTAGCGGTGGGCGAAAAGGCAGCCCCTCTGGTCGGGCAACCAGAGTTTGCGCTGCGTCTCCAAGGCATCGCGCTGGTCGTTGTATGGCTTGCCGCGTTGTTCTGGGCGGCTGCTCCCGCGTTGGCCCGTAGAAAGCCCGCGCGGCCGGTGCCGGGCTAACCTTCCAACTCGTCGATGCGCCGCTCATGATTCTACGCCACGCGCGCCAGGCGGGTGATCGCATCCATCATCTGCGCTGCGCGCCTATCCATCTGCTCAACCCGCATCGTTCTGTTCGGCGATCACCGCTAAGCTGCTGACTTTCTCGGTCGTTTCGCGCTCCAGGTCGCGATGCAGACTGGTCAGCAGTTCCACGCTCACGGTGAGCGCCTGCAAGCGTTCATCAATCGTCATGCACTATTAGCTTGACATACAGATGCGGGGAATTCCAGACGGCCAGCCGCGGCAGTTCTTCCTGGACGATTGTTATTGCCCTTGCGGATTCGGCGGGTTCCCGTTCCCGCCGCGGCGCATGGATTCGAGGAAGGCCTGCAGCTTTTCTTCGGTGATCAATTGCGCAGCGGCGAGCTGGGTGATTTTCTCGTCCAACGTGGAGTTAGCCTGGTTGATTTTCTGATCCAACTCCCGCCGGCGTCTCCGTTCGTTGCGCGCCTCGCGTACACCCATGGCGAAGGCCCGCCGCATGTCGGTCCGCATCCTGTCGCCTTCCCGACGAATGTCGGCCATCTCGCGCTCGTGCCGCTCCTCGGCTGCGATTTGCCGCTCTTCCATTAGCTCCATGCTTTGCGTCAGAGCTTCGTGGCGCTCTACCAGTTTTTCCAGCCGTTCATCGATGGTCACGCTTATTTGATCGTGGCTCTTTCCGCGCGGGTATGTCAATGGGCGTGCTAACGTTAACGTAAGCATGTCCGCGGATGTACAGGCGGCGATCGAGCGTTTTCTCGCGTCGTCCCGCCAACCCGCTCTGCTTGAACCTGGCGAGCCGTTGCTGCCGCTGGCGGCGGATAACATCACCCTTCAACTGCGCGGCTCGCGGCTGACCCTACAGGCCTGGGACCAGACTCACAACCTGGTGCGCCGCGTCACCGGCGTGGCAGGCGAGGCGCGTGGCCGGCTGGAGCTGATCGTGGAGCGCTTCGCCCGCAAAGAGGGCCGCCTCTTCCTGGTGGATCTGGCGCGTCCCTCCAGCCTGGATTTCCAGCGCCGCAGCGAGCGCCTGATCTTCCGCGAGCGCTTCCGCCAGTTTCTAACCCGGCAGTTCGCCGGTTGGACGCTCGCCGAAATCAGCGCCGAACCGAATCTGGAAGCCAGCCTCTCGCCGAGCTTCCCGCGCGCGTTTCTGCGCCGCGGGCCGACGGGCTGGGCGGCGATTGCCGTGGCACCGGAAAGCGATGCCTCTGGCGTGCTTACCTTCGGGCTGATCTGGCTGGATCATTTGCGGCATCGCGAAAAACGTCTGGCCATCGAAGGGCTGGCGATTTATGTGCCACGCGGCCAGGAGCGCATCACCAGCCTGCGCCTGCTTTGGCTTAATGAGGAGGTCGCGCGCTATGAGCTGTTCGGTTATGACGAGCACGATTTCGCGGCGCGCCTCGATCCTCACGATTTCGGAAACGTGGATACGCGCGTGGAAGTCTGCCGCCGCCCGGCGCCGCTCGGTGCGTTGGCGCGGCTGCTGGAATCGCCGGAAGTGGAGCGGGTCGCCCGGCACGATGGCGCGGTAAGCCTGCGCGTGCGCGGCGTGGAGTTCGCGCAGGTGTCGGAAGGAGGTGTTCGGTTCGGACTCGCCGAGCGTAGCCCGGCCGGCGCACATCATTTGCCCGAGATCGAGCGACTGGCGCATGATCTGGCCGAGCGGCGTTCTCCCGCCGCGGCCGACCACGAACATCCGCT
>JBEKUO010000556.1:0-5233 GCA_049514955.1 Bryobacteraceae bacterium | reverse complement strand
GAAGTGGCGGAGGGCCGTGGACCCGCGGCTTGGGCGGGCGCATTCTTCTCGCCGGGCGCGGGCACGATGATGCCTGCGAATCTCTCATCGAAGAAATCGCTCTCGTTTTGGGCGAAAGGCGAAGGGCGCGCGTACGCGGTGATGATATTCGCCAAGGGCTTCGGTTATCAGCCAGCGACCCAGACGTTCACCGTGGGCGCGGAGTGGAAACAGTTCACCTTCCCGCTGAAGGCGTTTAATGGCACGGACGGGCATGACTTGATGGGGGTCTTCTTCGGCAGTTCTCCGACGCCCGGGAAGTTCGAGTTATCGATCGACGACGTACGATTCGAGTAGACCAAGCGTGCCGACTGCTCGTTTCCGAAAGTCTGGATTACGCGCTGCCGTGTGTCCCGCTACGGCGAAGTGATCTGTACTTCCGTCGAGACGTTTTGCCAGTCCGGCAATTCGTAGGCCTTGAGTTTGGTTTTGACCGGCGCAGTCTGTTCCTTCGATTCGTAAGGCCCCAGCGAAGGGATCCGGAAACTGAAAGTGCCCGTGGCTTCCTCTTCGGACTTGTCCGTGCGCGCCCAAATATTCACCGCGCCGGCGAGATCGGTGATGTCCGCGCCGGAATGGTTCACCACCACGAAACGCGCTTCGGTTTCCTTCTGCGGAGTTTGCACGAAGCGTATGCCGGTCACTTCGACGTACCTTTGCAGGGGATGCGGTTTGGCGGGCGTCCTGGCCGGGACGGACTCCACCGGCGCGGATGCCGCGGCCTGATCGCCGCCACGCAAATGATTCACCAGCCAGTACACGCCGAACCCCAAGCCTGCAAAGGCGAAAGCGAACACGATCGCCAGCAGCCAGGTGGGCAGGCCGGACCGCGGCGGCGGGGCAGGCGGCAGATACTGCGGAGGAGCCACCGCGGGAGGCGCGTATGTAGCCTGTGGCGGCTGCGGCACGGACGCTTCCGGCGGAGGTGGTTGGGCTGCGGCTTCCGCCGGTTGCTCGCCGGATTTCGCCCGGGCCGCGCAGTCCGGGCATTGGTCGTAGGAAGGGGGCACCTCTCGCCCGCACGTCGGGCAGATCCATGTGAACATTAGTCGCCTCTCTTCCCATGCTACCGCTGAAGGTGGGGCAGGCGCTTTCGCCTGCCAACCGACGGCGCTTAGCAATGGTGGGGAAGAAATTTGTTGGCAGGCGAAAGCGCCTGCCCCACCTTGCCGGCAAAACCTTCACCACTCCCTGACGGTCGCGGCTCTGAAATTGCCCGACTTACTCCAGCCGGAGGGCCACCACCGAATCGCCCATCTTGCTCTTCATCTTCCCGTGGCCCCCGGCGCAGATCACGATGTACTGCGTGCCTTGCCACTGATAGGTCATGGGCGTGGATTGCGCGCTGGCGGGCAGTTCGGTGGTCCACACTTCCTTGCCGGAATCCGCATCGAACACGTGCAAGTGCGGATCGAGCGCCGCGGCCGTGAAGATCAGGCCGCCCGCCGTGGCCATGGGTCCGCCGAAGCTGATCGATCCCGGCGGCGCGCCGCCCATCCTCCCGAGCGGCGCTTCCCAGCGTAGCTTTCCGGTTTGTAGATCGAAGGCCACCAACGCGCCCCACGGCGGCGGGCTGCAAGGCAGTTGCGACGGCGAGACCAGCCAGTCCCGGTGCATTGCGTAAGGCGTTCCCCGCTGGGGGGCGAATTCGCCGCCCCACGCCATTTCGTCCGGCTTCTCGCGGGCGGCCGGCAGATCCGCGCGCGGAATCAGATTCGCTACGGCGGCGACGCGGTTGGTATTGGCCAGCAGGATATTGCGCACAGGATCCCACGCGGCGCTGCCCCAGTTCACTCCGCCGATGTTGCCGGGATACGCAATCGTGCCATTGAAAGTGGGCGGAGTAAACAGACCGTCGTTGCGATAGGACGCGATTTTATCTGCGCACCACTTGCGCATTTCAGGCGTCGGTCCCCACGCGTCCGCCGCAGTCAGCTTCTGCGGAACCATGGCGCTCCAGGCCGGGATCGGCTGGCTGGGCGCCGCGTCTTCGCCGGGGATATCGCTCTTCGGTACGGCGCGCTCCTCGACGGTGACGAGCGGCTTGCCGGTCTCGCGGTCGAGCATGAAGACGTTTCCCATTTTCGTGGTCACGGCAACGGCCGCCTTGCCACGGAACTCGATCAGGGTGGGCTCGGATGCGACGTCGTAGTCCCACAGATCGTGATGCACCACCTGAAAGCCCCAAACAAATTCGCCCGTAGATGCTTTAAGCGCCACCACGGAGTTGGCCCAGCGATTGTCGCCCGGCCGTTCGCCACCGTAGTAATCCGGACTGGCGCTGCCGGTAGGAACAAACACCAGACCGCGCTTCTCATCGGCCGCGATGGTGGACCAGGCATTCGCGGCGCCTGTGCGGACCTTCTGCTGATTGGCCCATGGGATGGGATCCCAGGTCCAGATCAGCTTGCCCGTGCGCGTGTCGTACCCCCGCACTACGCCGCGCTCCAGGTTCACCGCCGCGTTGTCGCCGATGGAGGATCCTGTGATGACCACGTCGCCCACCACCGTGGGGGCGGATGTGACTTCGTAATTGCCGCGATAGATTTTCTGGAAATCGACACCTTGCGTTAAGTCGACCTGGCCGGCGTCGCCGAAATCCGCGCACAGCTTGCCGGTCTTGCCGTCGATCGCCAGCAGACGCGCATCGATGGTGCCCTCGAAGATCCGCAGTTGGCAGGGGGCGTCTTTGGCGCCCCGCGCATCCGTCCATGCGGCTACGCCTCGCGAGGTGACTTCGGAATAACCATGCGTGCGGGCGACCTGGGGATCGAATTTCCACTTTTCTGCGCCGGTGGCCGGGTCGAGCGCGATCACCTGGTTGAACGGCGTGCTGAGATAGAGCATGCCGTCCACCAGGATGGGCGTGGCTTCGAAGGCGGCCTTTTCGTTCAGTTTGGTTTCGGGCTGTAGCGCGCCGGTGTGATAAGTCCAGGCGACTTTCAGTTTCGAGACATTATCGCGAGTGATTTGTTTGAGCGGCGAATAGCGCGTGCCGCCGGGATCGTGACCGTAGGCGGACCAGCCGTCATCGGCGGCGGGCGCGCCTGCAACGCAGAGCAGCACAAGAGCGAGGTAACGCATATGCGCATTGTGGCACAGCAGCAGACACGAACGGGCGAGCGAGCTGCGCTCGCGGTAGGCAGGAGCGCCTGCGCCACGTCAGCCTAACAAGTCAAGGGCGGCGGAAAGCACCGCCGACGGCAGGATCTGCTCCATGCAAATGTTGCGCGTACACTGCTTCATCAGCGGCGTTCCGTAGCAGGGCGCGCACGGCACATTGGCATTGAGGATACGTATCGGCGTAGTGGCGGAGAGCGGGCGCACCTGAGCTAAGATCGCCGGCCCCCACAGCACCACCAGTGGCGTCCCAAGGGCAGCCGCCATGTGCGCGGGTCCCGAATCGACGGAGATGAAAAGATCCAGGGCCCGAATCACACCGACCAGTTGGTCGACGCTGGTTTGGCCGGCGCAAACCAGAACGCGATCGGCCGGCAGGCTGCTCGCTATGGTCTGACAAATGCCGATATCTCCGCCGGAACCAGTTAGGAGAATCGAAGCCCCTCTGCCTATCAGCTCACGAGCCACTTGGATGAAGTTGTCGCAGGTCCAACCTTTGAGCCGTGCTGTCTGGTCCTTCTTCTTACTGCCGGGCCCGTAGCCGGCGTGCACTCCGATCCACGGCTTCGGAAGGCGGGCTAACGCATTCGCTGCCCATTCCGCGGCGGAATCCGACGCTGACAAGTCCATTTCCAGGTCGGAGGGCCCGGACTCTAGAAACCCCGCGGCGCGGAGATTGTTCACGATGGAATGCTGCGATGGATCGAACGACGTTTCGGTGAATCCTCGAATCTCACGCAGAGAAGCCCGCTCCAGCAGTTCGCGATAGCGCGGCGCCGATTCGAGGAGGACTGCAAAACTGTACTTTCGATCCCGAATTTTCTTGATGAGCCGGCGCTTTTCCAGAGAAATGAAATGCGGCAGGTTGCGCAGGTGCATGGTGTAGATCTGTGAGATATAGCGGTTGTTTCGCAAGAGCGAAGCTCCACCAACCGAGCACAAAAGGTCTACCTCACGGCCGGGCGCGGCGTTGCGTAACCGTCGAATCACGGGGGTGGCCATCAAGGTATCGCCCAAAGCTCCGGCGCGGACCACCAACACCCGTTCGGATGCGCCATCGCCATTTCCCGAGATTGGTAGGTATGGAATGCTCACGGTGCGCCTGCCCCGGCTACTAGTAGTCTAGCGAAGGCTCCCGTCCTGGCGCACTCCGGCTCCCGACAGCCCTGCTCCGCCCGACGTCATTTTTCCGCGTGACGAACGGCGTCTCCATGCGTCATAGTAGAATAACAAACGAGGATAGTAGATCCGTATGGCCTTACCCAAGCTGACCAAATTGGAACTCCAGATCATGGAGGCGTTCTGGAGCCAGGGCGCTTCCTCCATTCGAGAGATTCAAGAGGCGTTTCCCGAGCGAGACCGGCCCGCGTACACCACCATCCAAACGACCGTCTACCGGCTGGAGGGAAAACAGGCGGTGCGCAGGGTCAAGAAGATCAGCAACGCTCACATATTTGAGGCGGTCGTCTCGCGCGGAGCGGCGCAGCGCAGGCTGATCGACGATCTGCTGGCTTTGTTCGGCGGCCGTACCCAGCCGGTTATGGCGCATCTGATCGAGTCCGGCAAGCTGACTCTCGACGACGTGCACAAGGCCGAAAAAACCCTGAAAGAACTGGCGAAAAAGGAGAAATCGCAATGATGTTTGTCTATTCAGCTCCGGCCTGGCTGCCGACGCTCAACTCCGTTTTCAACCACCTCTGGCAATCGACGCTCTTCGCCGCCATCGTGGCGCTATTGACGCTGGCGCTCCGGAAGAACCAAGCCCGATGGCGATGCCGGCTGTGGCTGGCGGCTTCGATCAAGTTTCTCATTCCCTTTTCCGTGCTGGTGGGCGTCGGCAATCGATTTGGCTGGCAGGCTCCTGGACTGGCCGCGCAGCCGCGGATGGCGTTTTTTATGGAGGAGATCAGAGCAGCGTTCGTGCAGCCCATGGTCCACAAGGCCTTGATCGCGGCGCCTTCCGTGGCTTTCTCCGTAGTGCCCGCGCTCGTGCTGGTGGGGTGGCTTTGCGGGTGTGCGACGGTGCTTCTCCGTTGGGGCGTCCGCTGGCGGCGCATTCAGGCGGCGGTGCGCG
>JBEKUO010000555.1:0-5240 GCA_049514955.1 Bryobacteraceae bacterium | reverse complement strand
TGCTGATCGATCAGGGCCATTCGGGCGAATCCGGCCGCTACGAACTATATGAGACTGCTAACTCCGGGGAGACCTGGACGCTGCGTCAGACGAGTGAGCGGCCGTTGCAGATGAAACACGGCGGGCCGGCGAACGAAGACTGGCGGCTGCGCGCGGATGCCGCCACGAAGTCGTACCGCATTGAGCGGCATGCGGGCGATGGTTGGCATGCCATTGCGGGTTTTTCGGTGTCGATAGGCGCCTGCAAACCGCCGGAAGCGCCGGCGGAGCCCGGCGAGGTGAGCGCGCCGCAACCGAGATAGCGTGGTGGAGCTCACGTCGATGCTTGCACGCTTTTGCGCTCCGTTCGTCAATTATTTTGGGTGTTTCGTCGAAGGAGCGCCTTGTGCTTAGATTTTGGCAGGCGAAAGCGCCTGCCCCACCGATCACCGCCGCTGTGCTGCTGATGTGTTGCGCCATCCCCGGAGCGGCACAGGTCCGGACGGCCGGAGCAATGGCGCTGCAGCAAACGCGGTACGAGGTTCGGGCGGGCGAATCCACACAGATCGCCGCGCCGCCCGAGACGCTCGAATTTCTATTAAAAGCCAAAAACCGGCGCCTGGACATCCAGGGCAACGAGACGCAACGCTTGGTGGCCGGGCCGAACCGGGCGGGCGATCGGATCCTGCTGGCTGCGCCGCTACGCACGGAGCCTGGCGAGTATACGGTCAGACTGTCGGCCATGAGCGCGGCGGGTGAGGAGCGCGCGACCACCTTGGCCTTGGTCGTGAAGCCGCGGCAGACCGTGCCATCCAGCGCAATCCGGCCTCCCGTAGTGCTGTTGAACGGCTGGGAACTGGGCTTCACCGGCACATGTCCCATAGCGACCAGTTCGTCGGATACATTTGGCAATCTAGCCAGTTATCTGGTGACCGATGGCGTTCCCGACGTGTTCTTGTTCGATAACTGCGTCGAAGATCCGGGCGGAGCGATCGAAACCCTGGGCAACGACCTGGGCGTGTTTCTGACTTCCATCAAGTACGCCTCGGGCGCGCAGGTGCCCCAGATTGACTTGGTGGCGCACAGCATGGGCGGGTTGATCGCCAGGGCATACCTGGCCGGACTTCAGCAGGACGGTACGCTCACGCCGCCCACGCCTACGCTTGTTCGGGACCTGGTCTTAATCGCCGTGCCGAACTTCGGCTCGTTTATCGCCGGTCTTTATGTAAACGCAATTGAAGCCGGAACGCAGAGCGCCGAGTTGGTCCCGGCCAGCTCGTTCTTGTGGAACCTGGCTACTTGGAACCAGTTCGCCGACGATGTGCGGGGAGTGGACACCCTAGCCATCGCCGGCAACGCGGGCAACTGGCTGGCAAACCTATCCTCCTCGACGGCGCTCACGAATGCCAGTGACGGGCTGGTATCGTTGACCAGCGCCTCTGGTGGCTTCATCGCCCAGAGCTCTCCACAGACCATCATCGTTCCTTACTGCCACGTAGACCCCGTAGATTTTACGAGCGCAACCTTTGGGTCTTTCCTCTGCAATGCGCCGGGAATCGCGAACGTCACCGACACATCCCAGTTAACCGGACAGATCGTCCGCTTTTTCCTGTCCGGCACGTCGGCTTGGCAAACCATAACTGGAACTGAAACTGTCGCCAATAACCCTTATTTGTCCGCGAATGGCGGGATGTTCTTCGCCGTGGTAGATTCCGCGGACCAATACCTCACGGATCTGTCTCAAGTCACATTTGGAACATTAGGAACAGCGACACCGGTGGCGCTCCTGAATGGCGGCGATACGGACACCGTGTTTTACGACGATTTCATATACGGGACGGGCGAGTTTCTGGCTTCCAGCGCGTCGCAGGGCACCGTCGACTGCGGTCAGTTCGTGGAACCACTGGGCTACTACTCCGCGGCGCGTTGTAAGCTCTCGACGGTCATTTTCGACGAGGGCGGGTACCCGGTTGGACCGCTGGGCGCCGGGCGGTTCGTGTATTCAGGTTCGACAATCACGATCAACGGCGCCAACTTTGAGCAACAGTGCAACGGCTGTAAGGTCACGGCGATTTCGACAGGCGCGGCGCAGCAGACTACCTTGCAGGTCTCCTCGTGGACCAACACGGCAATTTCCGTGGATCTGCCAGCGGCTTTCACCGGCCTGGTCACCCTTATCGTACAAGCGGTTTCCGCGAGCGATAGCATCAACATCATGGCGGTTCCACCCGTGGTGAACGGGGCGAGCTATCAGCCGAGTTTCGCGCCGGCTACGTGGGTCGCCATCTTTGGCACGAACCTGGCCCAGACCACGCGCCTGTGGCAGACCAGCGATTTCGTCAATGGGGCGCTGCCTACTTCGTTGGACGGCGTCTCGGTCACGATCGACGGGATACCCGCGTACGTGGAATACATCAGTCCCACGCAAATCAACGTGCTGGCTCCGGACGATGACACGGTGGGTCCGGTCGCGGTCGTGGTGAACGGAACCACCTTCCAGGTGCAAAAGCAGCAGTTCGCGCCGGCATTCTTCACCTTTTCCGGTACTAATTATCTGGCGGCGGAGCACGCAAATTACTCGTTAGTGGGCAAGACAGGCCTGATCACGGGCGTGACCACCACACCGGCAGCGCCGGGCGAGACGATCCTGCTGTACGGGACGGGATTCGGCCCCACCAGCCCGGCGACCCCTACGGGCAATCTGGTGACTGCGCCGGCCACGCTGGCGAATACCCCTCAGATCACGATTGGCGGCGAGGTCGCGAAGGTGGCTTTCGCCGGCCTGGTCGAAGCGGGCCTCTATCAGTTCAACGTGACGGTGCCGTCGGATCTTCCCAGCGGCGATGCTGCGGTGGTGGCTACGACAGTTGGCGGCACGCAATCGCAGTTGGGGGTCTCGATTACGGTTCAGCAGCCCACGCAGTGACATGCCCGGCAGTTATCATAAACGTCAGCTATACAGACGAAGCGGCTGGGAAGCAGCGACATGAAGATCACGCCGATGGGCATCGGCGGCTGAGCGATAGGAGGCGGAAGCTGGGCTTTCCGGTGGGGACCGCAGGACGACGACGAGTCCCTGGCGGCCATACACGCCGCGCTGGATGCCGGCTTGAACTGGATCGAGACCGCCTCGGTGAATGGCCTGGGCCATTCCTAAGAAGTAGGCCGCGCACTGGAGGGCCGTTCGCGCCGGCTTTTCGTCTTCGCAAAATGCGAGTGCGTCTGGGACGAGCGGGGAAAGGTCGGCCATACCTTGAAGGCGGAATCCATACGGCGGCAGGTGGAAGGCAGCCTGCGCCGCCTCCAAATGGATGTAATCGATCTTCACCAGATCCACTGGTCTGAGCCGAAGGAGGATATCGAAGAAGGATGGGCCGCCATGGCGCAACTCCTAAAGGAGGGCGAGGTGCGCTGGATCGGGGTGTCGAATTTCAACGTTGCTACGCCAAGACCGAGAGCGCGGCAGCAGACATAGCTGCCCGAGCGCGACCTTGGGGTCGCACGCTGAAGAGACGCCGCGTCAGTTGGACTGCCCGCTCTCGTGATGATCCAGGAAATCCTGATCGATCGCCTTCCGTCCCGCGAAGCCCTCGTGTACGCCGTGCCAGAACTGGATGCCGGGCTCGTCCAGTTTCCAGCAAAGGTAGACTTCTTCGCCGTGGAAAAGAGTAGGGAAGTCCACCAGGCCCGTGTCGAGGTCCTTCACCACGCAACCGCTTTCCTGAATGCTCTCCAGGATGCTTCTGAGGTGCTGGCCGGTGCTGTCGCGGCGCGCCTTGTCTTCGGCTGCCCGTTCGCAGTCCACGATGATTCCGCCCATCATCATGATGCGCTCGGTGAGAGAGCGCGTGGCTTGCTCCGCCTCGTCGTATTGCGATTTCAAGGAGACCGCCTCACGCATCCACTCGCGGATCTGGGGGAGCAGCCTTTCCGCCTCCCACAGCGTGAAGCGTCTCGACATAATCAGGCAACCGGCTCCGCGTAGTGCGTGGCCACGTACTCGTCCAGCATTCCGATGAACTCGGCCACGATGCGATCGCCCTTGAGCGTGGTCACCAGGCGGCCGTCGACGAAGACCGGGGCCTTGGGTTCTTCGAAGGTGCCGGGCAGCGAGATGCCGAGGTTGGCGTGCTTGGATTCGCCTGGCCCGTTGACCACGCAGCCCATGACCGCCACCTTCATGCTCTCCACGCCCGGATGGCTGGCCTTCCAGACCGGCATCTGCTCGCGCAGATAGGTCTGTATCTGGTCGGCCATCTCCTGGAAGAAGGTGCTGGTGGTGCGGCCGCATCCAGGACAAGCGGTCACCTGCGGCGTGAAACTGCGGATGCCGAGCGACTGCAGGATCTGCTGCGAAACGAGCACCTCTTCGGTGCGGTCGCCATTGGGCAGCGGGGTCAGCGAGGTGCGTATGGTATCGCCGATGCCTTCCTGTAGCAGGATGGCGAGGCCCGCAGTGGTAGCGACGATGCCCTTCGCGCCCATGCCGGCCTCGGTCAGCCCCAGGTGCAGGGGGTAATCGCAGCGCGCCGACAGCGAGCGGTAAGCATCCACCAGGTCTTGCACGCCGCTGACCTTGGCGCTAAGAACGATGCGATCGTGCGGCAGTCCGTACCGCTCGGCGGCGGCCGCGGACTCCAGCGCGCTCACCACGATGGCTTCCAAAGTAACTTCGCGGGCGTCCTTAGGCTCCGCCAGACGCGAGTTTTCGTCCATCATGCGAGTAAGCAGAGCTTGGTCGAGCGAGCCCCAGTTCACGCCGATGCGCACTGGGCGATCATGTTCGATGGCCACTTCGATCATGGTGCGGAAATTGTCGTCGTGCTTCTTGCCGATGTTGACGTTACCCGGATTGATGCGATATTTCGAGAGCGCCCGCGCGCATGCCGGATACTTTTTCAGCAGGATGTGGCCGTTGTAATGGAAGTCGCCGATGATGGGAACGGGCACGCCGAATTGACGCAGGCAGTCCACGATCTTCGGGACGGCCGCGGCGGCCTGTTCGGTGTTGACCGTGACGCGCACCAATTCGGAGCCGGCACGCGCCAGCGCCATCACCTGGTTTACGGTGCCGGCCACATCGGCCGTATCGGTGTTGGTCATCGACTGAACGACAATCGGGTGATTGCCGCCCACCTTGACACCTGCCACGTCTACCACTGCCGCCTCGCGGCGGGGCTTCACTGCCATCGATCCTCCGGGGAACCTTAATTTTAGCATCCCGGCCGGCGCCGCTTGTTGTACACTGGTGGGTCTCTTCA
>JBEKUO010000554.1:0-5249 GCA_049514955.1 Bryobacteraceae bacterium | reverse complement strand
GCCAATTCCATGCCGATGCCCATAGCCGTTTGGGGCTGGGATTGCGCTTCGCTGGGGTGGCAAGTAGCGCAGGTGAATCGCTTCGCGGACGGGCTGGCCGCGTTTGCGGCGGCTGCCAAGGTAAGCCAGACTGCCAGTGTGGCGCTACTTTTGGACACGCGGATCACTCTCCCGTGCCAGGGCGATCGATTCCCGCCGTTCTCGCCGGGCGTCATCGTGGCGGCCGAACCGGGAATAAGCGCTGGCCAGCGCCATGTGGTACTCGAAATTGCCGGGATCGAGATTCTCGGCAGCCTCCAGATGCTGGATGCCGCGCGAATCGCCTGCATGTGTCAGAAGCAGTCCGTAGACATAGCGCGCCGTTGGCGTGGAAGGGCCGTCTTCGGCTGCCTTTTGCGCGTATGGCAAAGCCGCCGATTCGTCGCCCGCCCGCATGATCAAAAGCGCAACCATGGCTCCGGCATCGGCGCTCCGCGGATTGACCGCCAGCTCCCGCCGGAACTCGGCCAAAGCTTGGTCCGGATGAGACCCCAGGAGGTAGCTTCCCAGAAAGTAGTGGACCGAGGGTGCATTCGGGAATCCTGCAAAAAGGGCGCGAAACCCTGCCTCTGTATTAGCGGTGTCGCCGGCTGCCCAGGACGCGGCTGTCTTTCCCGCCGTCATCACCAGGTCCTGCTGGTTCGCCGGAACATCCTTCGGCAGCATAGCCCTGCGGAGAGCCGTGAGACCCAGGGCCGCGATTAGCGCCGGATCTTTCGTACCGCGCCGCGCAAATGGCATGTACAGCGGCAGCGCCCGATCGAAGAGACCCAGGCGAGTCAGCAGAAGCGCCTCATGAAAATGGAGCACGTCTTCCGTTTCGGGCTGCAGACCGGTTGCTAGAGTCAGCCCATGCCGGATGTGACGGAGCGACTCGTCATATCGTCCGGTTTCGAACTCACAGAGACCCAGGAACGCCCAACCAGGCGCGGCCCGCTCTTCGAGCTTCACAAAGTGTGCGAACGCGTCCTCCCCGTCGGCAAATTGATCGGAGTCGTAGAAAAGCGTTCCCAGATACCACCAGCCCTCCGCCCAGGACGAGTTCAATAGCAGCGCCTGCTGGTAGATCGCGATGGCTTGCGGAAGATTGCCGGATTGTCTCACCGCCTCGGCCTGAGCCTTCAGTTCCTCAAAAGTAGCCGCCGTCACAGGCGCGCCCAGGAGGCTGAATACAGACACAATGAGTGGGGCCAGGACCCTCATTTCAGCCCGCTTCATCTGCACCGCTGGATTCCACTGCGTTGAGAATCAGTATACACTGCCCGCGGCTTTGACCGCAGTTCCCCTGCCGCGGAATGGTGCTAGAATTCAGGCATGCCAAAGGTATTGGGTATCGTGACCTTATTAACCTTAAGCCTGACACAAGGCAAATGGGCTGCCGCGCAAGAGACTCCCGCGCAGGCGCCCACCCCCACCTTCCGGAGCAGTGCCCAAGAGGTTGTTCTGGACCTGATCGTGCGCGACAGCCACGGCCGGCAGGTCAAAAATCTCCAATCGGGCGATTTCGAGATCTACGAGGATGGAGCGCGCCAGGAAATCCGCAGCTTTCGATTCGTTCCGGGCCACGAGATTGTGCAGGCGGCGGCCAAGCGAGACAAAACCCAGCCTGCCTCGCCGGCGGATGTCGTCGCAAACCCGCTTAAGGCGCTCAACCTGGTTTGCATCGTCTACCAGAATCTGGATGCCTAAACCAAAAAGTTTGCGGTGGATGCCACGCGCGAGTTTCTGAAAAGCCAGTTTCAACCGGATACCTGGGTGGCCATCTTCAGCTTGGACTCGCAGCTCAGCGTATTACAGCCATTCACCACGAATACGAATGAAATCATGCAGGCCGCGGCCAACGCGTTCACCGGACGCACGGTCGATTTCGCGAGTTCGGCTGCGGCGGTCCTCAATGCGTCCCCGACTGTGGTGACCATCGAAGTCACGATGGGGGGCCCGCAAGGTGCCGGGATCATCGTGACGCAAAAGATCACCGGCGGGGAATTGAACCCTCTCGCGAACAACGGCGCCGATGTGGCTACCAGCGCGGGCGCCAATGCCATGCGGGGGGATCTGGCGGAACAACGGCGCCTGTTTAACGGGATCGAGGCTGGTCGCGAGACCGACCAGATATTGTCGATGATCGGCAGATTGCAGGCATTACCGGGGCGCAAGACGGTTCTGCTGCTCAGCCCGGGACTCGCCAGCAGGGGAGAACCGGAGATGTTCAAATCCATGGTCGACAAGGCCAACAAGGCGAACATCAGCTTTTATGCGCTGGACGTGAATGGATTGAGCTTGAATTCCAACGGCTTGGCTTCTGGAGAGGCCATGGGACACGCCGCATCCTTAAGCGCCACGCAGGGTTCCAGTCCGCCGCGCAACAGCAGCATCGGCATCACGGTGGACCCGAACACGGGCAGCGGGAGCGCCGTTGTGAATATGGAGAAGATGCGTCAGAGCGACTACGTCCACGATGCCGTACGCACGTCGGATACGCAGGCCACCTTGCGCGCCCTATCCGAAGGGACCGGCGGCTTTCTTATCGGGAGCACCAACGATTTTCGAAAACCATTTCAGCGCCTGTTGGAAGATGTCGACACCCATTACGAGGCCATCTACCGCCCATCCTCCAACAAATACGACGGACACCTGCGCAAGATCGAGGTAAAAACCGCCCGCGCCGACCTGAGCGTGGAAAGCCGGACCGGATACTTCGCTTTGCCTGCGCTGGGTACTCTGACCGAGTTGGCTTCCTACGAGCTGGCGGCGCTTGCGGCGCTGAACGTCCAAACGCCGCCGCATACGTTTGCATTGAGTTCGGCGGCGTATCAGTTCCGCCCGGCGGCTGGGACTTCCCAGGATGTTCTGGCGTTCCAGATACCAGCAGCGAATCTGACCGCCACTCCCGAGCCGAGCCTGAAAAGGCACCGCATGGACGTGGCGGTGCTGACCCTTGTGAAGGATACCACCGGGCAGGTGGTCGACAAGTTCAGCCAGGACTCTCCATACGATATTCCAGACGACAAACTGGCCTCGGCGCAGAGCACCGATGTCATGTTTACGCATCCGCTCTCTCTGCCCCCCGGCCATTACATCGCCGAAACAGCGGTGGTGGACCGCGAGGGTAATCGGGCCAGCACAAAAAAGATCGGGTTCCAGAGCCCGCAGCAAAACGGGGTGGGCATGAGCAGCATTCTGCTGGTGCAGCGGCTCGAGCCGGTTAACGGTAAGGTCGATGCAGCCGATCCCATGCAGTTCCAGGCGCAACCGGCTCAGGGCTTCCGCGTGGTGCCGGAACTGGTGACGTCCCTGAGCGCCGGCGCTCACCCGAATGTCTACTTCGTGGTCTACCCGGACAAGTCAATCGCCGAAAAGCCTAAGCTGCAAGTAGAGCTTCTGGTTGGAGGCAACCGGCTTGCCAAGCAATCGGCCGATCTCCCCGCACCGGACGCGACCGGGGCCATCCCGATGGTGATCAGCGCTCCCGCGATGGCGGGCGCCTGCGAGCTGCGCATCACGGCCGTGCAAGGCAACTCTCAGTCGATGCAGAGCCTGGCTTACACGATCGCGGCAAAATAGCGCTCCCGATACAGGATATCTTTGGTTCGCCAAAAATTCCTGCCGCACCGCCGGCAAAAAGAGGGAGAATGAGCTTTTTGGTCAGGTTGGACTGATGCGCGCTATTACCCATTTTCCGGCGATCGCCTTTTTGATTGGCGGCGCCTTTGCTCCGGCAGTTCACGCGGAGCAGCGGTCGATCACATTTTTGTTCGGTCCAGGTTCTACCGAAACGGCCCGGCAGGGCGCGCGCGCCGCGGCCACGGCCGCCCGCCACTGGTTGCAGACCCCGGACTCAACCGCCGAACTTAGACGAGCCGGAAGCCCCGATGCGCGGAGTATCGACGCACGGATGGGCGCCAAAGAACTAGAGCAGATCTTCATCGACGCAGCGTTGGAGGCGCGCGACGCCAATTCCGCGGCATTCCTCACGGCTCTCGACGCCGCTGCACAAGCCGCTGCGCTGCGTCCCGGCACGCGGCTGGTAGTCGCTGCATTGAACGGCCCGCCCTGGTCCAGCGACGCGGAGCGTACCCTGGAACACCTGGCGGAACTTTGCCAGACCAATGCTGTGCGAATCATTGTGCTGGATATCGGCGAGAGCCGCCAGAGCAACTCCAATACTGCCCTGGAAGCTCTGGCCACCAGGACCGGCGGCATGTGGCTGCGCAAGGCTAAGTCGCTGGAGTCGAGCCTGGTAATGGTCGCGCCAGTGGTGAAGGACGAGCAGGCGTCGAAGGACGCGCCGATACAGCCCGCCGCCGCTGCGGCGCCCGCTCAGCCAGCCGGCGCTGCGGCGCCGTCGTCTCCCACGGAGCTAGGCGTGGATTCGCAGACCGGGATTCCAGTCCACACGCGCTTCATCCGGACTTCCATGAACGGAACGATCTCCACCGGCATAGACGCTAACTTGGGCCCGGCCGACGACCCATCTTCCTCGATTATGAAGGCGGAGCGCACGTATGAGGCCAACGATTCCCGCACCCCAATGCACGGCGTGCTGATGGTGGAGTCCCCTCTGAACGCGCTGAAATTCGAGACGGATGACAATGCCGGCACCTATCTGGCGCATGCCCGAATCATTGCGATCGTACACAATGCGAAGGGGGGCGCGGTCTGGAGCGGCCGGAAAGAAGTCAGCATTCACGGGCCGCTGCGCGGATTGGAGGCGCGCAGCCAAGGGAGCCTTTTCTTGATGCGCGGGGTGACCCTGCCCGGCGGCGAGCGATACACGCTGGAAGCCAGGGTGGAAGACCTGCTGGCGGGCACCTCCGGTACGATTCGGACGCCTCTGCAAACGGGGAAGGGCGCTCCCGGTCTGATGGCCACTGATGCGTTGTGCGTCCGGCCCTTCACCGGTTCCGCCGATCGGTTTGAGGGCGACGAAGCGCTCAACTACGAAGGCCAAGTCCTGTCTCCCGTGCTCGATCCGGTCTTTCGGTCCGGGCAGCCGATCGATCTCCAGTTATACTTCGTGCTCTATCCGGACATCAACGCTGCCCAGCCGGAGTTGAGCGTGGAGATCTTGCGCGAAGGAAAGGTCGTGTCCCGGAAGACGATCCCGTTTAAAAGGCAGCTCCGCGACTTGGGACTCGAAGGGAGCACCTCGCTTCCGGGCGCGGCCACCCCCGTCCTTGGGGCAAAGGCACGCCAGTTTCCCTACCTTG
>JBEKUO010000553.1:0-5269 GCA_049514955.1 Bryobacteraceae bacterium | reverse complement strand
CGTGGCGCTGCCCCTGTTGGGAACCTGCATGGTGTTCGGCTTACTATTGCTCATTTGGCTGGAAACCAAGGTGACGGGCCGTTGATGGCGCGCGCGCTTACGCTGTTGTGCCTAGCCCTGCCGCCCAGTGGACCGTAGCCAGGCATTGCTGGATGCGTCTCCGGTGGGGCGCACTTCATTCTGGGGCATCCGCATCGTGGATCTCGACCAGAACCGCACGTGGTTCGAGAGCAACCCGAATCGCCTGTTCCTTCCCGCATCCAACGCCAAGCTGTTCACTACCGCGCTGGCGTTGATGGACTGGGGCCGGACTATCGGTTTCAAACCCTGGTGCTCGCCGGCCGCGGCGCCCGGCGATTCCGGCGACGTGGATGCTCTCCGGCTGGTCGGAGGCGGCGATCCAAACCTATCCGGACCTGTCATTCCCTATCGCATGAGCGCGCCGCCCGGCAATCCTCTCGAAGCCATCGAAGACCTGGCGGACCAGGTGTTCGCGCGCGGGGTTCGCGTGGTGAGAGCACAAGTGGCCAGACAATTGTCGTCGCACAAAATCCTGCGTCGGTCACGCAGGTTGACAGTCACGCCGTCATCCACCGCCACATATTTCGTAACGGTTCAGGTTTTTGGGCGCCGGCGACGTGACCAGTCAAGATGGTCGGCTGATCTGCCTGTATTCGAAGTGCTCCGCGGTCTATACCGCTGGCAGCACGATCTCGCTTTCCTACGCTCCGGGTCCGAACTGTGCCTTTTCGGCATGGGGAGAAGCGTGCTCGGGTGAGGGAATATGCTCGTTTACTGTTACAAACAACATGCTAGGCTAGACCTTCAATTCGAACACCGTGCCACAGCCAAGGTTGAGACATGCTGGGGAGCTACCGCCGCGTTCAGTAACGCCGTAGAGCACTCCATTCGGTCGGAAGACGAGGGGAGCGGAGGGAGCCCACCCGTCGCTTCCGCCGGTGAAATTGTAAAGCGGGATTTCGCGCCAAGCGTCCCCGGGCGAGGTGGGCGGCGCTAGTTCGAAGATCAGGCCCACATTGTCCGTACCGCCGCCACCGGCGCCGAACAATACGCCGTTCGGGCCTAAAAGCAGGTTCACATACACATTGGACGGGCTACCCGATTTCTTGAACGCGTTGAGCACAGTCTCGGTCCACGAGCCGCCAGGAGTGGCGGGCGGCGCCATTTCAAAGGGCGCCTCGGTTTCTATAGGCGGCCGTGCCGGTGATTCCGAATAGCGCGCCTCCGGCGCCGATGACTACGCCTGCGTCGGGGTACATTCCAGCCGCACCGTTGTTGGTGAGGCTGTACAGCAGCGTTTCGGTCCACACGCCGCCCGGCGAGGAGGGGACTCAGCTCATAGATCGTGCCGCAGCCGGTCAGATCTCCAACGAACCCTTTGCAGGAGCCGGTCCCTCCAAAATGCGTGGTTCCTGCCAGTACTCCGTTGCTGCCGATCGCCACGCCGGACGAAGGGTTCATCCCGTCGGGTCTACCTTGAAAGGCGTACAAGACAGCCTCGGTCCACGCGCCTCCGGGCGATGATGGGGCGTGAGTTCAAATACAGTGCCGGCATCCGCGGCACCGCCGCCACTGCCGGTCGTGCCATAGATCTGTCCTTTATCGCTGAGCACCAGGCCGGCAGGAGAAGATCCATCGTTGCCGCCCTGAAAGTTGTACAGCGCCGTGTAAGTCCAGGTACCTAGGAGGTGATAGTTCAAAAACGGATCCATTGTCAGAAGGAGAAACAGGTGTAGTGGTGCCGTAGATCCCGCCCTTTTTGCCCACCGCCAGCCCGGTGCAGAGATGAAGGTCGGGAAGCTGTAGATGGTAGTTTCGGTCCAGGAGCCGCCGGGCGCCGCGGGAGGTGTCAATTCGAAGATGATGCCGCAGTCAGGCTCGCCGCCGCAATCGGACTGGCCGCCGCCGGCCATGCCGTATAGCGCACCTGTCTGGCTGACAAGCAGAGCACCGTAAGGATACCCGCCGTCGAGACCGTAGGTGAAGTTGTAGATGGTGGTCAGGGTAGCCTGGGCAGCTTGTGCCAGATGTCCGTAAACACCAACTCGCCGCGCTTGGTGCGATTCAGGATCGGCCGGCGCATCCACTTGTTTCGGCTCATGATTACTGCTCGCGCAGCACGGTCGCCGGGTCCACACGAGCGCCACGGCGACCGGCAATATCCACGCTGCCAGGCCCGCCAGCTCCATCGTAAGGATGGCGGCTGTCATCACGGCCGGATCGAGCGGCTTCACGCCGTAGAGTTGCCCTTCGATCACCGAGCGAAGCGCCGCGGAGCGATGACTGATAGGCCAAGCCTTGGAGCGTGATCAAGCCGATTTGCACGCGGCGTTGCCGTTCATTATCTGCCGAATAACGGAGCGCCGTGACCGTACTCCGGAACGATGGGGGCGGATTTGGAGTCGACAGACGCGGTTAAGAGGCAGCCTGACGGGTTGTACAAGAGCGAGAAGCCACGATACAGCTAGGGCCACGGCCGGCACGAACGGCTTGACGTTCTCACGTATCCATTGGCGCTTGCGAGTGCAATGTGTGTTCGCGCCCCCCCGCTCGCAGCATAATTGGACTTGCGGCCGGCGACGCTCAATGTCTACCTACGCGAGCGTAAGACCGTTTGGGACAGTTCCTCACCTGTCATCATGATCGGATCGAAGGTAGAGCGCAATCCTGGCTCTTGATGGGAATCCCATGCACCACCGGTGATTCCGCTGGCCCCGTCAGGTTGGCCTCAGTTTCAGATTGCACTTCCGATATATATAGTCTTGTCTTTCATGTCCTTTTGAATCTACGCTCAATTATAGGGCACGCGCGGACGCACGTCTACAGGACCACTGGGCCATTTTGGTACCATCGCCGCGCGACTTGTGAGCAGCCTAGAAGTTCACGATGCTGGCGAACGAATTCGCGTCCAGACTGGCGCCGCCCACCAGCACCCCGTCGATTTCCGGTTGCGCCATCAGGGTGCGAACGTTGTCCGGCTTGACGCTGCCGCCGTATAGGATACGGACCGCGTCAGCGGCCGCGGGGCCGTAGCGCGTGCGGACTTGCGCGCGCAGCACGCGGTGCGCATCCGCCGCGATTTCCGGCGTAGCGGTCTTGCCCGTGCCGATGGCCCACACGGGCTCGTAAGCGATCGCGATGCGCGCGAATTGCTCGGGGCTGAGCAGGCCGATGCCGGCCCGAAACTGGAGCGACAGCACGGCTTCGGTTTCACCCGTTTCCCGCTCCTGCAGGTGCTCGCCCACGCACACGATGGGAGTCAGGCCGGAGTCTAGCGCCGCTATGGTCCGCTGGAGAACGGTTTCGTTGGTCTCCTCAAAATACTGGCGACGCTCGCTGTGTCCGACGATCACATGCGTGCACCCGGACGCCTTGATCATCGGCCCGGAGACCTCGCCTGTAAAGGCGCCTTCCTTGGCCCAATACAGGTCCTGCGCGCCAATGCGAACGCGCGTGCCGTGCGCGGCGGTGACGGCCGCGGCGATGTTCGTGTAAGGTGGACAGATCACGATCTCGCAGTGCTCCGACTTCTCGACCAGAGGCCGGAACTTTTCAAAAAACAGAGTGGTCTCGGCGGGGGTCTTGTACATCTTCCAATTGCCCGCCATTACTGGCTTTCTCATATGATTTGCGGTAAAAAACTCGCGCCTTTCGAAATGTGCGCACCGAAATTTTCCGCCACGGTCTGGCCGATGTCGGATAGCGACGAGCGCAGCCCGAGGTCCACGCCGTGCCTGGCGTGCGGCCCGCTCACCAGGAGCGGAACGTATTCGCGGCTATGGTCGGTGGATGGCGTGGTGGGGTCGCACCCGTGGTCGGCCGTCAGGATGGCGAGGTCGCCGGCTTGCTCCTCGGTGAAGAGCCGCGGCAGCCATGCATCGAACTCCTCCAACGCCGACGCATACCCTTCCACATCGTTGCGATGGCCGTACTGCTGATCGAAATCCACCAGGTTGACGAAGATCAGCCCTTCGCCGCACGTCTGCATGGCTTCCAGGGTGTGGGCCATTCCGTCGGCGTTATTCTTGGTTTTGGAATAATCGCGTATACCGCGGCCCAGGAACACATCGAATATCTTGCCGACGCTGTGGACCGGAACGCCGCGTTCCTCGAGCACGTCGAGCAGCATGCCGCGCGGGGGCGGCACGGCATAGTCCTTACGATTGGCCGTGCGCGCGAATGAGCCAGGAGAGCCTGCGAACGGCCGTGCGATCACGCGTCCGACTTCGTAGGGCCCGCGCAGGATTTCGCGCGCGGTTTCGCAGATCTTGTACAACTCCCACAACGGGATGACTTCCTCGTGCGCCGCGATCTGGAAGACGCTATCGGACGAGGTGTAGACAATCGGCGAGCCGGTGCGCATGTGCTCCACGCCCAATTCTTTGATGATTTCGGTTCCCGAGGCAGCCTTATTTCCCAGCGCGCGGCGCCCGATGCGGCGCTCGAATTCGTCCATGATCTCGCGGGGGAATCCGTGCGGGAACAGCGGAAAAGGCTTTTCCAAATGGATGCCGGCCATCTCCCAATGCCCTGTGGTGGTGTCTTTGCCGGGGGATCCCAGGGCACACCGGCCGAACGAGCCAGCGGGCTCGGCGGCAGGCGGCAATCCGTCGAGTGGCTTGATGTTTCCGAGTCCCAGGCGGCACAGGCTGGGCAGATGCAACGGCCGGCGACGTGCGATGTTGCCTAACGTGTCACTGCCGGTATCGCCATATGCGGCCGCGTCCGGCATCTCGCCGATGCCCACGCTGTCCAGCACGATCCAGATGACGCGGCGGAACACATTTCGAATGTAGCATGCCTCATCCGCAGGCTCCGGCAGGCAGGTGTTCCACAACATCAGCAACGACTACATCTCGGCGACGGTGCCGCCGGAAGCCGCCACGGGGCCGGTCACCGTATGGGAGCGGCACCTCTCCCGGCTCCTTCACGGTCGAATAGATTCCGGGGACCGGGCTGCCGAGTTTGCTGCGGCGCCTCCACATTTTGCATAGTCGATGTGCGAAGGTGGGGTGACATCCAGCCGCCCTGCGCGCGCTCGCTACACTTAAGAACCCCTCCCTGACGATCGCGGCTCTGCTAAGGCACGGCGGCGAACCGAGTCGCGGCTTGTTACTGTACTGTGCGGCCTCGTGCGACTGCCAGCACGAGTTGCATCACCGGGTGTGAGCCGGCTCCCGGACCGCCCTCTCCGCGATCGTGACCGCGCCTTCCGAAGCCGACGCCACCAGCGCGCAATACTTCGCAA
>JBEKUO010000552.1:0-5272 GCA_049514955.1 Bryobacteraceae bacterium | reverse complement strand
TGGTTGTCATAAAGGGTGAAATTATAAGGTAGCAGACGGCGGGCGAACAAGACTCGCCTTGAGAAGCCTTCGTGGCGCAAGCTTCAGCTTGCCGGGCGGGACTTCAGTCCCGCCCTCGCGAAGAAGCGGCGATATGACAAAATGGGCAATACGGTTAAAGAAATGCTCAACTCCAGATGGCGCGTGGCGATCCTGATTCTGGCTGTTTCCATTGCAGGCGGCCTTTTCGCCGCGAAGCCGACCGACGCCCCGCGCGTGACCTTCTCGAAAAACGTCGCGCCGCTGCTGCAGAAGCATTGCCAGACATGCCATCGTCCGGGAGAAGCCGCGCCTTTTTCCTTGCTCACCTACCAGCAGGCCCGGCCTTGGGCCAAGGCGATGAAGGAAGCGGTGCTGCTTAAAAAGATGCCGCCGTGGTTCGCCGATCCGCGGTATGGCAAGTTTTCGAACGATCGGTCCCTGTTGCAAAGCGACGTGGAAACACTGGTTGCCTGGGCCGATGGCGGCGCGCCGGAAGGCGATTCCAGGGATCTGCCACCGAAGGTCGAATTCGTAGAGGGGTGGTCCATTCCGAAGCCGGACGCCGTATTCGAGTTCCCACGGGCATTTCAGATTCCCGCGGCGGGCACCCTCGAGTATCAGAAAGTGATCGTGCCTTCCGGATTCGCGGAAGACAAATGGGTGCAATTTGCCGAAGCGCGGCCGGACGATCGCGCCCACGTGCACCATATGATTTTGTATGTGCGGGAGCCCGGCTCGCATTGGCTGCGAGGTGAGCCGGCCGGCGTGTTCTTCGTGGCGCCGAAGGTGACTGACGACAGCACCGACACGAGCGCCTTGCCGAGCGATTTTCTGGTGGGTTATGCGCCGGGACAGCCGCCGGAGATCCTGGAGCCGGGTCAAGGCAAGCTAGTCAAGGCAGGCTCGGATTTTGTTTTGGAGATCCATTACACCACCAATGGCAAGGCCAGCACGGACCGTAGCAAATTCGGCCTGGTCTTCGCCAAGGAGCGGCCGCGGACGCGAGTGCTGACTCTTTCCGCCACAAACGGAAAGTTCAAGATTCCGCCGGGCGACCCGAACTACCGTGTGGATGCCGAATTCGAAGTAGGCGCAAACGTGAAGCTGGCCAGCCTGCATCCGCACATGCACGGGCGCGGCAAGGATTTTGAATATCGCATCGTGTACCCGGCGGGCGAGACGCAAACGATTCTACAGGTGCCGCGCTACAACTGGCATTGGCAGCTCTGGTACAACCTGGCGGCGCCCATGGTGCTGCCGAAAGGCACGCGCATCGAGTGTACGGCGCACTTCGACAACTCGCCGAACAATCCCGAAAATGCCGACCCCACCAAAGAAGTGACGTGGGGCGATCAGAGCTGGGACGAGATGATGGTGGGCTTCTTCAATCTGGAGTTTCCTGCCGGCATGCCGGTCGAAGCAATCCTGCAACACACGGTGGCCCGCAATTGAATGCACCGCCCGTCTGCGCCGTTTTCCTGGCTGCTTCGCTGGCATTCAGCGGAGCCGCCCAGACCGCACCGCCGAAGAAGAGGCTCCTGGCAATTGGGGAGGAGAAGGGCTACCGGCACGAAGCGGTCTCCCACGCGCTGGCCACCATCGAACGTTTGGGCCGCGAGAATGGGCTATGGGACACGACCATCCGCACCGACACCGAGGCGCTCACCAAGAAAAAGCTGGAGTACAACGCGCCCAACCTGAATAATTTCGATGCCGTGTTGTTTTACACGGGCGGCGCGCTGGAGATGGACGACCTGCAGAAGGCGGCTTTTCTGTCGTTCATTCACGACGATGGCAAAGGCTTCATCGGAGTTCACAGCGCCACGATCACATTCACCAATTGGCCGGAGTACGGCGAGATGATCGGTGGCTATTACGACGAGCATCCCTGGGGCACGTTCGACGCGCCGATCGTCGTCGAAGACCCGGCATTTCCCGGAATGAGCCAGTGGCCGGCTTCGTTCGTGCTGCGCGACGAGATCTACCAATTGCGGAACTATTCGCGCGACAAGCTGCGCGTGTTGCTGCGCCTGGATGCGGATAGACTCGATCTGGCCAACAAGAACGTCCACCGCACCGATCGCGATTTCGCCGTGGCATGGGCCAAGATGTACGGCAAAGGCAGAGTGTTCTATTCCACGCTGGGGCATCCGGTCGAGAATTGGGACCGCCCCGATCTTCAGAAAATGTACGTCGAGGCGATCAAGTGGGCCATGAAGCTGGAAGATGCCGACGTGACGCCGCGGCCTGTGGGGCAGGCGCTTCCGCCTGACAAGCCCGTGGATGGGCGATCTCCTCACGGCGCGGGGCGGCAGCCGTGACGCGCCGCACCTTTGCCCGTATCGCGGCCGCCGGCGCCGCGGCGGGACTGAGGTTGCGCGCTGCCGGCACGCTGGGCACACTGCAGATTGGCATCGGGACCTACAGTTATCACGGCCTCACCATGGACGCGATGATCGTTCAGTTGCAGGCCCTACGCATCAAAGAAGTCGAGATGTCGCGCGGCGAGTTCATGCTCCTGTCGCATCCCGGCGAGGAGCGCTTCCGCGGCGCGCGGGCATTGTTCGACAAAGCGGGGATACGCTGCGCGTCTTATTACGCGGCGACCATCCACGACGAGCAGGAGCTCGATTTGGCGATCCGGTTTGCCAAGCTTCTGGGGGCCGGCAATATTACCGGAGATGCCACGGGCGGACCGTTGCTCAAGCGCATCGACGAACGCTGCACGCAGGCAGGGCTGACATTTGGCATCCACAACCACTTTTTCAAGACGAAGTTCGCATACGAAAGCCCAGAAGACGTGCTGCGGGCGCTCAACGGTCTATCGAAAACCGTGGGCGCAACGTTGGACATTGGCCATATCGCTTCGTGCGGATATGACACGGTGGACGCTGTGCGGAAACTCGGGCCCTATCTGAAGCTGGTGCATCTCAAAGACGTTGCCGCGGCGGGTGGCGAGGATAACGTTTTGCTGGGGCACGGAATCGCGAAGATTCCGGAAGTCATGGCCGAGTTGCGCAAGCTCCGTTTCAGTGGCCTCGTGGCCATCGAATACGAAAAGGACGGTCCCGTCGAAGAAGACCTGCGGAAGGAGGTTGCCTTCGCGCGCAAGCTGTGACGTGGCCGCGTGGCGCAAGCTTCAGCTTGCCGCGGCGAACTTCAGTTCGCCGTCTGGCGTTTGTACATTTTCCCAACGAGTGCCCTGGTGGCACTGTTGTACAAGAAGGTGGGGCAGGCGCTTTCGCCTGCCAACAGCCAACTTTAGTTCGCCGTTCTTGACTGACATGTACCGATATTTGCTATTACTCTCAATTGCCTTCTTGTTCTCCGCACCCCGCGCGCTGCCGGGCGCCGAGCCGCATCCCATTCTTCCCCTCGGCTCCGCAGCGCCGGACTTCGCGCTGCCCGGCGTCGACGGAAAGATCCATCGCCTTGACGATTATGCCGCCAGCCCAGTCCTCGCGATTGTCTTCACGTGCAACCACTGCCCGATCGCGCAACTTTACGAGCAGCGCATTATGCGGCTATACGAGGATTATCGCGATAAGGGCGTGGCCCTCGTCGCCATCCAGCCGAACGCTCCGGAAGCGCTCCGGATCGACGAGCTGGATTCTTCGGACATGAGCGACACGCTCGACGAAATGAAGATCCGTGCGGCGTACAAGCATCTCACCTATCCCTATCTGTACGACGGCGAAACCCAGGCAGTCGCGCGCGCCTACGGTCCGCAGGCCACGCCGCACGTGTTCGTCTTCGACCGCGATCGGCGGTTGCGCTATGAAGGCCGCGTCGACAACAGCTACCGCGTGGAACTGGTTAAGACGCAAGATGCGCGCAATGCCATTGACGCGGTCCTGGCGGGCAAGCCGGTCGAAGTCACGCACACGGGCGTTTTCGGTTGCTCGACCAAGTGGAAAGAAAAAGAGGCCGAGCGGCTGGAGGCGCTGCGCAAGCTGGAGGAAAAGCCGGTGAGCCTGGAGTTGGCTTCGGCCGAAGACTTGAGGAAGCTCCGCGCAAACCCGGCGAGGAAGCTGACGCTGGTCAGTTTTTGGGACACGCGCTGCGAATCGTGCATCCGGCAATTCGCAGGTATTGAGGCCACCTACCGGATGTACAGCGTGCGGGGCTTCGAACTGGTCACTGTGGCAACGAACCCTCCCGACGAACGCGCCGCTGTGCAGCAGATACTCGAAAAGCAGCATGCCACCAGCCGCAACTTTTTGCTCACTTCCGGGGACACGGCATCGTTCGAACATGCCACCGTGCCGTACACCGCTTTAATTACTCCCGATGGAAAAATGGTGTACCAAAAGGCCGGCCCGGTGGACATGTTGGAATTGCGGCGGACGATCCTGGCAAATATCGATTGGGAATACGAGGGCTTCAGACAATACTGGGCGCGCTAGGTGGGGCAGGCCCTTTTGGCCTGCCAACCGACGGCACGTGTTTCCGCGGTGGAACATCTGTTGTTGGCAGGCGAAAGCGCCTGCCCCACCTACGCCGTCATGGCCGCCTGATCGGCCGCGCCGCGGCTCGGCACCACCACAACTCCCGCATCGCTTATGGTGTAACCACGCGCGCGGTCTTCCTCCAGGTCGTAGCCGATCATGCTCGACTCGGGAATGAGCACTCCCGTGTCCACGATGGCCCGCCGTACGCGGCTGTTGCGGCCAATTTGCACGTTGGGCATCAGGATCGAATACTCCACTTCGCAATAGCTGTGGACGCGCACCCCAGTCGAGAGCACGCTGCGCACCACCCGGCCGCCCGACACGATGCAGCCGGCCGCTACGATGGAATCGATCGCCACGCCCATGCGGCGGCCTTCCTGCGCGAAAACGAACTTGGCCGGCGGCGCCTGCACCATCCGCGTGCGAATGGGCCAGTTGCGGTCGTACAGATTGAACTCGGGCGTCACGGCGCATAGATCCATGTTGGCTTCGTAGAACGCATCGATGGTGCCGACATCCCGCCAGTAGCGCGCCTGCTTGTCGTTTATGTCCCGGAAGTCGTAGGCGATCACGCGGGCCTTCTCGAGCGCTGCTGGAATCACGTCTTTGCCGAAATCGTGCGCGGAGCCCGGGTCCTGCGCGTCCTCCTGCAACGCGCGCAACAGGACGTCGGTGTTGAAGACGTAGAGTCCCATGGAGGCGCTGACCATCTCCGGATTGATAATCGAGCGCACGGGGTTGGCATACTGGGGCTTCTCCTCGAAGCCCACGATGCGGTAGTCTTTATCGATCTCGGCGAT
>JBEKUO010000551.1:0-5286 GCA_049514955.1 Bryobacteraceae bacterium | reverse complement strand
CGTTGCCCCCAGGCAGCGAGATAGCCGTCAGAAGTAGGTCGATTTGGCCGCCATGCTGCTGCTGGACGTTCTCGGCGCCCCGATAATCCACGGCTTCCAGCACCCTATAGCCCTCCGCCCGCAGAGTGCGCCGTACTGATTGACGGTGTGACGACTCCGCGTCCACTACGAGAATCGTTGCTCTTCCCTCGAACATCTATTCGCGGCCACTTTCCCGCCGGTTACCCACCGGCTCCGGCAAATCGCCTTCCTTAAGATCAGAATGGCAAGAGACAAGCACGTTGAAGGCCGTAATCGCCTGTCCATGGATTCCGATGCGGCTTGAATGCCGCCAGTCCTGGCGTCTATACTTGATGTTTTCTGGGTGATGTCGCTGGTGGGGCTTTTTTCACAAGTGTTAGAATCTGACGTCGAGACTCGCCGGCTGCTCGCTTCGATTGTCGAGTCCTCCGACGACGCCATCATCGGCAAAGATCTCAATGGCGTCATTACCACCTGGAATAAAGCGGCAGAACGAATTTTTGGCTACTCCGCCGAGGAAGCCATTGGCCAACCCATAACGATTCTTGCGCCCCCCGGCCGCAGCGACGAAATGCTTGGAATCCTTGACCAGATCCGACAGGGCCGGCGCGTGGACCACTACGAAACCATACGGCGCACCAAGGATGGCCAACTCCTGCAGGTATCGCTGACTGTCTCTCCCATACTCGATGCGCACGGCAAAATCATTGGCGCATCGAAGATTGCGCGCGATATCACGGAGCGGAAGCTTGCGGAAGATGCTCTGGCCGAACAGGCGGAACGCCTTGCCCGATCCAACGCGGATTTGCAACAGTTCGCTTATGTGACGGCCCATGATCTCCAGGAGCCTCTGCGCGGCATTTCCGCCATGAGCGAATTACTTCTACGCCGCTACGGCGGCCAGCTTGACCAGGGCGCGCAGGAACTGATCGCACATGTCGTAGCTTCCACGGACCGCATGCGGGATCTCATCGGCGATCTCCTGAAGTATTCAAAAACCCTCAACGAAACCGATATCCCGCGGACGACAATAGCCACGAAAGCAGCCGTGCAGTGGGCGGTTAATAATCTGAGACTTGCCATCGAGGAGAGCGGCGCTGTTCTCGATATCGGCGACCTGCCGGAGGTCCAGGGCGACATGGTGAATCTTGTGCTGTTGTTCCAAAACCTGATCGGCAACGCCATCAAGTATCGCGATTCCGGTCGTCCCAGAATCGGAATATCCGCTGCCGCGGAAAATCACGACTGGGTATTCTCCGTCGAGGACAACGGCATCGGCATCGATCCCGCCTATCATAAGACGGTTTTCGGTCTGTTTAAACGATTGCATGGCGCACGATATCCGGGAACGGGCATTGGCTTGGCGCTGTGCAGGAGGATCGTGGAGAAGCACGGTGGCAGCATCTGGGTCGAATCGGAGCCTGGCAAGGGGGCCACCTTTAAATTCACGCTTCCCAGGGAGATGTCCTGATGGCCGAGCCAGGTTCCATGCGAATTGTGCTTGCCGAAGACTGCATTCCCGACGTGATTCTCGTCAAGGAGACGTTGCGAGCCGCGAACATTGAGGTTGAGTTGAAGGTATTCTCAGACGGCGAGGAATGCGCCCGCTACTTGATAAGCTGCGAGGAACCGCCGCACGCCATAATCCTCGATTTGAACTTGCCGCGGGTCGATGGCTTCGAACTTCTAAGAGTGGTTCGCAGCGAACGGAGATATGCCGGCGTGCCGGTAGCCGTGCTGACGTCGTCCCGGGCGGCGGAAGACCGGCAGAGATCCTTGGACTTGGGAGCCAACGCCTTTATCACCAAACCTTCCAAGCTCGACGATTTCCTGCAAACGGTTGGATCCGCGATTCGCAGGCTCCTCGGAGCCACCGGCTCCGAGGCAATCCTGCGTGCCACGTGCCCGCCAAAGCGACAGGCAGCCCGGCGGAGCAGAACGCGCCAAGGGAGATTCCGAACGCGTACGCGACGGCTTGGATGCCTGCCTACCAGCTTTGCAGGTGGTTGATTCTCTGTGGTGGGGCAGGCGCCCTCGCCCAGTGATGGCTGAGTCCACGGCTGTTTGAAACAAGACAGAGTACTTATGTTCTTTTCATGACGTGTACAGAGAGCCGCGTGGCGCACGCTTTAGCGTGCCGCCGTGGGCTTCAGCCCACGGTCGATTCGGCGAGCTGAAAGCTCGCCGCAGCACGCTGAAGCGTGCGCCACAACCGCATCAACCACTTGCGGATGGCCATCGAGGCCGTTACTGGACTTTTTTCCGCTGCCTGCTACGCAGTAGCGAGCGCGCCCAGCATTCTCCTCTCCCTGGCTTCCTCCGCGGGCCGCACCGCCTGCCGCGGGATGGAGACAGCCAGAGACCTCTGTAGGAGAGTAATAGAAAGAACCAACTTCTGCGAACCGTCGAACTCGGCCAGAATCCCCTGCACATTCCGCAGCGGCCCCTCTTCGATCCGCACAATCTGCCCCACTTTCAAGAAAGGCCAGGGCTGCGGCAGCAGGCCCGAGCGGACGACCGCCTGTAGAAATGCGATCTCCCGTTCATCCACGGAAATCGGAGTCTTGCCCACACCCACGATGTGCATCACACCGGGTATCGTGAGCACGGGCAAACGGTTGCTGACATTGAGCCGGCAGAAGACGTATCCGGGGAAAAAAGGGACGTCCACATCCCGATAGCGATCGGACCAGCGGCGCCGGGCGCGGTACATCGGCAAGAACTCCGGATAGTCCCGTTGCATCAAGGCCGCCGCAACAGGTTTTTCGTGATTTGACAACACGCGCAATGCATACCATGGAAACTGCTCAACCCAATCTGATGCCATAGGTTTTTCGTCACGCCCAAAGTGCACGCTACCGCTCCTCTTGTCACAAGTTGCCAAACCGGAACAAGCCGCCGCTCACCGTTCCCACGAGCCCGTGACTCAGCCTTCTTGTGGCAGGCTGAAGAAAAACGTGGCGCCCAGGCCGAGTTGCGACTCGACCCAAATCCGTCCACCATGCTGCGCGACGATCTCTCGCGTGATCGCCAGCCCCACGCCCGATCCTTGATGCGCTTCGTTGTGGATGCGCTTGAACACTCCGAAAATACGCTCTTTGTTCCTCGGATCGATTCCGATGCCGTTGTCGCGGACAGAGAATACCCAGTTGTTCTCTTCCGCGGTTGCGGCGATGTGGATCTCGGGCCGATGCTCGCGCCGGAACTTGATGGCGTTTTCCGTCAGGCTGGCAAACGCGTAGCTGATCTGGCTTGGATCGCAGTAGAGTTCCGGAAGCGGATCGTGAGTCACCATGGCGCCGTTTTGATCGATTGCCGCCCGAATTGAGACGAGTGCGACGGCCAGAAGCGCATTGGCGTCGCAGTGTCGATAAGAGCTCGGAGAACCAAGAACCTGCAGATACACTTTCAATCCAGCCAGGAGGTTTTGCAGGCGATTCGCCGAGTTCTGAATGAATCCAAACAGGGATTCCGCCTCCTCGTCCAGCCTGCCCCGGTACTTGTGGAGAATCAGATCGACAATCGTGCCCATCTGGTCCACCGGGCTTGAGAGGTCATGCAGGGAATCGGAATTGAAGTGGACGCAGCAGTCTTCACCCATCGACTGGACCGAACCGGACTGCGTGGCAGCGTTCTCGTTGGCCGGCGCTTTTGCTTGTCCTGACATTGGAAAACCTTTGAAGAGCCGTGGCTTAGACGCACGCACACGATTCTTTTTCTTCTTCGAGCGCCACCGGCAGCAGCAGCCGGAACTTGGTTCCTTCTCCTGGCTTGCTGTCCACTTGAACGCCGCCTCCGGTACTCCGCACAAAGCCATGCACAGCCGCCAAACCCAAACCACGTCCCATGAATTTAGTGGTAAAGAAAGGGTCGAAAACTTTGTTCCGGGTTTCCTCGTCCATGCCGCAACCGGTATCCTGCACGTCTAGGGCAATGTACTTGCCGGCGGGTACGGAAGCCGGTGTGAATTCGCCCGTTCGCACGGGATCTTCGCCGATTTCCACCACTGTCGAGCGCACCGAAATCTTGCCGGAACCCTTTTCTCCGATCGCTTCTACCGCGTTCATCACCAGATCCACCACCGCTTGCCGCATCTGCGCTGCATCTGTCTTCACCGGCGGCATGTCGCGCTCGCCCTGAATTTCAAGATGAATGGTTCGAGGAATCGAGGTTTGAATGCTCTCGCAGGTTTCGCGGACAAGCCGGTCGATGTTGGTGCTCGCAATACTAAGATTGCCTTTGCCCGCCGAGGTCAACATTCTACGCGTCAGGTCGGCCACCAGTTCCCCTGCCTGAACCACTCCCCTCAGCATGTTCTGGGCTGGATGCGAAGGCGGCAAGGTATCCATCGCACAAGTCGCGCCGCCCAGGATACAGACCAGAAGATTGTTAAAATCGTGCGCAACCCCGCCCGCCATCCGCCCGAGGCCTTTCAGCTTCTGCTCTTCGAGGACGATTTTGTCGGCCTGCTTCTGGTCCTCGATGTCCGTGCCCGTGCCCAGCCAGTTGGTAATCTCTCCGGCACTCGTCCGCAGAGGAACGGCGCGTACCAGGTGCCATCGGTAGGTACCGTCAGACGCCCTCTTGAGACGGTGTTCGATTTCAAACGTCGAGCCGGACCCCGTGGCTTCGTTCCAGGCCCGCCACGTACGTTCCCGATCCTCCGGATGGAGCAAGCCATCCCACCCCAAATGTGCGGCTTCCTCCAGGGCGAGGCCTGTATACTCGAGCCACCGGCGGTTGGCGTACTCCACCCGGCCCTCTGTGTTGGCGCTCCATACCATTTGCGGGATGGCCTCGATCAACATCTGGTAGCGCCGCTCGCTGATCGTCAGCGCGGACCGCTGTTGCTCGATCTCCTGCTGCATCTGGAACCGCTGGATCGCGTTCATCACTGCGTGGGGCAGCGTGTCGGCGGACAAGCGTCCCTTCGGCAGATAATCCGACGCTCCCGCCTTCATCGCCCTGACCGCCAGTTCTTCGCCGCCATACGCGGTCAGCATCACAGTGGCGCACGGAAGTCTGGCAGTCCCGCCTCTGAGGCGGCTCAGAACTTCGATTCCATCCATGTCCGGCAAGTTGAAATCGAGCAAGGTGCAGTCGGGGCGCCAGGCTCTGGCGATCTCTAATCCGGCTATCGCAGAGTCTGCCTCGGCAAACTCGAACTCCCATGCTGGGGACTGTTGCAGGCACTGTCTGTACAGGCTCCGGTCCACGCGGTCGTCATCGATAATTAACACACGAATTAGCTGATCGGCATGCATC
>JBEKUO010000550.1:0-5298 GCA_049514955.1 Bryobacteraceae bacterium | reverse complement strand
CGTTTTAGGTAGATCCGCCTGCGCCACCACGCAGATCGGCGAGCGAGGTGGGGCAGGCGCTTCCGCCTGCCAACATTTTTTCAACCAGTTCTTAGCCACCCGAGAACCGCTCCCCTGACGGTCGCGGCTTCGATTCAAATGTTCGGCTTTGATCAACCAGTATCCAGGCTTTGAATCAGCGGCGTGCTGACGCGCGCGCCACGAAAACGGGCGGCGCTTGTGCAAGCACGCGCCGCCCGCCGCATTCCTCGGCATCCCAAACGCTCCGTCACACTCTGGCGCGGGGCCGAACTGCGTTTCGTTTGAGAGAGTATATCACCTGCCGGGACGTGCGGCGAACTAAAGTTCGCCGGGCCCATAGGGCACCCCCGCTGAAGCGTGCGCCACGAGCGGGCAAAGCCTGAACAAACCTGCCGAATCTGCCGATCATAGAGCTGGAAGCATTGGATGGCGGCGGAACTGACCCCGGAGATCTATCGGGCTGTGCTGGACAGCTTGCCGATCGGCGTCTACCTGGTCGATCGGAACCGCCGGATCGTGCTGTGGAACAACGAGGCCGAGAAACTCACGGGCTATCTGGGCCAGGAAGTCGTTGGCCACCGCTGCTGGGACGGTCTGCTGATGCACTGCGATGAGAACAACACGGTTCTGTGCGGCGTGGCTTGTCCGCTATCGCACACCATGCACGACGGACAACCGAGGGAGACGGACGTCTTCCTGCGCCACAAGGGCGGGCAACGTATCCCGGTGCGCGTCCGGGCGGCGCCGCTGCGTAACGAGGACGGATGCATCATCGGCGCGGTGGAGAGCTTCGAGGAGCGGGTGGTCTTTCCCGCCGCCGATGCGCAGGGCCATTGCGGAGAGGACCTCTCCATCGATCACGTAACCGAGATGCCGGATCGTCAAGCGATGCGGAAGCGCCTGCAGGCGGCCGTCGAGGACTTTGCGGCCAACCCGATTCCGTTTGGCGTCCTCAGCATGACCGTGGCCGATCTGGACCTTTTGCGCCGCACTTACGGCCGCCGTGCGGTGAACGCCATCCTGTATGTGACCGCGCAGACCCTGTCCAAAAACCTTGGCCCGAACGACATGGTTGGCCGCTGGTCGCAGGACGGGTTCCTGGCGATTATGCCAGGTTGCCACGCGGCGGCACTCTTGAAGTCCGCCGAGATGTTGAAGAAGCTGGTCGGCCTCACCGGAGTTCCCTGGTGGGGAGACCGGCTGTCGGTCACATTATACGCGGGCGGCGCGGTCGTCCGCGCCGGCGACACGCCGGAATCGCTGGCGGGCCGGGCAGACGAAGCGCTCGATGCCAGCCTACGTGAACACGGGAACTACATAGTCGTGGCATGAGATATATATGTTTTCGATTATTGGCATTCTGATTGTCTTTGGAGCAGTGGTTGGCGGCTATCTGATGGAGAAGGGAAAGCTGCTGGTCCTGTTGCAGCCGGCCGAGCTCGTCATCATCGGCGGCGCCGCCCTGGGAACAGTGTTGATCGCCAATCCGCCCGAAGTTCTGAAGAAGATCGGCCAGGGCATGCTGGGAGCTTTTCGGGGATCGCCGTTCACCCGCCAACATTACCTGGATTCGCTGAAGATGCTTTTCGACCTGTTCAATCGCGCCCGGCGCGAGGGTTTGACAGCCCTGGAATCCGATATCGACGAACCAGAGAAAAGTAAGATCTTTTGCACCTTCCCCGCCATCCTGCAGGATCACCATGTCCGCAACTTTATTTGCGACACGCTGCGTACCGCTACCACGGGAGGGGTCGAGCCGTTCGATATGGACCAGATGATGGAACTGGACATGGAGGTGCACCATCACGAAGCCGCCCAGCCCGTGTCGGCCTTGAGCACCGTGGCGGATTCGCTGCCGGGTCTCGGTATCGTAGCGGCGGTGCTTGGCGTCGTGATCACCATGGGCGCTCTTGGCGGACCCCCGGAGGAAATCGGCCACAAGGTGGCGGCGGCGCTGGTGGGAACGTTTTTGGGCATCCTGCTCTGCTACGGACTGTTGGGTCCGATCGCATCCAATATGTCCAGAGCGGCGGACGACGAGAGTGCGTATTACCATGTGCTCCGCGTCTCGATGACGTCTTTCATCAAGGGGCTGGCGCCCATGCTGGCGGTCGAGATGGGAAGGCGGGCCACCCCGTTACACGTCCGGCCGGCTTTCCAGGAATTGGAATCGCTGTGCCGCAAGAAAGAGCCGCAGGCTGTCGCCGCGTAGTAGCGATTCCATGGCCGAAACGCGACCGATTATCGTTATCCGGAAAAAGGCAGCTCACGCGGGTCATCACGGGGGCGCCTGGAAAGTCGCGTACGCCGACTTCGTGACTGCCATGATGGCCCTATTCATTGTCCTCTGGCTGCTCAACAGCAGCAAGCAGATTCGGGAAGCCGTTGGCGGATATTTCAAGGATCCCACCGGCACCTCGAAAAAGGTCGGGAGCGGGCAGACCGGGGCCGGGGACAACTTCACTCTGACCAAAGAGAACATGGGCAAGATCAAAGACGAGCTGCAAAAAGCCGTCCGCAAAGTGACCGATTTCGAAAAGCTGAAGAACCAGATCGAAATGACGGTCACCGCGGAAGGCTTGCGGATCGAGCTGATGGAATCCGAGAAGGGAACGTTCTTCGCGAGCGGCGTGGCGCAGCCGAGCGACGACGGTAAACAGATTCTGGTCATGCTGGCGCAGGAACTGGCCAAACTTCCGAACACCGTATCCATCGAAGGCCACACGGACGCGAAGCCATTTGCCGCGAGCGGCAGTTACAGCAATTGGGAGCTTTCCGCCGATCGTGCCAACGCTGCGCGCCGGGTGATGCAAGAGAACGGGCTGGGCGCGCGGCAGGTAACACAGGTGCGAGGCTATGCCGATCAACGCTTGCGCAAACCGAAGGATCCCGAGGATGCCTCCAATCGCCGCATATCGGTAGTGGTCCAGTACCTTGTGAAGCCAGAGGCGGAGGAGGCTCCCGCCAAAAAATCCGGCCCTTAACCGAAGGCCGCACCGGCCCTGGGTGGCGCGACACCTGCCACACGCGCCGGCCGCTTGCCGCTGCCTGGCAGGATGCGATGACCTTCCTCGCGCAGCCTCTCGATTTGCCGCCGTACGCCGCCGGGGAACTTGGGATTCAGTGAGCCGTCATCCTTCACGACGCGCCAATATGGCGTAATCTTCCGCTTGCCCGCGCGCGCATCCTCCTCGGCCGCCTCGGCGGCAATCCGCACGAAGATTCCGGTCGTGAGTGGACAGGTTACGTCAGCCGCATATTTGGCGGCGAGCGTCGCGCGGAGCTTGGATACCGTTATCACGCTGCCGGCCGGCACTTTTCGGATGAGTGCATCGACCTCCCGCGGGTCCGGCACCAACATGGCGCCGGCGCCAAATCGCTTCTGCATTTTCGGTGGAATTTCGACCACCTTCGGCAGGTTGGGGTTGTGCAGCTTCTCACGCCAGCTTCTGCGCGTATACACGGCCATCAGTATAGCGCGCCGATTCCAAGAAGGTGGGGCAGGCGCTTCCACCTGCCAACAGCGAACTGAAGTTTGCTGTACAGCGAACTGAAGTTCGCCCCGCCATGCGGCACCCTCGCTGAAGCCTGCGCCACGCGCCTGGCTTACAACCCGTGATGGGAGCCGCATACCGACACCTCCAGCCCCATCTCGCGAAACATGGCCGCCTTGGTTGCCAGGGCGAGATTGGCGGCCGTGGCATCCGGCGCGTAGGCCACCTGCACATGGTTGGATTTGTGCCGCGCCATCATCTGGTCGCGCGTGATGCCGTATGTGACGGCATGCATGATAGGCCACTGGGGAGTGGTGATCCGCCAGCGGCGCTCGGTTTCTGCGCGCGGCAACTCCACCACCCGGGCACGGCCGATGTCCGCTTTGAGCGCGCCGTTCGCCACGAACACGCGGCTCCAGACGATCTCGCCCGGCTTACTGATGCCCTTGAGACTACCGCCGCCCAACCGGAAATACATAGGCGGCTGGCGCTCGCTGCTGGCGCCTGCGTAGCCGCCTATGAAATGCGCGGGCGGCGCGGCGCCGGAAATCTCGAAGACCCAGACGAATTCGTCGGCGCCTTCGACCGGGTAGGACTCGCCATAGCGCACGTCGTGCAGCGTAGTCTCGGGCGAGTAACCCAGCGCCTTCCAAATGCGGTTGGTGGCCAGCGCATCGAGTCCGGCGCACTCGTCGACTTCGTTGAAGTGCGGCAGGGCGTCGTTCTCATACAGGACGCGGCCATCGCCGCGCGCCCGGACGGGCGGGCGATCCACGTTGTTGAACAAGCCTTCGGCCAGGTCCGATGCCGGCGCCAAATCCTTAAGCCCCTGCTGATACTGTATGCCGATGGCATCGCAACCGAAATCGTCGGCGATGCGCAATCCGGCGATGTACATCTTGCATTGTTCGAGGATCTGGGCGTCGGTCAGTTCGCTTTCGGGATCGCCGCCGGTGGCAAACTGCATGCCCTTGCGATCGAGCCAATGGCGCACGGCCCGCGCTTCTTCGCTGCCGGTCGAGAGCATCTCCGCATAAAGCGCCGATTGGCTCAGGCGCTCCTTGAAGACGCCTGTGGGATGCAGCAGCTCATCGGGAATGATGGCGTTGTACATGCCCATGCAGCCTTCGTCGAAGACGCCCATGATGGCTTTTTCGCGGCGGAGATCGGCGGCCAGGCGCGCGCCGGTTTCCTCGGCAATGGGCGGTAGCTTGCACGCGGAGAGCGGACGCACATGCGACATATCGTGGCGAATCGGCCGGCCCCCGAGCCAAGCACGAAGGCCATCCAGAAAAAATCGATCCCTAAAATCCACGCTCCACAGCGTGCTGTACGGTACGCCCGCTTTGGTGAGAGACGCGTTCAGATTGAGGAGTCCGACCAGGCCGGGCCATTCACCGCTCCAATTCGCCACTGTGAGGATCGGCCCGCGATGGGTGAAGAGGCCGTGCAGGATGTGGTGGCTATACTGCCAGACCGCCTCGACCACCACCAGCGGCGCCTCCGGCGGGATGTCGCGGAACACTTCCATTCCGCGTTTTTGGCTATCGATGAAGCCGTGACCTTTGGCGGGGTCGCATTCGTGGCCACGATCGACGGCGTGGCCCAAGCCGCAGATAGCCTGCATAACGGAATTCTCGACGCGCGCCTGCGCCGGCCAGCATTTCTGGTTGGCAGCCAAACGCAGATCGCCGCTGGCAATTAAGATGAGGGGGTCTGGCATGACCACATTCTTAACATCGCGCGCGGCCGGAGTCCACGGGGCGCGGCGTGCTAAGCTGGT
>JBEKUO010000549.1:0-5305 GCA_049514955.1 Bryobacteraceae bacterium | reverse complement strand
TCAACCAGCGAGATGGTTTCTTCCTGTTCGGCCGCCAACCAGAATCCGCGTTCGACTGGACAAAGCTCGAGGGACAAACCCTACTTGCGGACCACGGGCTTCAGCCGTTGGTGATGTTGAGGTACGCGGTCGGGCACAATGGAGCTGACTGGAAGAAGATCAAGGTTATCGACGCCGGGACTCCCGAAAAGATGGAAGCAGCTTTCAGCGCTGGCACCGCGGATTACGTGCACCTGCAGGGTCCGTTTGTTGGGGGCGAAATAGTAGTCTCGGTAGGAGCATCGATTCCGGCAGTAGCGTTCAGCAGCCTCTGCTGCGACCGCAAGTTCCAAAAGACTGAGCCTTATCGAGCCTTCCTCAAGGCGTACGAACGTGCCAGGGAATGGGTCCGAACGTCGCCCGCCGAGGAAGTCGCCGCGGCCGAAGCGTCGTTCTTTCCTCTCATCTCTCCCGCGGTCCTAGCTCCCGCCATCAGAAGCTATCAGGCCTTGGGCTGTTGGGACGGTGGCATCGAAATCCCGCGAGACCTGTATGAACAGGCGCTGAATGTATTTCAGTCCGCCGGAGAAATCACGTGGCGCCACCGCTATGAAGAGGTCGTGGCGTGAGGCTCTCTGTACCGGCGTGGAGCGAAAAGCGTGCCGCGCCATTGAAGCTAGTGGCCGACGGCCGAGTCGGAGCCGTCGGGAACGGCACGTCGGTTTCACCAGTTCATCGCTCCCGTCCGTCCGCTTTCGCCAACGCCAGAAGCTTCCTTTTCCTCGTGTACTCCGCCGGCGTCTTCCCCTGCGACTCCAGCCACCTCCGGAAATCCTTCATCTGCACCCGATGCTCGACGGCAGGCTGCTTGACGCGCACCTTCAACTCCGTCAACCCCTCGCCGATCTCCTCGACCCAGATGTCCCCGCGCAAGATCCCCAGCGGCTGCGCCACCGCCTCGGACAGCGACTCTGCGGTGACCTCGACCACGTGCTCAGTGCTGGCCAAGTCGCGACAGCAGACCAGGCAGGAACGGAGGGCCATGCCAGGAGTACCATGCTTCGCCGTTTGTTCGCCATCCTGATAAAGCCCCGACGGACATTCCCTTTCTACGCCTGAAGCCCCGCTGCAGCGCTGCGTCTTGAGAAGCACTCCCGCCGCTGTCCGAACTCCTGATGAAAGCACGCCTATCCATTGCGGAGATGTGCCATGCTGGAGTTGACATGCGAGACCCGGAGATCATCGATACCGAACTGATGGAAATCAGCGCCATTGCCGACGACACCCTCAAGTTCGAGCGCATTATCGCTTGGTGCGCCTCGCATCCCGACGAAGTCCCCTTCGCCCTGCATCAGTTCATGGGCCGACGCGACAAGCACCCGTCGCCACCGTCACAGCCTTAACTGTGCGGTTGCGAAGCCACGAGACACCTCCTCGCATCACCGGGTCGCCGCCTGCTTTTCTCGAACAACTCCCGCCTGCCCTCGATCTGGCGATAGGTCCTAGACTTGATTCTTACCCAGGTGGGATCTTCCGGCGTGCATCGCGCGTCGGCCCGCTTGGCGGCAATGCCCTCCAGGTCATTCCGGCAAGAGCCTCGAACAAATCCATGCCGGCGCCGACGGCGTGGTCCACGTACAGCAATGACGACGGCGCTGGCGGCACGATTTTCCTGGTATGGCCATGGTCACTGGGACGTAACCGTGAAACGCCGCACCGTATTTCCCGGCCACCCTTGGGCCGAGCCGTATGTGAAGAAGACGTAAAACTGCTCCCCCAGGACGTTTGGGTCGTCGCCCGTCCCGATGTAGCACCGCATAATCGAAGCTCGCCTGGTCAGGAACCCTTGCGCAACAAGCGAACCCCAGGCGAAACTGTCAAAATCCGGTTCCACAACGGTATCTGCCGGATCCTTACCTACACATCCAAACGGTACGATATAGTCATGCAGGTCGCCGCAGAGCCGCTCTGGTACGCGCTCAAGGATGAGGACCTGCTTGCGCTCCGTATCTGCGATCTTGGCCTGCGCCTCGAGCAGAGCGAGTTGAAGCCACGAGTCGATCAGTTGTATGAAGAACTCGCGGCCCGTGGTGTATCCTTGCGGCCCGATGCCTACCTGGGAGACGAGTGGTTCTCGCCTGAGGGCGTCCCCGCCATTGCCATCCCGTTCTACCTGGCCCATCCGCGGCTCAGGGCCCTGGAACTGCACCAGATGCTGGAAGTCGAAGGAGGAACGGCGGATTGGTGCCAGATGCTTCTGCGGCATGAATGCGGTCACGCCATAGATCATGCCTACCAGTACTCGTCGTGCAAAGACTGGCACCTCGTTTTCGGCTGCCCCGAAACCGAGTATGCGCCAGAGACCTACACGCCGCGACCCTATAGCAAGAGCTTCGTCCGGCATCTTCCCAACTGGTATGCGCAGGCGCATCCGGACGAAGATTTTGCCGAGACATTCGCCGTGTGGCTGGCAACCGGACCGGATGACTGGCGCCGGCGCTACCAGGGTTGGAAGGCGCTCGAAAAGCTGGAGTACGTAGACACTCTGATGCAGGAGGCGAAAGGCAGTCCGCCGGCGGTGACTCGCGGGCGCCGGATCTCCGAGGCGAGCAAGCTTCGAAGCACGCTGGCCCGCCATTATGCCGCACGGCGTAAACTCTACGCCGAAGACTTTCCGGATTTCTATGATGCAGATTTGCGCCAGATCTTCGGAATGGGCGAACCCGGAATCGAGCCAGCCGTAAAGCTGATGCGAAGGCATCGCGGCGCTCTCATCGCCTCCATCGTCCAATGGACGGGCCAGCGCAAATACATCGTAAGCATGCTAGTACGCAAGATCATCGAGCGCTGTCGCGAACTTCGCCTTATGGCGCCGCGCGACTCTGTCCGCCTCCACTTCGAGCTTGCTTCGTACCTCGCAACGCTGGTGACGAATCACCTGTACACGGGCAAATTCAAAAGGTCGGTCTGACGATGAAAATTCTCGTCCTGTTCGATGTCGCGCGCCGCAGGGACCCCCATGAGACCTTCTCCGCCGAATCACTGAAGCAGGAACAGAAACCCACGGAAGCCGACGTGCTGCAATGTCTGCAGCGTCTCGGCCACGACGTCGAGACACTCGCGGTTTTTGACGATGTCACCCACATCGTGGAGAGATTGAGGGCCTGCGCTCCGGATGTCGTGTTCAACCTCTCCGAGTCCTTCCACCACGACCGGTCGCACGAACCGAACATCCCCGCCCTGCTGGAGCTGATGAAGGTGCGCTATACCGGCTCCGGAGCGGATGCCTTGCTTCTCTGCAAAGACAAGGCGCTGGCGAAAAAGGTGCTGTCATATCATCGTGTGCGTTTGCCCCGCTTCGTCGTCTCCCATCGTCTCTCTCCTCTCCGCAGTCTTAAACGCTTTACCTACCCCGCATTCGTCAAGCCGGTGTGCGAGGAGTCTTCCGATGGCATCAGCAAGGCATCCTTTGTCCGGGACGAGGGAGAGGCCATCGAGAGAATACGGTTCATTCATCAGAAGTTCGAATGCGACGTGCTCATCGAGGCGTACATCGAGGGCCGGGAGCTCTATGTCAGCGTGCTCGGGACTCGCCGTCTCACCGTTTTTCCCCCGCGCGAAATCTTTTTCGAGCATGTGCCGGAGGACGTTCCGAAGTTCGCTACTTTCCATGCCAAGTGGAATGAGTCGTACCGCAAGAAATGGGGCATTACCAATGGACCGGCGAAGGACCTGCCGCCAGCGATGCAGAAAAGTCTGCGCAAGCTTGCGCGGAATGTTTACCGCTGGCTCAAAATTCGGGGCTTCGGACGCCTCGACGTCCGGCTCACGCCCAACGGGGAACTGTTCGTGATCGAGGCCAATCCAAATCCATCGCTTGCGCAGGACGAGGACTTTGCGCAGTCGGCAGCCGCCGCCGGAATGAATTACGACTCCCTCATCCAGGCTATCCTCGAGACAGCTTATTAGCAACTGTGCGCCGTTGGCTCGCAAATATCGACCTCTCCAGATCCTCTAGAAACCCGTTGAGAAGAGATTTGCGCTGCGGGCCCTCCCACTCCTCTGCTCCCATCTTAATGTCGCCGAACAAGAGCTATGAAAAGCGCCGAAGAGCCTGATTGGACGCCATAAGGCTAGTGTACCCGCTATTGTGTACTGGCGGATCATCCCGCTACTACGTGATCGCGTTTCAGGCCCACTAGGCTCACAGCCGTACCCACTTCTGGGAACCCTGTAACCTTTCCCCTCCCACCCAGTATTATTGTGTGAATGCCGGAAACGCGAGCCGACAACGTGCTCATGCAGAAAGTCCGGGACGGCGATCTGGCGAAGATGGCGGTGCTGTTCGAACGCCATCATCGCGCGCTGTTCCGCTATTTCCAGCGCCTTACCGGCAATCGCGAAGCGAGCGAAGACCTGGTGCAGGACGTGTTTTTCCGTATGTTGAAATACCGGCACACCTATCAGGACGGCAACCCGTTCACGGCCTGGATGTACCAGGTCGCGCGCAACGCGCATCTGGATGGCGTCGCGAAACGGAAAGGCGAGACGCCGCTCGACGCCGAACGTGAGGGCGGGCGCATCGAGCCGGCCAGTGCCGACCCTGATCCCAGCGAGATCCTGCGCCGCAGGCAGGATTTGAGCCTGTTGCGCCGGGCCCTGGCGGCCCTGCCGCTGGATAAGCGCGAGGTGCTGGTTCTGAGCCGTTTCCAGAACCTCAAGTACGAGCAGATCGCCGACATCCTGGCGTGCGACGTGGGAGCGGTGAAAGTCCGCGTGTATCGCGCCGTCAAGGCGCTCAGCCAGATCTTCTTCGAACTGGCTGGAGAGAAGGCATCATGACTTGTGAACAAGTAAAGGAGCAGATCGCCGACTATCTGACGGCCGGCTTGAGCGGTCCCGCGGCCGAGGAATTGGAAGACCACTTTGCCCAGTGCGCCGCTTGCAAACAGGAAGCCGAGGCCCTCGCCGAAACCTGGACAATGCTCGGCCTGCTCGAGCAGGAGCAGCCCAGCCCGGCGCTTCGATCGCGCTTCTATCAATCGCTGGAGGCGTACCGGCAGGGCCTTGAATCCGCGGCGCCCCGGCCCGCCCGCCGCCGCTTCTTCGATTGGGGCGCGCGTGGATGGATGCACGCTCCCGTATTCCAAGTGGCCTGGTCGGCGGCGCTGCTGATCGTGGGCGTCGGAATCGGGACATGGCTGACCACACGCGATCGCAACCATGGCGACCTGGCGCGCCTCGAGAACGAAGTACACCACATGCGGCAAATGGTCACGCTGTCGCTGCTCGAACAACAATCCGCCAGCGAGCGGCTGCGCGGCGT
>JBEKUO010000548.1:0-5311 GCA_049514955.1 Bryobacteraceae bacterium | reverse complement strand
ACTCCTCGACAATCTGCTGGATCACTTCCGCCTCGGCCTGCCGGCGCTCGCCATTGAGCGTGTGCAGTTGCTGCGCCAGCACGCGCGCTCGCTCCGGATCGTCCGTGCGGAACATCTCGATCACGGCATTGGCCGTATCCATGCGCCCGGCGGCGTTGATGCGCGGCGCGATGCGAAACGCCACGTCCGTGGACGAGGGCAGGCGTCCGTTGGTGAAGCCCGCCACGTCCAACAGCGCGCGCAGCCCCGGATTGCGCACGGCGTTCATACCGCGCAGCCCGTGTTTCACGATGATGCGGTTCTCCCCCATCAGCGGCACTACGTCGGCCACCGTACCAATGGCCACCAGCTTCAGAAAAGATTCGGTGACGCGGCGCAGCTTCGCCGGCGGCCATTCGAGCGAGGCGAGTAGCGCCTGCACCAGTTTGAAAGCCACGCCCACGCCGCACAGATTCTTGTCCGGATAGGCGCAGTCCGGTCGATTGGGATTCAGCACCGCGAGCGCCGCCGGCAATTCCGCTTCCGGCAGATGGTGGTCGGTGATGATGACATCGATGGCCAGCTCGCTGGCGCGCCGCACCACCTCCGCCGCGCGAATGCCTGTATCCACGCTGATGATGAGCCGGACGCCCTCTGCCGCAGCCTTCTCCACCACCTCGGAACGCATCCCGTAGCCGTCGCGCAGCCGGTGCGGAACAAAGAACGACGCCGCGCCGCCGGCCATTTCGATGGCTTTGGTCAGGATGACCACGGAGGTGGTTCCATCCACATCGTAGTCGCCGTAAATGAGGATCTTTTCGCCGCTTTGAATGGCGCGCCGCAGCCGCTCAACGGCCTCGGACATGCCGCGCAGGGCCGCGGGCGGATGTAAATCGTCGAGCGAAGGACGCAGGAAACGCCGCGCCGCATCGGGATTGCGCACTTCCCGCGCCAGCAGCACGCGCGCGGCCGGCGGCTCGATGCGCAAGGCCACGGCCAGGGCTTCGACTTCCTGGGCGCTCACTTCGGGAATCAGCCAACGGGCCGGGATGGGCATCGCGGGCGTCAGTTGTTCGAGAAATAGCCGAAGGAGCCGTCGCCTTCCTCGTCGTCATCGCCCCCAGGCAGACTTACGGAGATCTCGTCGCCGATGCTCAGAAACTCGTCATACCAGTCGGGGCGGATTTCGTATACGTACATGCGCGCGTGATAGTCGAAGGCCAGTTCCAGCGAGCAGGTCACGCCTTCGTGAACGCGCAACTCGCGCAGCCGGGCTTCCAGATCGCGGCGCTCTTCGCGGGTCAAATCGCACTCATCGAGTTGCTCGACCGCCTCGTCGATCTCCGGGGCGGCGAACTCGCGCGCGGCGAACAGTATCATCTTGGCGCCGGTCTTCCGCGCGGTGTCCAGAAACATCTGGTAATCGGGGAAGCGCTCGGCATCCCAAAGCACCATGGGCAGGCCGTCCAGCCCGCCGGGAGCGCTGCGGAATATGGCGAATTCCGAATGCTCGAGGTACTCGAGAATTTCGTGTTTCAGCGTATCCAGATTCAGGTCCATTAGTCCTTCTTAGCGCTGGGCCACCACTAGAATATCATTCGGTGAGGCCAGATCGCGCGCCGATGGAGTCACGATGGTCTTGGGACCTATGTAGATTTTCCGCGATTGCTTGATAGCGTTGCGCACGTCCTCCTCGCAGACGAAGTCCACGGTCGGCGGCTGGGGTAGCGCGGGCGGTTCGGAGGACGCTGGTGTTCCGCAGGCGCAGGCGGCGGCTGGGGCTGGCTGCACTGGCGCGGTCGGCGGCGGTGCTTGTGCGGAAGGCGCGGAGGTGCGGCGCGCCAGAAACCGGTCCACAACTTCCGCCGCAAGGCCGGCTCCCGCGACCGCCACGGGCGGAGCGCTGGCGCCCGCCTCCGCCGGAACCCGGAACGCCTCGGCCGCCGTGCGCACGGCGTACGCCAAGCGCTTGACATTATATAGATGCTGCGGTCCGACGTTGTCGCTGGTGATGTTTCCCGCCGCCGCCCCGCAGCCCAGCGTCATGGACGGAAACACGTTGGTGGTGATGCCCGTGGAACCCTGCGGCGCAGGCGTGTTCACCAGTACGCGATTCGCCGGCATGCGCGCGGCGTACTCGCGGATGCGGGCTTCGTCCTTCGAATAGATCGCGCAAGTGTGGCCCAGCCCGCCGAAGCGCAACAGGCTTTCGCAAACGCTCATCCCGCCGGCGAAATCCTTCACCCAGTAGAGCGCCAGCACCGGCGACAGCTTCTCCATGGAAAGCGGATGCTGCTTGCCAACGCCGTCCAACTCGACGACCAGGATCGACGTCTCCGCTGGCACCGAGAAACCAGCCATGCCGGCGATCTTGCCGGGCGCCTGCCCCACGCATGCTGGATTGATGGTGAAGTTCGGCGTGACCAGCAGCTTGGCCAGCGCCTGTTTCTGTTCCGCATTGCAGAAGTACGCCTTGCCGGCCTTCAATTCGGCCCGCACGCGATCTTTCAGCGCCTCCTCCACCACGATGGCCTGCTCGCTAGAACAGACCGTGCCGTAGTCGAACGACTTGCCCTCGATCACCTTGGCAACAGCGTCCGGGATGTCGGCGGTGCGCTCGATCATCACCGGCACGTTGCCCGGTCCCACGCCGAAGGCGGGCTTGCCGCTGGAGTAAGCCGCGCGCACGATGCCGTGGCCGCCCGTCGATAAAATCACGCCAGTGCGCTCGTGACGCATCAGTGCGTTGGTGCCGTCGATCGAAGCGTGTCCCAGGCACTGCACGATGTCCGCCGGCGCGCCGGCGTCCACTGCCGCGCGATACAGCAGGTCGGCCGTGGCGCAGGTGCAGCGTACCGCGCGCGGGTGCGGGCTGAGCACGATGGCGTTCCCGGCCTTCAACGAGATCAGGATCTTGTAGATCGCCGTAGACGTCGGATTGGTGGTGGGCAGGATAGCCGCCACCACGCCCACCGGGACGGCGTATTCCACGATGCGCTCTTCGGGAATCTCGCGGAGCAACCCGATGGTCCGCATGCCGCGCATCTTACGCGGCAGCAGGTCGGCATTCAGCAGATTCTTGGCGATCTTGTCCTTGACGTTACCGTAGCCGGTTTCTTCGACCGCCAGTTCGGCCAGCCGTTGGGCGTTGGCGCGGCCCGCGGCGGCCATGCGTTCGACGATGGCGTCCACTTGCTCCTGGCTGTAAGCGCGATATTTCAGCCAGGCGGCATAGGCCTTTTCGACCTTGGTGCGGACCTCTTGAATGGAGACAAGGTCTTTGTCTTCGAGCATCAGCCGAGGGATTTTTTAACCGGGCCGGCGCCGGGCAGCACCTTCTCGGTCTCTTCGTGCGGGCGGGGAATCACGTGTACGGCGACCAATTCCCCGACGCGCCGTGCGGCGGCGGCGCCCGCATCGGTGGCGGCCTTGACGGCGCCCACGTCTCCACGCACGCTCACGACCACGTAGCCGGCGCCGATGAATTCCTTGCCTGTAAGCACCACGTTGGCCGTCTTCACCATGGCGTCGGCCGCTTCAATCGCGCCCGTCAGTCCCTTCGTTTCGATCAGGCCAAGGGCCTCCATTTTGCCTCCAGTGCGGAATGAATCTCTACCCTATCACAGAATGGGCCGTGGGGAGCGCCGCGCGATCGAGAATGAACGCGCATTTCGCCGGAGCCTTAACCTGCGCTTCCCGCTCGCGCCCGCCGAACTGCTCTGCAGCATCGTGAATACCAAGCGGCGGGACCGGCGGTTCGATCTCGGCAAAACCCGCAAGGCGGTGCGGCGGCAACTAGCCTTCGTGCAGCATCCGTCGAAGCTGGCTACACCGTGTAGGTCGAACTCCACCGAAGGGGCGCGGCGGCGCAAAACCATCGCCGCGCAGCCGGCGTGATTCCCGCCCGGGCGGCACGACTTACTCAGGTAAAGCACGCCGCCGTACCTGACACGATTATCGCGGCGATCCACGACAAAAAACTAAGACCGGGCGATCCGCGCACAAGTAAGTAGACTTGCTAAAACAAGAACTTCATACCCAATTGCAAAATGCGCGGATTGTGCGCGCCGCCGGGACGCAGGAAATCGCTGTTCGCGAGGCAACTCGGGTCGCCGGCCGAGTTGTTGGGCCCGGCGAAACAGCTCGTGGAACTATTGCCCGTGCTGTTGTTGCCGCCGAGCGGAAGCCACTGTGTGTGGTTGAGGACGTTGAACCCCTCGGCGCGGAACTCCAACGTCTTGTGTTCCGTGAACGCGAATTGCTTGAACAGGCCAGAATCGAGATTCCAGCGCGACGGGTTATTCAGCACGTTCCGCGGAGCCGTTCCGAATGTGAGGCCTTCCGGTGCGGCGAAGGCGGCCGGATTGTAGAGCAGAGGTCCGAACACGCCGGGTAGGCCGGCGGGAGCGTTGGGCGCGGAATAAGGATTGCCGACAAGATTGAGATAAGCGCCGGTTCCAATACCGTTACCGACTCCAGCGCCATATAGCGAATCGGTTACGCTGAAGGGGGTGCCCGTCTGGTAAGTGAAGAGGCCGGTGATCTGCCACCCGCCAAGTATCTTGTGCATCAAGCCTGGACCCGTAAAAAGCGGGAGGTCGTACACATATCCTAAGTTCAGAATATGCCGCTGATCGAAAGCGGAACTCGCATAGTTGTTCGCGTAGTTATAGGAATTGACGAAGTTGCTGTCGCCGTAATCGGAGGAATCGTCCAGCGAATGGCTCCAGGTATAAGCCAGGTCGAAACTCAGCCTGCCCACGTGGCGGCGCAAGGAGATCTGCAGGGCGTTGTAATTGGAGTTAGCGACATACTGGATCGCGGTAATATCTCCAAATCCGCGGAACGGCCGGTAGGGATCGGGGTCGCCGCCGCAAGCGATATTGAACTGGATGGCGGCCGGACCCGTCGGTGTCACGCCGTTCGCCGTGCCGTTACTGCAATCCGCAGCGGTCATGGTTTGGCCGGGTTGATACGGATTCTGTGCCTGAGTGATGGGAACCAATTGATTGATATCGCTCTCCAAGCCGAGATGGGTGCCCTTGCTGCCTACATAAGCGACCGTGAGCACCGTTCCTTTCATCAATTCTCGCTGAATGTTGAGATTCCACTGCTGCACATACGGCCACACGGCCTGGGTGGGGATCGATCTTGGGCTAAGCGGAAACGCCACGCCGCCGCTGCCGCCGATGTTCGTATAGCCGACGATATTGTATTGCGTGGATGTGAGCACTAGCGGAGGGCTTCCTTCCAGGCCTTCGGTATTGCCTTCGTTGCCGTTGGTGTGTTCGTAAAACATACCGTAGCCGCCCCGAATGGAGGTCTTACCATC
>JBEKUO010000547.1:0-5318 GCA_049514955.1 Bryobacteraceae bacterium | reverse complement strand
CCACCAGAGCCCGTCTCCGCTTCACCGGCACGCCCAGATTACCATGCCCCTCCCGCGGGGCCACACACAACCGGAACGTTCTACTTTGCTGGGAAGCGGAAGTTTCTACTTTGCCTTGACACTACCGGCCGGTTCCGAGCGTATGAACGAGAGGGCTTATCTATGTTCAAACCGATGTTCTGGGCGGCGCTGGTGTTCGCGGCGGCGACCCATCCCGCGCTCGCGGATCAATGGAGCAAGACCTTCAACGTTGGCGCCACACCCGAGCTGCGCGTGGAGACCAGCGATGCAAACGTGACGATACGGGCCGGCGGCGGCAGCGCGATCGATGCCCGGGTGGTGACTTCCGGGTGGGCGATCGGGCCTGGCGAGGTGCACGTAATCGATCATCAAAGCGGCGATCTGGTGGAGATCGAAGTGAAGGTGCCGACGCTGCATTTCAACCTGGGAAACCGGTGGGTAAAGATCGAGCTCCAGGTTCCGAGCCAAACGAAGGCCAAGATACACACCGGCGACGGCAACATACGGGCGGACAGCCTGCGGGGCCCGACCAGGCTGGATACGCATGACGGCAATATTGAAGGCGAGGACTTCGATGGCGCGCTGGAGGCGTCCAGCGGGGACGGCAACATTCGCGTGCGCGGGAAGTTCGCGGGGCTGAACCTGCGCAGCGGGGACGGCAATATCGACGCCGAGGTGCGTCCGGGATCGCGCATGACGAGCAGTTGGACGGTGCACACGGGCGATGGCAGGGTGACGCTACGGCTGCCGGAGGGTTTCGCGGCGGACGTGGAGGCGCACACCGGCGATGGCCACATCTCGGTGGATCTGCCGCTGACCACGACTGGAGCGATTCATGAGAACGAGGTCAGCGGCAAGCTGAACGGGGGCGGGCAGACGCTGACGATCCACACGGGGGATGGCTCGATACACGTGGAGCGGTTGTAGAGTTGGGTTGGCCGGCCAAAAGCCGGCTGCGGCCAGGATTGGCCGCCCCACTTTGGCAGGCGGAAGCGCCTGCCCCACCGTGGTTGTAGAATAGGGCACGTGCCTACTACAGTCGAGCCTCAAACGCACAGACCTCGCCACAGGGTAATCCGTTACGTCAACATCGCGATCGCGATAGTGCTGGTGCTGTTTGCCGTGGCGGTGTACTGGGTTGCATACCGGCCGCTGCCGCAGACGTCCGGCACGATCGCCGCGCCGGTTTCACAACGCGTCACGATTGCGCGCGACGAACTAGGGGTGCCGCACATCTCGGCGGCCACCGAAGATGATGCCTACTTCGCGCAGGGCTACGTAGTGGCGCAGGACCGGCTCTTCCAGATGGATGGGCTAAGACGCCTGGCGGGCGGGAATCTGGCGGAGATCGTGGGACCGGCGGCGCTGGAGCTCGACCGGGATTCGCGCAGGCTGCGCATGCGCCGGATGGCCGAAGAGGCGTACGGGGCGCTGCCGGCGAAGGACCGCGCACCGCTGGCGGCCTACGCGCGCGGCGTGAACTTCTTCATCGAGACGCACCTGCACGCTTTGCCAGTGGAATTTACGCTGCTGGGGTATCAGCCGCGGCCGTGGAGCGTGGTGGATACGATTCTGATCGGCCTGCACATGTATCGCGACCTGACCACCTCGTGGAAGGACGAGATACTGAAGCGCGACATGCTGGCGGTGGGCGACCGGGCGAAGGTGGATTTCCTATTTCCAGCGCGTAGCGGCAACGAGGCGCAGCCCGGCTCGAATAACTGGGTCCTGAGCGGCGCGCATACGGCCACGGGAAAGCCGCTGCTGGCGAACGACATGCATCTGCAGTACTCGATTCCGGGCATATGGTACATGGTGCATCTGCAAGCGCCGGGGCTGAACGTATCCGGCGTGTGTCTGCCGGGCGCTCCGTCGGTGATCGTGGGCCACAACGAGCGCATCGCATGGGGCGTGACCAACCTGCACTTCGACGTTCAGGATCTCTACATCGAGAAATTCGATGCGGCCACCGGGCGTTATCTTTATCGCGGCCAGTGGGAGCAGGCCCGCCAGGAGCGGGAGATCATCCAGGTGAAGGGCGCTGCAGCGGTGGAGATGCCGCTATGGGTGACGCGGCATGGGCCGCTCTACATTAACGATGCGAAGGAAAGCCTGGCGCTACGCTGGGCGGCTGCCGAACCGCGCGCCTTCCAATTTCCATTTCCCGAGATAGATAAAGCGCGCAACTGGCAGGAGTTTACAGCGGCGCTGGCGCGCTTCCCGGGACCGGCGCAGAACTTCGTGTACGCCGATGTGGACGGCAACATAGGCTATCACGCCACCGGCTTGTTGCCGATTCGCAAGACGTATACGGGCGATGTACCGGTGGATGGGTCATCGGGCGATTATGAGTGGCAAGGCTTCATCCCGTTCGATCAGTTGCCGTCATTCTATAATCCGCCGCAAGGGATTATTGTGACGGCGAATCAGAACCCGTTTCCGCCGGACTATACTTACGCGGTGAACGGCAACTTCGCTTCGCCTTACCGGTCGCAGCAGATCAGGGATCTGCTGACGGCACGGAACGGCTGGCGCGCGGAGGAAATGCTGACGGTGCAGAAGGACGTGTATTCGAGCTTCTTTCAATATCTGGCGCAGACAATCGTGGCGGCATACGACCAGCACAAGGCGGAGCACGCCGCCATGGAGAGCGCGGTGCGGGTGCTGCGCGGATGGAATGGGCAGATGGAGAAAGACGAGGCGGCGCCGATGGTGGCGACGTTGTCGTATCAGCACTTGCGGGAGGCGGTGGCGGAACGCGCCGCGCCGGGGTGGGGCGCCAAGTATCGGTACCAGATGGCTGCCGCGATGGTCGAGAAGCTGCTGCGCACACGGCCGGCGGACTGGTTCGACGATTGGGACGAGACCCTCCTGCGGTGTCTCGCGCAGGGCTTGGAGGAGGGCCGGCGGACACAGGGCCGCGATCCGAGCCGTTGGATCTACGGCAAGTATGCACAGTTATTGCTGGCCAATCCGGTAGGGCGTCATCTGCCGCTGGTGGCGGGGTTCTTCGACATCGGTCCGGTCCCCATGAGCGGTTCTCCCACCACCGTGAAACAACTCACCACCGATCTGGGACCTTCCATGCGGCTCGATGCGGACCTGTCCGACTGGGATCATTCCCTGCTGGAGGGAACCACGGGCCAGTCAGGCCAGGTCCTGTCGCGCCATTACAAGGACCAGTGGGAGCGTTACTATAACGCCCAGAGCTTTCCTATGCAGTTCCGGAAGGTTGCAGCAAAAGATGTATTGACGCTGGTTCCTTAAACGTTACTCGCCACCGCCGGACTGAACGCCGGAGTCGAAAAGGACCTTGGTCTTGGTGCCGCCCAATTCGATTTCCTGGATCGAGAACTTGCCCTTGTTCTCGTTGTAGAGAATCCTGGTGCGGTCGAACTTCTTGTCGGCGTTTTCCACTTTGGCGGTTACTTCGACTTTCTGTTTGCCTTTGACGATGGTTACGGCGTTATCCTTCAGGTTGAGCTGGTAGTCACCAGCCTTCAATTCCGTGCCCTTAACGACGGAGGGCTGAATGAGCGTGACCTTGAAGGTCTCCGCGCTGGCCACGGAAAGGGCCAGAACGGCGAAAGAAATCAGAACTTGTTTGATCATGCCCTTATTATAGCACCACTATGGGTTGGTGTTAAGCCCTGAATGTCTGAAATTTGGTGGGCGGTTTTAGGGGAGGGCGTGATCCGGATTTCCCGCACGTTTAGATATTACCATAAAAAGGTCTCAATTGCGCTTTAGTTTCCTGCGCACGAAGTCTTCACCACGGCCTCGCACGGGAAGCCTTCGTCACCCCTCTTCTTGCGCAGATAGGCCGGCGCCACATTAAACGCGCTGGTGCCTCCTAAGTACCGTGTGCTCAAGATGCTGGCCTCCAGAGCGGTCCGAAAGCGTTCAAGCGACTCATCAATCCGCAAGTTCGGTTCGCGTCTCAAGCTTGTGACGGAAATTGTGGCTAATATTATTCGACCCCGCCGTCCGTGTGAAACACCATTCCTGCCTGTCCGGGTAAGCCAAAACCAGGGAACCGAGCGCGTCGGTTGAATGCAACACTTTCCGCCTCGAAGTGCCAGAAGCAGCTCTCTCATGCGGTGCGCTCCGGGCACGGCGCCGCCTAACGGATCTCTATAGGCGCGGCGGAAGCCCAAATATGATCCTGCACCACCTCGCGGACTACCTCCCGCACACGGTAGGAACCTCGTCGGTTGACAGAGAACGACGTGGCGGCCCGGATACCCTTCTTTTGCATCTCGGCGAGGCTCGCGGGCGTCAGCTCCAGGTCCATCACGGACTGCTTCCCCGCGACGAAATTGCCTGCCGCGTCTTGGAGCACTGTTAGAAAGGTCAACTCCTGCAAGCGGCGGCCCTCCTTTTCGGGAAATCGCAGGCCGCCGGTCTCGACCGCGATCGTCACATGCAGTGTCGCTTGCCCGCCAGCCGGGTCGGCCTGCACCTGCAGAGTGACCGGGAAATCCTTCATGTCGGCGCCAGACATTGCGATACGGTCGATGTGCTGCTGCGCGGTCTCGCGCTTGCTGGTGGCGCCCGCGGCATAGTAGCCCGGTCGCGATTCCACGCGGTATCCAAAGTTGCCGCGGATCCGCGTCTTCAACAAATGGTACTTGCCATCGGGAGCTCCAGGCGGCGAGAACCCCAAGACGTACGACACTTCGGGAACCGCCACCACGGCGCGCAGACTGCCAGCCCAGCCGTTCGTATCATGCAGGTATTGCCCACCGGTGGATTTCGCGGCCGCGGCCATAAATTCTGAGAGCAGGAACAGTTTGCGCATCTCGGTGCGGCCGGTCACCAGGCCCTCGGAATTCACTGCGCTGATCCTGATGTTGGCGCGCAGCGCAGCGTCGGTCAGGGCGCTGGTCCGTTCCTCCATCCCGCCTGTCGGGAAGCCGGGAGAGAACTGCACCAAAACGCGTCTGCCCGGCGCTGCAGCCAGGTGGCGGACTACAATGAGGAGTGCATCCAGTGCGTTGGTGGATTGGTATTCGTATTGTTGCCACACGCTCTGCGCCGCACTCTGCACCACCCCGCGCTGATCGAAGATACACGCCGGATCCGGAGGCTGCTGGAGACAATTGCAGCCGACGGCTTCGTCCACAGCCGCGTCTTCGATCGCGATGTCCAGATGCCGCACGATAAGGTATGCCTCGGACGGGCCGAGCGTGGGGCACATGGTGGTGGAATGCACGCCTTCCGGTGGATGCGGCTGCAGGCGTGCGAGCGCCGCCAGAAGGAGCTTGCGGTCACTGGTGAAATCTAACGACACGGTT
>JBEKUO010000546.1:0-5323 GCA_049514955.1 Bryobacteraceae bacterium | reverse complement strand
ATCGTCCATCTGAAGATCTTCGATCGCGCTCCCAGCGGCTACATCCGGGCCGGCATCTGCCGCAACGGAGACCAGCCATCCATCGAAGGAGACCTGCTAGCATCGCCCGCCCGGCGCCATGAACTGGTCGTGAACTTGCGCGCGCGCGCCCTGCCGGCGGTGCTGGAAGAAGCGGTCGCCCGCGCCGCCGCCGATCTTCCCGCAGTCGTACGCATCCTGCGTCAGCAGGCCTTCCAGCCCGCTCCGCCCGTCCCGGAGCACCGCTTCCGCGCCGTGGTCTAATACCCGAGATTCAGTAACTGCCACCGGCCTTCCAGCGTCTGTATCAAGTGCAGGCGAAAACGATTATGAGAATCTCAATCGCACTTCTGTTGCTTTCCTCGACAGTTCTACTCGCAGACAGCGCTTCGTCTACGGCGTTGAAGACAGCCTGTGGTCCGGATCAAATCAAGTTCAGTGTGAAATCGGTTGGACTCGAGGCGAACCTTCCCGGGCCAGAATCGGGAAAGGCCCTCGTCTACGTGATCGAAGAATTCGACCACGCTCCAAACGAACTCGGCAGGCCCACGGTCAGAGTCGGTCTGGACGGCGCGTGGGCCGGCGCTGATCGAGGTACCTCGCATTTCTCGTTTCCCGTGGATCCCGGTGAGCGCCACCTCTGCGTCGATTGGCAATCTCGCCCATTTTGGTTGACCTCGACGTCTCCGATGGTCGCGGCCAGCAGCCTTACCGCGGAACCCGGCCAGACTTATTACTTACGGGCGCGCATTGTCGAGAACAGCAGCTCGGTCTGGGTTCTGGACTTCGACCAGGTTAACCCCGACGAGGGGCGCGTCCTCGTCGCGCATTCCCCGCGCGCCGAATTCCATCCGAAGAAGTGACCGAGGACCCGCCGCCCTGTTACAGTAGGCTTTCACCAAGAGAATCGGATGAAAGCACTGGTCAAGAGTAAGAGCGAGGCCGGCCTGTGGCTCGAAGACGTCGAGAAGCCCAGCATCGGCATCAACGATGTCCTCATTCGCGTGCACCGCGCGGGCATTTGCGGCACCGACGTCCACATTTATAAGTGGGACGATTGGGCGCGCAAGACCATTCCCGTGCCCATGGTGATCGGGCACGAGTTCGTGGGAGAAATCGCCGAGACCGGTTCCAACGTGGCCGATTTCTATCCCGGCGATATCGTCAGCGGCGAAGGCCACGTGGTCTGTGGACGCTGCCGCAACTGCCTGGCCGGCCGGCGCCATCTCTGTGCCCACACGCTGGGTGTCGGCGTGAACCGCCCCGGAGCTTTCGCCGAATACATCGCGCTGCCCATGACCAATATCTGGCGCCACCACGACGGCATCGACCGCGATGTCGCCGCCATCTTCGACCCCTTCGGCAATGCCGTCCACACTGCGCTCTCGTTTCCGGTGCTTGGTGAAGATGTGCTAGTCACCGGCGCGGGTCCCATCGGGATCATGGCCGCTGCGGTCGTTCGCCATGCGGGCGCACGCTACGTGGTGATCACCGACGTCAACGAGTACCGGCTCTCGCTGGCGCGCAAAATGGGCGTCAGCGTCGCTCTGAACATCCGGGAGCACACGCTGCCCGAAGTGCAGAAGAACCTCGGTATGACGGAGGGCTTCGACGTGGGCCTGGAGATGTCGGGCAACGCGGCAGCCTTCCGGGACATGCTGGCCAACATGAGTCACGGCGCCAAAATCGCGATGCTGGGCATCCCGGATGCCGAGATGGCCATCGACTGGCGCACGGTCGTCTTCAATATGTTGACCATCAAAGGCATCTACGGCCGCGAGATGTACGAGACCTGGTACAAGATGAGTGTGATGCTGCAGTCCGGCTTGGACATCAGCCCGGTGATCACACACCGCTTCCCTTACACGGAGTTCCAGCAGGGCTTCGAAGTAATGGCCAGCGGCAAATCCGGCAAAGTAATTCTCAACTGGCAGTAGTGGCGCAAGCTCTCAGCTTGCTGGAGCGGGCTTCCGCTCGCTCTGTCCGGCTCGTGGGCCGAGGCCCAGAACGTGGGCGAAAGCCCACGGCGGCATGCTAAAGCATGCGCCACGGATCTTACTTAGGCTTCCAAAGCCCGACGGTGTTTCCCTCCGGATCTGCGAACCAAGCGAAGCTCCCCGTCGGTATATTAACCGGCGGCACGAGCGTCTTGCCGCCCAACTCTGTCGCCTTGTTCAGCGCAGCCTGCACATCGTCCACCTGCACGTAGAAGATCGTGTAGTGGAACGGTTCGTGGCCGAGTTCCGTCATGTGGCCTTGGATGCCTGCGCCCGCGCCGGTGTCGATCATCGAAGCCGGTCCCATGGCCGCCATCTGCCAATCGAACAGCTTGGAATAAAACGCCTCGGTCTTGCCTTTATCCCGGCAGCCGATTTCAAAATGCACAACAGGTTTGCCCATAGGCGACGATTTTACCAAACGACCGCGCACTACTGCTCGAACCGCAAGCAAGCTCTTCCCAGGAAGATCTCATCGCCCGCGCGCAGCCGCTCGCCGCGCCGGTTGCCTGCCGGCAGTTCGATCGATCTGCCGTCGCGAAAGATACGCGTGCCATATTCGCTTTCGTCGTCGCAGATGCGATACTGGCCCTCCGCGGCCTCGAAGAGAATGTGCGCGTGCGCCCGCGAGACGGTGGCATTGGCCTCATCGGCGCCCTCGTCGAAGACCACGTCGTTACGGCGGACGATGCGCTGCTGGCTGTCAGTGAGCTCGCGCATGCGGCCGATATTCGTGCGCGGCTTCTCCAGGGTGTAAGTTGCCGGGGTGGCCTTGCCCAGGACCACAACCACCCGCGCGGGCGTAGCAGGGGCCTTGAGCGCCACCGTCTGCGTCGGCGCCTCGCGAATGGCGTACTCGATCTCGAAGCCCTTGGCGCCTTCCGCGGCCGTCTCCACATCCACCGCGAAGCCTGTGGGAAGGTCGCAGCCCGCGCTCTTCAAGCGTTCGCGGATATCGGCCTCCAACCGCCGCTCCTGTCCGAAGGCCATCTGAAACAGCGCGCGCCGCTCCGCATCCGGCGAAACCAGCCGCACCCGCAGATAGTTGTAGGGCAGCATGCGCTTGCCCCGCTGCACCGTTTGTATCTTGCCTTCGATCTCTTCCAGGATGGCGCGATGCACCAGCAGCAGTTCGTCCGACTCGGCGTGCCCGAGCGCCCGCTCGGTGCCTTTGCGGAACGCCCGGTCGATGGCTTTCTCCACTTCCGAAAGGAAACTCATGGCTGTTTCTCCGTCCCGATAAGTCCCAGCTTCTTCGCGGCCGCCACCAGCTCCGCGCCCGCCGGAGCCGCATAGGTGCCGCCATACTGGCCGTTCTCGATCAGCACCGCAAACGCGATTTGCTTGGAAGACGCAGCATCGCTTTCTGTTGCCGGCGCAAACCCGATGAACCAGGCGTGCGATTGTGCGCCGGCCATCTCCGCTGTACCCGTCTTTCCGGCGATAGGCACGGGCGCATCGGCCGCGCGTTTGCCCGTGCCTTCCGTCACCACTTTGCGCATGTAGCCGCCCAAGGTGGCCGCCACATCCGAGCCGATCACTTCCTTGGCCGCCTGCGTGCGGTCGTTGCTTTCATCGGTGATCCAACGTCCCTGCGGCATCTGGCCGCCGTTGGCGATCGTCGCCGCCACGCGCGCCATCTGGAACGGCGAAGCCACCACTTGCCCTTGCCCATAGGACGATTGCGGCAGCGACTTGCGCAGTTGCTGCTGCGTGTTCGGAGCACCCATCGAGATACCCAGCAGGCTGCCGGTCTCGAACAAATTCTTGGCGCCGACGTTGTAAAAGCCGAGCTGCGCGAAGTAAGCGTTGCACGAAACAATCACGGCCCGTTCCATGTCGATGGTTCCGTGCGGAGCCTTATCCTCAACGTCGTCGCGAATGGGGCGGTTCGAGCCTTTGATGAAGTTGCCAACCCGTCCGTCCGGCAGGCGAATGCACTCGTAGGTCTGCTTGGCGAGTTCGGGTTTCGTGCGCAGCGCCGCCATCGCCGTGACAATCTTGAAAGTAGAACCGGGCGGATACAGACCGTAGCGCGCGCGATCCAAGTACGGATTGGCCGCATCGGCGGGAGGCTCTTCCGGCGTAGTGGTATCCCCGGGGCCGGTCGGCGGCAGCGGATAGCTTACAGCGGCGAGCAGGTCTCCGTTCGAAGGATCCAACACTACGATGGCGCCTTTATCCTGACCGGCCTTCTGCAACGCGCTCTTCAGGATCTCGCCCGCCTTCGCCTGTAAGCGCGCATCGATCGACATGGCGATGTTACGCGGCCGGTCCAAGATCCGCCGTACCGCGGGATTCTGGGTATCGTAACGATGCCGCACCAGCGGAACCAACTCCCGCAAGTCGTAGCGCACGACCTTCGTTGTGACGCCCGTCTTCGGATTCTTGACAGTCACCAGCGTGGGATGGTCGTCGAAGCCGCGCAGCCGAGTCGCCGAGTCGCGCTCCACGAACGATGTGTTGCTGGCGCCCCAGCGTATGCGCGTCCGCAGATCGCCCAGAACGTCGAAGGTCAAGCCGCCGAACGGATAGTGGCGGCTCTCGGTGCGCGAGCAGGCCTTGTCGATATCGATCCCCATCTCCTTGTATTGCCCGCGGTGCGACTCCAGTTCATCCCAGGTGCTGGTGGCCAGCGGAATCCCGTTGCGGTCGTAGATGCTGCCCTTTGGAACATCCTTCATGACCTCCTGGAAGCGCGGGTTGTATTGGTAGCGCCGCGCGCCATCCGCCTGCACCACCAGCGTGCCCATGCCCATGATGGCATCGCTGTGCACCACCTGCACCCAGGCGGCTTTGCCGGCGATAAGCAGGGCCAGCGCTCCCAGCGCCAGGCCCGCGGCCCGTAGCGCCGGGCGGAACGGCGCGTTCCTCTTCGCATCGCCGCCGCGGCTGGAGATCGATAGCAGCATGGCGAACATCAGGAAATTCGCCAGCATCGACGACCGGCCGTAACACAGGAACGGTGTGACGACTCCCGAAAGCGGCAGTACTCCGAGCGACCCGCCGGCTATCAGCAGGAGTTGCAGCGCCATCGCCACCATCAGGCCCGCCGCCAGAAAGAACTCGTAATCGCTGCGCGCGCGCAAGGCAATCCGCGCCGACCGGTACAGGATGAATGCATAAAGCACAAACACCGCCGCCAGTCCCAGGAATCCCCATTCCTCGCCCAGCGCCGAAAGGATCAAGTCCGTATGCGCGGCGGGCACCAGCGCCGGATCGCCCAAGCCCAACCCGGCGCCCCATAAGCCGCCGCTCGAATAGGCCCACAGCGATTGCGCCAACTGATCTCCGCCGTGGATCATGTT
>JBEKUO010000545.1:0-5339 GCA_049514955.1 Bryobacteraceae bacterium | reverse complement strand
CGGCGCCATGCGCGTGCTCACCGACGCCAAGGGCCGCGGCATCGATTCCCAACTGGAGGAAGAACCGCGCCCAGGAACCTCGCTGACGATCAGCATCGACGAGCGCATCCAGTTCCCGGCGGAGATCGAGATCGCGCGCGCGGTCCTGGATGCCCATGCGGAGAGCGGCAGCGTGGTGGCGCTGGACCCATACCACGGAGACGTGCTGGCGATGGCCAGTTATCCGCCGTTCGATCCCAATCAGCCGCCGGCGCGCGGCGAAAGCGCTTCGGTGCGGTTCAACCATGCAGTCTCGGTGCCATTCGAGCCGGGATCGGTTTTTAAAGTCATCACACTCTCCGCGGCGCTGGAGACCACCAACTTGCGTCCGGATACCATGATCAACTGCGGCAACGGGACCATCACACTGTTCGGCCGCACCATACACGAAGCGCATCATGGCTACGGCACCATCCCGATGGCGATGGTGCTCGCCAAATCCAGCAACATCGGCGCCATACAGATCGGGATACGCGTGGGGCAGAACAATCTGTATGAATATGTCCGGCGCTTCGGCTTCGGAACACGCACTGGGCTGCCGCTGCCGGCCGAGTCACCGGGGATGGTGCGCAAGCTCTCGCGCTGGGGCGCGACATCGCTGAGTTCGGTGGCCATGGGGCACGAAGTGGGCGTCACTACGCTGCAACTCGCCCAGGCTTGCGCGGTGGTGGCCAACGGCGGTCTGCTGGTCGCGCCGCGACTGATCCTGCAGAAGGGTCAGACAGCCGCGCCGGCTGTTGCGGCGCGCCGTATCTTGCAGCCTGCGACTGTCATTACCATGCGCCAGATGATGGAAGGCGTGGTGCTCTACGGTACGGGAAAAAAAGCGAAGCTGGATGGATATTCGGTAGGCGGCAAGACCGGGTCCGCCCAGATCTACGACTTCGCCACGCGCCACTATACCCACAGTTACAACGCCTCGTTCATGGGTTTTGCGCCGGTAACGAATCCCGCTATCGTGGTAGTAGTGACGCTGAATGGAACGCACGGAAGCTCCGGCTTCGGGGGCGCCGTCGCGGCGCCGGTGTTTCGGGTAATCGCCGGGGAAGCGTTGCGCGTGCTGGACGTGCCCAAAGATTTGCCGGACGCCAAGCCGGACACGCCAGAAAAACCGGCGGATCTGGATGACGTAGCCATTGCGGATCTCGGCTCCAACGAGCCGAGCATTTTGGAAGAGGCGATCTCCGGGCAGCCCGGCCGCGGGCCGGCGGCAGGGGCGGCTGTAAAGCAAGTTTCCGAAGTGACGGCTCCCGCGCCACCTGCGCAGCGCGCCTCCCAGGCACCACGTGAGAATGGGTTGGCAGGCGGAAGCGCCTGCCCCACCACGCCAACACATGAGAATGGGTTGGCAGGCGGAAGCGCCTGCCCCACCACGCCCAACTTTATAGGTTTGTCCAAGCGGGCGGTTCTGGCGCTATCTCAGGCGCAAGGAGTGCCGGTGCTGACTGTGGGCATCGGCATCGTCCGCGCCCAACACCCGCCACCTGGCGCTGCTCTGCGCGCCGGAGAAAGGATTCGAGTCGAATTGCTCAGATGACCTTGGGCGAGATATTGGCGGGGGTTCGGCTGAAAGCGCCTCTTTCGCCGCAGCTTTCCCAAATCCGCCTGGAAGGCCTGGACTACGACTCCCGGCGTGTGAAACCCGGCTTCCTGTTCTTCGCTTTCGCGGGTAGCCGCACAGACGGCCGGCAATTCGCGCGGAATGCCGTGGAGCGCGGCTCCGTGGCGGTGGCCAGCGAGTCCTCCGCTCCGGATGGCTTCGCTGCACCATGGATTGAAGTGGCGCACGGCCGGCAAGCCCTGGCGCTGGCAGCGCGCAATTTCTATCGCCAGCCGGACGAGCGCATCGCCCTTACCGGCATCACCGGCACAAACGGCAAAACGACCACATCCTTCTTGATCGAATCCATTCTGCGCGCCGCCGGTAAGACTACGGCGTTGGTCGGGACCATCGAATACCATCTGGCGGGGCGCGTCCTGCCGGCCGTGAATACCACCCCGGAATCGCTCGATTTGAATCGTCTGCTGGCGGATCTGGAAAAGGAAGGCGGCACGCATGCGGTCATGGAAGTGTCTTCGCACGCGCTGGCGCTGGGCCGGGTTTACGGCCTGCGGTTCCACACCGCCATCTTCACCAACCTCACGCGCGACCATCTGGATTTCCACCACACGATGGAGGATTACTTCGCGGCCAAGCAACTGCTCTTTTCGGGCGTCGGAGCGCCCCCGCCCTGCTGGGCCGTGCTGAACCGCGATGACGAATGGTGCCGCCGCGTGACGCTCGCGCCCGGCACTGAAGTGCTGTGGTTCGGTTTGGGGCAGGGCGCCACCGTGCGCGCCCGGCATATCTCCTCCAACCTGCAAGGACTGCGCTTCGAAGTGCACGGCCCCAAGGTCCGCTTCACGGTGGAATCGCCGCTGCTGGGCAAGATCAACGTGTACAACATCCTGGCGGCGTGCTGCGCCGGTCTGAGTTACGGCTTGGCGCCCGAGACCATCGCGGAGGGCGTCGCGCAATGCCGCGCCGTGCCCGGGCGCTTCGAGCGGATCGACGAAGGGCAGCCATTCGGGGTGGTGGTGGATTACGCGCACACCGACGACGCGCTGCGGAACTCTATCGCGGTGGCGCGCGGGCTGGAGCCGAGGCGCATCATTACTTTATTCGGATGCGGGGGCGATCGCGACCGCTCCAAGCGTCCGCTGATGGGGCAGGTGGCCGCCGAAAACAGCGACCTGGTCGTGCTGACCAGCGATAACCCGCGCTCGGAAGATCCGCTGGCCATTATGAACGACGCGCTAGTGGGCATACGGCGCACCGACGTCACGCACATCGTCGAGCCGGACCGCGCCACCGCCATCGCCCGCGCGATCAAGGAAGCGCGTCCGGGGGATATTGTAATTCTTGCCGGAAAGGGACATGAACCTTATCAGGTCCTGAAAGACAAAACGATTGATTTCGACGATCGCGAAGTGGCCCGCGGAGTGCTTCGAGGTTTCGGTTACCGTCGGGAGCCGAAATGATCCTGGGACTCAGCACGATCGCGCGCGTGTTGGGCGCGGAGGGGTTGGCAGGCGAAAGCGCCTGCCCCACGGATTCTGCGCCGGCAGGAGTGCCGGTGCGGCACGCTGAGAGCGTGCGCCACGTGACCGGGTGGAGCGTGGATACGCGGACCCTTGCGCCGGGTGATCTGTTTTTCGCTTTGCGCGGCCCAAATTACGACGGGCACGATTTCGTGACTGCGGCCCTCGACAAAGGCGCCGCCGGAGTTGTGGTGGAAGCTGCGTGGCGCAGGCACTCCTGCCTGCCCGCCGGCACTCCTGCCGGCGTCCCCCGGGTTATCGCCGTTGCGGATACGCTAACTGCCCTCCAAAATCTGGCTGCCTGGGCCCGCCGGCATTGGGGTGGCCGCATCGTCGGCGTCACCGGCAGCGCCGGCAAAACCACCACCAAGGATGCCATCGCGCACCTGCTCTCCGCGGAACTTCCGGTTGGCAAGACTGTAGGCAACTGGAACAACCACGTCGGCGTGCCGCTTTCCCTGCTGCGCCTGCCGGATGAATCGCGCGTGAGCGTGCTTGAAATGGGGATGAATCATGCGGGCGAGATTCGGGCGCTGGCGGCGATCGCCCGGCCTGATATCGGCGTAGTGACCAACGTCGGATACGCGCATGTGGAAGCCTTCGATTCGATCGATGGCGTGGCGCTCGCCAAGCGGGAGTTGATTGAAGCGCTCGACCCGGAGCGCGGCGTCGCCGTGCTCAACGCCGACGATTCGCGCGTGCTGCGTTTCCGCGAGATCCACTCCGGCCCCGTAATCACATTTGGCCTCGCGGCCGGTGCGGATGTGCGCGCCGACGACATCGCCTTCGGACCGGACGGCACTCACTTTCGCGTAGAAGGCGTCGATTTTCACACTTCGTTGGCCGGCAGACACGGGGTGCTCAACCTGCTGGCAGGCATGGCTGTGGCGCGCGCCCTTGAAATCCCTCTGGAGCGACTGCGCGATGCCGCCGCCAGCTTCACCATCGGCAAGATGCGCGGCGAGCGCCTGGAGCATAACGGCATAACCATCTGGAACGACTGTTACAACTCCAATCCCGAAGCCGTGCGCGCCATGCTGGAAGTGCTGCGGGCCACGCCTGCGCGGCGCCATATCGCGGTTCTGGGCGAGATGCTCGAACTGGGCCATGCCGCTGAATTCCTGCACCGGCAGGCCGGGCGCTGCCTGGCGGAAAGCGGCATCGATGCGCTCATCGCCGTGCACGGCGCGGCGCGCTTCATGGCGGAAGAGGCCGTACGCGCGGGAATGCCGCCCGACGCCGTTCACTTTTTCGAAAACCCGGCGGAAGCTGGCGAATTCGTGCGGCAGATGGCAGCTCCGGGCGATGCCATTTAGTTCAAAGGCTCGCGCGGCGTCGCGATCGAACGGGCGATGGAGAAAGTCCTGGCGTAACCATGCTGTACTTCCTGCTCTACGAAAAGCTCTCGCCGTTCGTCTCGCCTTTCCGCGTCTTCCGCTACGTAACGTCCCGGACCGCCTTCTCCAGCCTGACCGCGCTGTTCCTCTGCATCGTCCTGGGCCCCTGGCTCATTCACAAGCTCCGGCAGTTCCAGATCGGCCAATATATCCGCGAAGAAGGGCCTAAATCGCACCAGAAGAAAGCGGGCACACCCACTATGGGCGGCGTGCTCATTATCATCTCGATCGTCATCCCCACGCTTTTGTGGGCGGACCTGAGCAACGCGTACGTTTGGGTCGCCATGTTTACGCTGGTGGCCTATGGCGCGGTCGGTTTCATGGACGATTTCGCCAAGGTTGCCAAACACCGCAACCTGGGCCTGACCGCGCGGCGCAAGATGCTCTACCAAGTTGGGCTGGCTTTTTTCGTGGCCGCTTTACTCATGTTCATGCGCACTTTCGGGAGCTATTCCACCGTCATGAACGTCCCTTTTGTGAAGCAGTTCCGGCCCACACTGCTGATCTCTTCCCTGCTGGGCAGCCCCTGGACCTATGCGATCGGCGTGCTGCCGTTCTTTATCTTTGTCGCCGTGGTGATCGTGGGAGCCTCGAACGCGGTGAACCTGACCGATGGTCTGGACGGCCTGGCCATCGGCCTGATGGTGATCGCTTCGGGCGCGCTGACCGTGCTGACCTACGCCGGCGGCCATGCCACGCTGGCCGAGTATCTGCAGATCGCTAGAAACGCGCGCACCTCGGAGCTGACCATTTTTTGCGGCTCGATGACCGGAGCCAGCCTGGGCTTTCTCTGGTACAACGCGCACCCGGCGGAGATCTTCA
>JBEKUO010000544.1:0-5342 GCA_049514955.1 Bryobacteraceae bacterium | reverse complement strand
CCGCCAACGGCGTGCAGTCATCCGACGAAGGGGCGGACAGCCTGCAACTCAGCCCAGCGGCGTTGCGCGAGGCCGCTCTCACCGGACGCGTCGCAGCGAACGCGGATAACGGCAATCTCACCAGCGATCAAGCCCAGCAGCTCTATGGCCAGGTATCGTCCATCCACAGCCAGATCGTGGCGGACCGCCAATCCGACGGGGGCGCGCTTTCGTCCACCGATGCACAGGCTATCCAGCAGTCGCAGAGCCAGTTGAGCCAGACAATTTACAGCGATGCCCACAACGGCGCGACTCCGCCGTCCGCTCCGGATGTGACCCGGGCCGGCGCGCGTGAAGCCCTGGAAGCAGGCCGCATCGCGTTGGACGAGAAGGCTGGGAACCTGAGCGGCGATCAAGCCAAGCAGTTGTCTTCACAACTTGCCGCGATCCAGCAGCAAACCGCTGCCGACGAGCAGGCCGATGGAGGGACCTTAAGTCCGGCCGACGCAAAAGCCATCAATCAACAGGAGAACCAGTTTAGCCACCAAATCTACGAGGCGGCCCACAGCGGCGCCACACCCGCCCAGTAGGACGGGACGCGACCCATCGCACTACACCTGGCACGTCGACTTTTGCTAACGTATCGAGTGTAGAGGTAGGCTGGTCGTGCCGGTCATGAAGGATCGGCGTGAACCTCATGCAGGAGTGAGCGATGAGCAGTGTACGGGTATTGGTGGGCACGCGCAAGGGCGCATTCGTCCTTTCGGCGGACGCGAAGCGCGATCGCTGGGACATCAGCGGCCCCCACTTTGCGGGCTGGGAGATTTACCACGTGAAGGGATCGCCCGCGGACCCGAACCGGCTGTACGCGTCGCAGTCGAGCGGCTGGTACGGGCAGATGATGCAGCGCTCCAACGACGGAGGCAAGACGTGGGAGCCGGTGGGGAACAAATTCGTGTATGACGGCGTTCCGGGTACTCACCAGTGGTACGACGGCACCCCGCACCCTTGGGAGTTCAAGCGCGTCTGGCATCTGGAACCGTCGCTCACCGATCCGGACACGGTCTACGCCGGGATTGAAGACGCCGCCATCTTCCGCTCGACGGACGGCGGGCAAACGTGGGGCGAGCTCCCCGGATTGCGCGGCCACGGCTCGGGGCCCCACTGGCAGCCAGGCGCCGGCGGGATGTGCCTGCACACGATCATTCTGGACCCTGGCAACCCAGCCCGGATCTTCATCGCCATTTCGGCCGCGGGCGCGTTTCGTACCGACGATGCCGGAGCAACGTGGCGGCCGATCAACCAAGGACTGCGGTCTCAAACCATCCCCGATCCGACTGCCGAGGTCGGCCATTGCGTGCACCACGTTGCGATGCACCCGTCGCGCCCGGGTGTGCTGTTCATGCAGAAGCACTGGGACGTCATGCGCAGCGACAACGCCGGCGACTCCTGGCAAGAGGTCAGCGGAAACCTGCCGACGGACTTCGGGTTCGTCATCGACGTTCACGCGCACGAGCCGGAGACCATCTACGTCGTCCCGATCACAAGCGATTCGTTGCACTTTCCGCCCGAGGGAAAGCTGCGTGTGTACCGCAGCCGGACGGGCGGAAACGAGTGGGAGGGGCTTACGAAAGGGCTGCCGCAAAGCGACTGTTACGTGAATGTTTTTCGCGACGCCATGGCCGTCGACTCGCTGGATGCGTGCGGCGTGTATTTCGGCACCTCCGGCGGGCAGGTGTACGCATCGGCCGATGCCGGCGACAACTGGTCTCCAATCGTCCGGGATTTTCCGCCCGTACTTTCCGTCGAGGTCCAGACACTGCCATGATCCGGGTGGTGCTACCGGCGCATCTGCGGACGATCGCGCGCGTCGACGGCGAGGTGCAGCTTGACGTCGAGGGTCAGGCTACGCAGCGCTCGGTCCTCGACGCACTTGAGGCGCGCTATCCGGCGCTACGCGGTACGCTCCGCGACCACGTCACGCAGCAGCGCCGGCCGTTCGTAAGGTTCTTCGCCTGCGAGCAGGATCTGTCCCATGAGCCGCCGGATGCGCCGCTGCCGGATGCGGTCGCCTCGGGGGCGGAGCCTTTTCTGGTGGTGGGAGCCATTGCCGGCGGGTAGCGCCGATCCGTTTTGATTCGTTCGCTATGCCACGCGGGGCTTGGCGCGTCACTTGCGGGATCGGAGCGGGCACCCTAGCGGTCTGGTGGCGGAAGTCACCGTAAGTCGCGGTTGGCAGGCGAAAGCGCCTGCCCCACCACTGCGAATCAACCGGTATTGAATTTGGTGGGCGGGCATTCAGCCTCCCAGGACTTCTACGACAGGCTGCTGGCGGTCCAAGTGTGGTGTCTGACCTGACCGGCACCCGCCACCGCTTCATTTCCAGTATCGGAGCGGGCGCGCACCCTGGTGTCCTGTCCCTCCTAACTCTTTACAACGTCCGCATAAGCAAAGTGGGGCGGACGCCCTCGTCCGCGCGCGACCCCCGGTCGCGCTCTCGCGCTCATTGTAAATTCTTACGTGGGGACAGAACACTGGCAGCCACCTGGCGGAAGTCACGGTGAGTCGCGGTTGGCAGGCGAAAGCGCCTGCCCCACCACCGCGAACTAACAGCACGCGAAGTAGAGGGCGGAGGCATTCAGCGTGAGGCCAGCGAATCCTCCCCCCAATGCGGGCGGTTTGTGAAACGGTCACTCCACCAGAGCGACGCAAATAGCCGCGCCATCGAACGATGCGGCGCCTCCTACGCTCACTGTAAGATTGGAGCTGAACGCGCCTCCTGACGCAGTCCCTGGCGGAGGCGGTTCCCCATAAGCGCACGGAAGCGCGCCGGACTGCAGCGTGGGGACGATGAAATTGATCTGGTACAGGCCGGGATATCCGGGTGTCAGGCCCGAGAACAATGGAATCGGGGGCGACGGTAAAGGCGCCGTCGTCCCCGATAATTGTGGTTTGGATGCCAGGGCGCCAGAGTGGAAATTGAAGTCCAGCGTGAACGTCTCCACGGTGGGCACGGGCTGGGCCGCAGGTTGCCCCGTCGGCACTGCGGGATTCGTCGCGCCCAGACCGACGGCATATGCGACCAGTTCCTCGCCCACCATTGCCGGGCTCATGGTAGAGACCAGCGCCCCGTTCGCATGCGTCACCATCGGCTGACATGGCAACGTGCCAACCGGAGTACCCGGCCCTCCCAAGACCGTATCGCAGGCAGTCAGAATATGCACCTGGTCGATCTGGACAGTCAAAGCGCTCGAGGTCCCCGCCACGCCGTTCTCTGTCACGAAGAACTCGGTCAGCAACGCGATCAAAGGACATGCAACGTTCGACGGATTGCAGACCGTAACCAACCCGTATGGGATCTGTATGGTAATGGCGGTAATGACGCCGCAACCTGCGCCGCAGGTGCTGACGGGGCGCACTTCCAGGATCGGCGCCGGGATTTCGATCCCCTGCTGGATTGTGACGCCGATCCCCGCCAACGAAGTGGGCAAATTGCCGGCGCCGGCGTATACCGGCTGTGTGAGAGTGCTGCCCACTCCCGCCGCGAATACGGTGACGACTTGTCCGGGAGCGACGTTGATTGGAGTGGGAAGCGCGTATCCAGCTCCCATAATGGTGCTGGGACTGGCGCTCTGGCCCAGAGCTGAGAGCGCGGTGGCCGCGGCGATGAGCACGTACCGGGTTGCTGAATGAATCATCACAGATGCCTCTACGCCAAGACCTCCGGCCGGACATTTACCCGAGACTCCCAGCCTTATTATTTGGTGCCCTCACGCTAGGGTGACGAAGCGCACGGCGCAGCGGACAGATTCATGCTTCCGTCATTGTAACGCCGGGCGCGCCTGTAGCGTTTTCCGACTGCGTCGCCCTGGCCCCATTTCGCGCGTCACAGCCGCTAATTCATTGCGCGATATCGCATCATCGCCAGGCTCGGCGAAGGCTGCATGGGCGCAGTGTCGCCGTCAAGCCCTCCCGGTTCCTTCGCTGCCGACCCCGACCGCCTCGACCGCTTCCAGCGCGAGCCGCAAGTGCTGGCAGGTTACGGCATCGCTGAATCATTCGAACGTCGCCGCTATCCATGGCGCCGAAGGACGTGCCTTCATCATGGAACTGTGTCGGGAGCCGCCGTAGCATGCCTATAGCTATAGCTAAGTACCCGCGTTCGGAATTACAGTTGCGTATTTGAGCACCGATCAGAGCCGCGACCGTGAGGGAGCGGTCTCCTCGGAATACGAGACCGTACTTGTGAAGGGATGTACTAAGCACCCACACTCGCAGTTACGCTCAGTTCGGATGGTCCCCTGCTGAATCGCGCAGCTCCGATCAGAGCCGCCACTAAGTACATTGTACTATAAGCTAGACCCGAACGTATCGCAGTGCGACGTCCGTCCTTGCCCCCTGCCCGTGCGGGACGCTAACACGTCGGGCCGCAGCGGGATGTGCAGGTGTGCTCCGGGAACATCTGGGAGAATGAAGCCTCCAGGTACGTCTTCGCGCTAGCGCGCATACGGAACTCTCTGCCGCCTTCCAGGATCCGGCCCCAATGCCGAGCGAAGAATGTTCCGGTTCTTAGCCGGGTAATCCGGGAGTAGAAGGGCCCGTCGCTTGTGTAGTGGACGAAGTTAAACGGTTCGATATCGGCTAGCTTGGCCCTGCACCGTGCGCAAATCAGAAGATGCTCTTCCAGGGCGGCCACGTCGGCTGGTGCCAGCCTCCCCAGAGAATAACTCTCCAATTCTTCTTCGGACTTGTGGCCTTCAACCAGCGCGTCCAGGTCTGCCTGCCAAAAAAGAACGCGAATCGAAGAAGCGACGCGAGAATTCCTACCGAGTCTCACGCCCGAGACTGGCGAACGTCGAAAAGCGACTTGCCTAGCCGCGCGAATGGTCGCACCACAGGCACGTCCATTGGCAGTCTCAAGTATACATGAGTTATGTATCCGATGCTATGATTTTAATGAAAGAGGTGCCGGCCGCCCTGCGCGGCGCGCGGCGAGACCCCCTGCCCGGTCACACGAAAGCCGTGCCCAGCGGGCGCACGAACTCACAAGTCCCCACATCCGAGTGGTGCCAGAATCTGCGTAAGCTTCCGGATCGCCGGATATCGACGCGGTGGCCGTCGCCACGCTTGGCATGCAGAATCCTGAGATGGCACATAGGTTGTGAGCCGTAATCCGCTGTCTGTAGAGTTTTTGGACACCGGATCAGATCGCAGGAATTGGCGCAGGCTTGGCAGGTCCGCCCGGCCGCGCCGCTTCCGCAGCTCATCCGCCGACGGTTGGCAGACAGAGGACCGGTTCTCAAAGAAAGTCAGAACTGAAATGGCTACGAAGAGAAAGGTGGCATAGCCTGCCAAAATAGTCG
>JBEKUO010000543.1:0-5356 GCA_049514955.1 Bryobacteraceae bacterium | reverse complement strand
AACCATCGCCATGAACGGCGCGAACTATACGGTTGTCGGGGTGCTGCCGCCGCAGTTCCATCTACCCTCGTTTCGCGAAGGCATGGAGGAATTCAAGCCGGAAGTGTGGATTCCGGCGAATCTCGATCGGACGCAGAAGCAGGACGACCTGACCGAGCGCAGGCTGTATGTATTGGGCCGCCTCAAGCGCGGCGTGACGCTCGGGCAGGCCCGCGCGGATATGGCCCTAATCGGCAAGCGTCTGGAAGAGAAATATCCGCAATTGGACCGGAGCTGGGGCACCAGCGTCTTTCCGCTCTCGGCCGAGGATATGGGCAGCGCGATGCGCCGCACCTTGCTGGTGCTGCAGTGCGCGGTGGTCTTCGTGCTGCTGATCGCCTGCGCCAATGTGGTCAATCTGCAGCTTACGCGGGCCGCCGCGCGCGAGAAAGAGATGGCCGTCCGGATGGCTCTCGGTGCCGGCCGTCCCCGCATCGTGCGGCAAATGCTGGGCGAGAGCCTGCTGCTGAGCGCGTTGGGCGGCTGCGCGGGAATTCTGTTGGCCTACTGGGCAATCGGCGGTATGGTGGCCCTGGCGCCTTCCGACATTCACCGGCTCGACGATTTGCGCCTGGATGGATCGGTGCTGGCATTCACTCTGGCGATTACGGGCTTGACAGGCTTGCTGTTCGGGCTGGCGCCGGCGATGTTTTCCGCCCGCCAGGATCCCAACGATGCCCTGCGGAAAGGCGGGCGCTCGGGTGAGGGTGGCGTATCCGCGCGCATCCGCCGTGGCCTGGTAGTGGCCGAGGTGGCGCTTTCCCTGATCCTGCTGGCAGGCGCCGGGCTGATGATCCGCAGCTTGCGCTCGCTGATCCAGGTAAGCCCCGGATTCCAGGCTGGCCGTCTGCTGACCATGATGATCGACCTGCGGCCGGAGCGATATGCCAGCCTCGCGCAAGGCGGCGCTTTCGCCGGCCAACTGCTCGAGCGCGTCGCGCAGTTGCCCGGCGTGCGCGCGGCTGCGCTGGTCAACGATCTGCCGATGCAGCGCATCCAAATGCAGGCCTTTCGCGTGGAAGGGCAGCCGGTGCCCGCTCCCGGCCAGACTCCGGTGGCCGATTACCGCGCCGTTAGCGAAACGTACTTCCAGACCATGGGCACGCCAATCGTCGCGGGCCGCGGCTTCACGCGCGCCGACACCGAGAAACAGAACCCGACCGAGTTGATCGTGAACGAGAGCCTTGCCCGCAAGCTCTGGCCGCACGGAAATCCCCTGGGACAAGTCCTGCATTCGACCAGCGACAACGGCCCTAACGCCTGGCGGCGGGTGGTCGTCGGGGTGGTTGCCGACACGCGCCAGCTCGGGCTGGACAGCCTGCCGCGCACGGAGATGTTCGCTCCCCTGCGGCAGCAGTTTCCGAGCTTCGCGCTGGTGGTGCGCACGGCGGGTGATCCGATGCGTATGGCCTCCGCGGTCACGGCGCAGGTTTGGGCCCTCGACAAGGATCAGCCGGTGCACGACGTGCAGACGATGGATCACATAGTGGACGACAGCATTTCCCAGCGGCGCTTCAACATGCTGCTGCTGGCTGTCTTCGCCGGGACCGCGCTGGCGCTGGCGGCGGTGGGCATCTACGGCGTGCTGGCGTATTCGGTGAGCCGCCGCACGCAGGAGATCGGCATTCGCATGGCGCTCGGCGCGCAGACTCGGGATGTGTTGCGCCTGGTCGGCCGCGAGGGTTTCGTGCTGGTGCTGGCGGGCATCGGCCTGGGACTCGTTGGTGCGCTGATGCTGACCCGGCTGATGAGCAGTCTGCTTTTCGGCGTGGGTCCCACCGACGCGGTCACGTTCGCCGCCGTGCCTGCGGTGTTGGCGGCCGTCGCGTTGGCGGCATGCTACCTGCCCGCACGTCGCGCCGCGCGCGTGGAGCCGACCGTAGCGCTCAGATACGAGTAGCGCGCGCCCGGCTGGCCGAATACCCCCACCAACGCCTGGGGGTAGTTTTTCAACGCCTCTGTGGAAAAAACTGTGGAAACTGAGCCTGAATCCGAGACAAGTCCAACGTCTGTATAGACTTTGTAACAAAGTGCACACCGATTCAGCACGATAGTTAACAAGTCCCCCAAGTGCATATCGCAGCGCGATTTACAGGCCGCATCCAGCAGTGTCGCGGTCCGCGGCGGGGATGCACCGCCACAAATCCGGGCGAATTCGGTGTCTGCGCGCCAGGACGGCTGCGGGCTGTGGGTAACTTCGACAGCGTGGACCTACCAAACCCGGCAAGGCTCCGCCGAAACCATCGGATCGCCCACCTTGCACGAGAACGCTTCTCCGAACTCCGGCATGTTCTGCACCGTACCGTTCGTGCGGAACTGCCCCGGCGAATGCGGATCGGTCGCGGCTCTCACGCGGGACGACTCTTCGGTCGAATTCTCGCACCAGATCTGCGCGAAGCCTAGAAAGAACTGCTGTTGCGGCGTGAAGCCGTCCTTCTTCTCCAGCACACGATTGGCGAGCGAGTCCATCAGAGCCATGTACGCTAGGTGGATTCCCCCGTTATCGGCGGCATTCTCGCCGAGCGTCAGCCTCCCGTTGAGCTTCACATCGGCGACCGGACTGAAGCCGCTGTACTCGTTGGCGATGCAATCGGCTCTGGCCTCGAACCCTTTGGCATCCTCGGCCGTCCACCAATCGCGCAGGTTGCCTTCGCCATCGAACTTGCGTCCCTGATCGTCGAATCCATGCGTTAGCTCATGGCCGATCACCACTCCGATACCGCCATAATTCACCGCATCGCTGGCCTTGGGACTGTAGAATGGCGGCTGCAGAATACCCGCGGGGAAGTTGATGTTGTTCATGGATGAGCTGTAGTTGGCGTTTACGGTAGGCGGCGTCATGTTCCATTCGGCCTTGTCCACCGGCTTCCCGATCTTGTGGAAGTTGCGCTGGATCTCGAATTCCACCGCGCGCAGCTCATCGCCGAAGTAGTCGTCGCGCGCGATCTTCACGCTGCTGTAATCCCGCCACTTATCCGGATATCCGATCTTGTTGGCGACCGCGCGCAGTTTGGCGAGCGCCTGCTCCTTGGTGGCGGGCGTCATCCAGTTGGCGCTCTCGATGTCTTTGCGCATTTCGCCTTCGATCTCGCCGACAAGCTGCAGGGCTTTCACTTTGCTGGCGCCGTTGAATGCCACCTTCACGAACTCCTGCCCGAGCGCCTCGCCCAAAGCGCGGTCCGTGGAGCGCACGCACCGCTTCCAACGCGGAGGCGGCTGCTGGGTCCCGCGCAGAATGTGCTCGTTGAACCGGAACTGCTCGTCTTCGAACGCGCGCGGCAGCAGATCGGCGCTCGACCGCAGCGCATGCCATCGCAGATACGTCTTAATGTCCGCCAGGCTGGTCTTCGCGATGATACCGTCGAGCGCCTTCATGAAGTCCGGCACGGCCACGTTCAGCGATTCCACCGGCGGAATACCGATCGTGGAGATGTACTGCTTCCAGGCGAAGTCCGGCGTCAACAGGGCGAGCTCGCCGACCGTCATCTTGTGGTAGGTGTTGTCCGGGTTGCGCCGCTTGACGCGATCCAAGGACGCCTGCGCCAGTGCTGTCTCGATTTCCATGACCGCATGGGTCTCGGCCTCGGGATCGGCGTGCGTCGAGCCTTCCGCCTTCGCCAGCAGAGTGAACATGGCGTGCAGGTGCTCTTCGTACTGCTTGCGCAACTCGACGGAATGCGGGTCGGTCTTCAGATAGTAATCCCGATCCGGGAGGCCCAGCCCGCCTTGGTCCACATGGGCGATCTCGGTGTCCGCTTTCTTGTCGTCCGGGGCCACGCGGAAACCGAATAGAGCGCGGACTCCGGCATCGTGCAGGCGCACGATCTCGCCCGCGAGCTCGGATTTCGACGAAAGCGCGTCGATCTGTTTCAGCATGGGCACGATCGGCTCGATGCCCTTTCGCTCGATGGTTGCCTCATCCATGCAGGCGGCATAATAATCGCCGATCTGCGTGTGCCCTGCTTTCTCCAAGATCTCGCGCTCGATCGCCAGGTTGCGGTCCGCCAATTCATTGAAGCGGCCCCAGCGCGATTGATCGGCGGGCACTGGATTGTTTTTGCGCCAGGCGCCGCAGGCGTACTGATAGAAGTTCTGGCATGGATTGACGGTGGTGTCCATGGCGTTGAGGTCGATGCCGGAGGCAGATGCGGTATCCGCGGCGGGCGAGGCGACAGCGGCCAGAGCGAGGAAAAGCAAGGCAGCAATCTTGTTCATGATCCGATTCTACTCATTTGCGTATCCACGTGGCGCACGCTTTAGCGTGCCGCCGTGGGCTTCTGCACACGGGGACCGGCGAGTTGAAGCTCGCCGCAGCACGGTGAAGCGTGCGCTACTACCAACGGCCGGATGAGCCGCAGAGCCGGCCTGGTGTTGTATTCCTGCCGATAGATGCGATGCTCTGCGTCGTCGGGGTAGTGTTCCGCCGCCGGATAAGGATACTGGGACATGGCGTGAAACGGCAGCGGCTCGACACTCTGCGAGAATGCCGTATTGGCGTCCGCATCCTTGGCCCAGCCGTCCACAAACAGCAGGAAATCGCGCTTCCATCCCGGGCGCAACGGACCGGCGGCGCGCTCCGGAAAGTACAGGATCGTTTCGTCGCCCGAGCCCATAATCACCAGTCGGTCGTCGAGCCGGCTGATCAGCGGCAGCACATCGCCATAGCGCGTATACATGCCGGGCGTCGGGTTCCACGTCGAAACCGGCATCACCTGGGCGTAATCGAAGCCTTCCGGCTGCTTGCGCTCGGGATGGATCACGGGCTTGGAGAAGCCGCGGAAATGCAGGTCCGCCGATTCGGCATCGATATCCGTCAGGCGGACCGGCGGTGCGGCGGTCTCCTCGCTTAAGAAAATCTCGTCCCAATACACGCACAGGTTCGTCACGATGCGCACCTCGCGCGAACTGGACAGGAACTTGCCGGTGAGATCGACCGAGATGGTCTTGGGTTTGCCCGCGGGAATGCCCATGTCTTCGATCACGGTTTGCCACTGCCCGCGCGCGTCCTTCACCTGCAAATAGGGCAGCACCAGGTCCTCATGCGCCTGGGATGCCGCCATAAAGGTGCTGCCGTCGGCCCAATCCACCCAGCCGTTCAGGATAAGGACGGCGCGATTCTCGGGCGCCGCATTGCCGAAATCCAGATCGAGGTGATGCAGCTTCGCGACATCCAGGTAATCGCGGCGGAAGCCATCGGGATAGACGCGATCGCGCGCCAGCAGGCGGGCGCGCACGTCGCGGCCGTCGTCATCGCGCGCACGGACCGGATAGATGCGCTTCGTCACGCCGAACAAACGGAATTCGGGGAACGGCGGCG
>JBEKUO010000542.1:0-5360 GCA_049514955.1 Bryobacteraceae bacterium | reverse complement strand
CTGGCGTGGATGGCCGGCAACAGCGCGAAGTCGGACATCAACCCGGCGCTCGAGGCGGGATTGAATGCCGTATTTATTCCGCACTCGCATACTTGGGGACTGGAGCGCCAGGAAATCCGGCCGGGCAAAGGCCGGCTAATCGTGCTGGAGCGCTTCGCCGATCTGCGGAATCACTTTTGATACGATCGAGTGAAGCGCATGAGTGTCTCCGCCGAAGTCCTGCGATCTCACATCGGTTACACTGCCTGGGCGAGCCAGTGTCTCGTAGAGTCTGCCGGCCGGCTTTCCCCGGAGGAACTCACCCGCGATTTTGGGACAGCCGACAAGAGTGTGTTGGGCACGCTGGTCCACGTTTTCGGCGCCGACCGACTCTGGCTGGCGCGCCTAAGAGGGGAGATTGTCCGCACTTTCCTGACCGACACGGATTACCACCTTCCCGTGCTCCAAAACAATTGGCCCGCGCTGCATCGGCAGTGGATTGAGTGGGCCAGCGGCCTGACTAACGAAGCGGCTGCGGCGAAGATCTCATATTCCGATATGTCCGGCAATCCATGGGAGCAGCCGCTGTGGCAACTGGTCCTGCACGTCGTCAATCACGGGACCCATCATCGCGGCCAGGTATCCGGTTTCTTGCGCGCGATGGGCCACGCGCCGGAGAAGCTCGACTTGGTGAATTACTATCGCGCGAATGCGGTGGCGAGATAGAGGGTGGGGCGGGCGCCCTCGCCCGCGTCGGACCCCCCGGTCCGACAGCCGAGCCAGGGGGCTCGGCGCGGGTCAGGGGACCCGCCCTGGGACCCGCCCCACGTGGACAGGATCGTCGGGGCATGGAACGCTAATTTCGGGCTAACAAGTCTATTCGCAGATCAAGTTGATTCCACCGATGCCCCCATTCACGTTCACGCGCACCGTGGCGTCGCTCTCTCCGGACGGCTCATTCACCCAGCGGTCGCCACGCTTGGTGAGCCCGCGCGCGTTGATCTCTCCGATACCGCCATGGGCTTCGACCTCCAGGCGTGCCCGGCGCGGGAGGCGTATGGTAGCCTCGCCGACACCTCCGCGCACCCGCACGTCCATGTCGTTCCGGGGATGACCGGTGAGATCCAGCTTCAACTCGCCGGCGCCCATTTCGACCTCCAGGTCATGCAGCGCTACTTGGCCCAAGTCCAGGCGGCCCTCGCCAGCGCCCATCTTGACGGTGATATCCATGGGGACGTCCTCGTTCAGGCGCAGCTCCCAATGGTTCTTATCGTTGTTCCCGAACGAATGATGGCTGGGCTGCCGGACGGTGAGGGTGCCGCGAGTGCCATTAACGTCGTATTGCACCTCGGGCCGTCTGTCGGACGCGCGATAGCGGAAGTCGGCATCCATGAGCGGCGCCGCGCCGCCTCGCATAACCAACTCGCCCGCGCCCATTTCGATATCCACGTGGACGGATTTGGCTCCCTTAAGATCGATGGTCTGGGATACATGCTCCACGCTCGGCGAATCGTGGACATCGACATAGCATCCGGCGCCCAACAGCGCCAGCGCGGCCGTTCCCGCCAGCAGCGCGAGGGTTTTGAATTTGGCTTGGTTCACACGGGCCTCCATTCAGAAGCATACGCCAGCCAGCGCCCGCGTGTTCAATATTTCCGAACTGATGTTCGCGGCGCCGGTTTACGATCGAGCAGCCGGAGCGCTGTCTCTCTCGCTGGATGCGTTTGCGGGCACGCTTTCCTCCGCCGCATCGCTCCAATCCGTATCCGCCGCCGGCGGGATATAACTCATGGCGCGCTCGGTGACCGCGCAGATTGTGAGGCTCGGGTTCACGCCTAAGTTGGCCGCCAGCACGGAGCCGTCGCACACGTACATGTTCGAGTAGCCATAGACGCGGTTGCGCTGGTCGACGACACCCTCGGCGGGCGACCCGCCCATCGGGCAGCCGCCCAGAATATGCGCGGTGCCGGGAACGTCGAACAGGATTTCGGTGATCATGCTCATGGGCGTTCCCCCGATCATCTTGGCTGTCTTGCGCGCAAACTCGTTGGCTTGCGGAATGAAGGTCGGAACTTTCTTTCCCTGACTCGCCAGAATCTTGCGGAACGGAAAGAACCAGCGACGCCGCAGGCGCATGTCGATGTGCCCTTCGAGAGTTTGCATGCACAGGAAGATCACCGATTCACGCGCCCACCCGAAGGGATGCAACGCCCGCGTGATGCGGATCGGATGGCGCAGGAACGAAACGATCAGGTTGCCGAGCCACCGCCAGACGCGCGTGTGGCCGGGCCGGCCGCCGGTGAGCAGGGTGGCCAAGGGGCCCATGGCATCCGAGCCCGCTGGGTAGCGGACCGCCTCGATGTGGGTGTAGTCGTCGAGGTAAATGCCCGAGCCGATGGCGATGCCCTTGGACAGATCCTCCTTGCAGCCGGGGACGCGCACCCCGATCAGCGACTCCGCATTGGTGCGCACGCGGTTGCCGAGTTGATCGCTGAGGGCCGGGAGCGAGCCCTTCTGCTTAAGGCGGAAGAGCAGATCCATGGTGCCGAGCGCGGAGGCGGCAAAGACCACGCCGCGGCAGGTGAAGCGCCGCGGCTGCTTGGCGAAGAAAGCCGTGGACTTCTCGGTCCGGACCTCGTAACCCTCGCTGCCATCGGCCTTGCCGTTCAGCGGCGTCACATCCACGACGCGCGTTTCGTCGAACACTCGCGCGCCGTGCTTCTCGGCGAGATAAAGATAGTTCTTGTCGAGGCTGTTCTTGGCGTTATAGCGGCATCCCACCATGCAACCGCCGCAGGCGATGCAGGTGCAGCGCTCCGGGCCCTGGCCGCCGAAATATGGATCGGGATAGGTGCGGCCGCCGGCTTCGCCCTCCGGCGCTTCGAAGACCGCCACATGCGTGCGATAAAAGGTATGGCCGACGCCGGCCGCGTCCGCCGCTTGTTTGAGAATGTGGTCCGCCGGGCCCAGGATGCGATTCTCGATGACGCCGAGCATACGCAAGGCGGTCTCGAAGTGGGCCGGCATCTCTCTTTTCCAGTCTGACAGCCCCGCCCAGGATCCGTTGTCCCAGATCGAATTCACCGGGACGAGCAAGGTGTTCGCATAAGTGATGGATCCGCCGCCGACGGCGCAGCCGTGCAGAATCACCACGTGCTTGAAGAACTCCATGTTGAAGAAGCCGCGCAGCGCCAGCCGTGGGCGCCAGAACCAGCGCCATATGATCCAGTTGGTGCTGGGCAGGTTCTCCGGGGTCCAGCGGCGGCCCATTTCCATCACTGCCACGCGGTAGCCTTTTTCGGTCAGGCGATGCGCCGTGACGCTGCCGCCGAAGCCGGAGCCGATCACGATGAAGTCGAAATCGAAATCGTGGCGCGAATCTGACATAAAGGTCTCCTTATACGATGGCCACACTTGATGGTACCTCTTGGCGGGGCAGCGTGCGCGTGGCGGAGGTGGTGCAAGATGGAGAAGGATGACCGAAGCGGAGAGGAACTATTACGAGCGGCGCGCGCCGGAATACGACGACTGGTATCTCGGCACGGGGCTCTTTGCCGCGCGAGTCCGGCCGGGCTGGCACGCGGAGCTGGAAGCGTTGCGTGCGGTCTTGGGGTCGCTTTCCATCGCCCCAGCGCTGGACGTGGCGTGCGGCACCGGCTTCCTCACGCAGCACCTGCCCGGCCGCGTCATCGGCGTCGACCAGAGCCTGGCGATGCTCCAGATCGCGCGCGAGCGGCTGGTGGGCGGCTGCGTCATTCAGGGCGACGCTCTGCGACTGCCCTTCCACTCGGGCACGTTTGCGTGTCTGGTGGCGGGCCATTTCTATGGGCACCTTGAGGGGGAAGCACGCGGCCGGTTTCTCGCGGAGGCGCGGCGGGTAGCCGGTCAGTTGCTCGTCATCGACGCGGCATTGCGCGACGACGTTTCCCCGGAGGAGGTGCAGCCGCGTGTGCTCCAGGACGGGTCCCGACACGTGGTTTATAAGCGCTACTTCACGCCCGCGCAGCTCATATCGGAACTGGGTCACGGGCGCGTGCTGCACGCCGGCCGGTGGTTTGTGGCGGTGTTGGCTTGAGGCGCCGGCTTCAGCGCATCCAAGCATCCGATCTCAGCGCCAATCCTGTGCACCATGCCAGATATGCAGGATTTCGACAACCTCACTGGTGACGCGGTACACGACGACGTAAGGCGCGGAGACGAGTTCGCGGGTCCCCTTTAACTCTCCGGGCCGCCCAAGATAGGGAAAGGTCCCAAGCCTGTCGATGGCGTCTATGACAGCCTGAGCTACATTACGGGCAGCGCTTGGGTCTTCCTGTTCAATGTGTTGAACAATGCCTATGAGCTGGTCGGATGCCTCGGTAGTCCACCGAATACGCATCACGACTGAAAGAGCCGGTTGATGCGGTTCTTCACCTCATCGTGCTCGATGAGGTCGCCGCGGTCGGCGGCGGCAATTCCGTTTTGCACTCCTGCGATAAAGCGGGCTTGGTTTTCGAGCATGCGATTGACAGCGTCCTTCACCAACTGCTCAGGGGCTGTCCCGTTATGGTTGGCGATTTGCGAAAGCTGCGCTTCCTGCTCGGGGGTGAAATTAACTTCCATTCTTTTAGGGTAAAGGCGGCGCCCGCTTCTGTCAACGGAGGCTTGACGGTGCGGCGGCAATGGGGACAAGTCCAGGGTTGCGAAGCGTCGTCGATCTCGCTTGGTTAGATCGGGCGTGAATGTTTTCTTGCGGGGCTATGGGTCACGCTCCAAAAAATCGGCTGCTCTTCGCCCCGGACGGCAAACCGGAGGCTTACGCGGCTGCTCCGGGGCCTGGCGAATCGCAGAATGGCGCAGTTGAAATGCTGCTGCACTTGGCGCTGCAAAGTTTGGAGTTTCATTATCGCCTCGGCCAGATCCGGCTTGCTGCTGAAATACCGGACGCCGTAGCTCCGACCACCAGGAGGGCTCCCCTGCGGCGGCTTCAGCGCTTGTAGAATTCCGCGGTGAACTCGTACATCGATCGCGGAGGCTTGGCCGTTTGCAGGTTCTTCAGAATGGCTTGCTTATCCTGATCGCTGCGATCCTGGCCCAGTTTGAACTTGCCCTCCAACAGATCGATCTGCATCTCAAAGCCGATGACACCGGCGATCAGGCTGCTCGTGTAAGACTCCGGCAGCTTGGCGAAGTCGTAGGCGGAGTCTTTGCCCTCGAACTTCTGTATGAGCCTCGCCAGGAAATCGTGGATCGCTTTCGGATCGGTGACCGGCTTGGGCTTGCCGGTGGCGTGTACCACGGCGAAGTTCCAGGTGGGAACGGCTTCGGGCTTGCTGTACCAGGTGGGCGAGATATAGCTGTGCGGCCCGCGGAACACGATCACGGCGGACTCGCGGCCATCG
>JBEKUO010000541.1:0-5375 GCA_049514955.1 Bryobacteraceae bacterium | reverse complement strand
CACGGGTCCGCTCCACGGCCTGCAAAGTAATCGTCCGAATAGATTTCTTCGGGATTTGTCAAAGGATTGGAGACGAACGTGAATGCGCACGTCAAGCAGCGGCGGAAGTAGAACACCTGCTGCCGGAAGTTGCCCTGCTTGCTCCCGATCTCCTCCGTTTCGCCGCCGCAGATCTTACAGGACGCCATGCCGATAAAAGGTCCAGGGTGGGACTATTCCGCCGCCCCTGTCCCCTCGCAGTTCCTGCTCGGCACGCGCGCTTCCATCATTCCGGCCTCTAGGAATTCCATGCGGCTCTAGAAAGCGCGCGGACTGTTCTGGTGGCGGCGATGGTACGGCAAGTCCTAGCCTTCCGCCAGTGAGTATAGCATCGTGGTTCTTCCAGACGGCTGCCACGCCGGGCGCGATGAATCTGTAGAATGACCTGAAGGTACCTTATTTGACCAATTCTGAACCATCGGTGTTTATTGTCGGCTACTACGGGTTTGAGAACGCAGGCGATGAAGCCATCTTGCAGGCGATGGTGGAGCAGCTTCGCGCGCTACGTCCCGGTCTCGGTATTACCGTCGCTTCGGGAAACCCGGAAGCGACGTCCACCCGTTACGGTGTGCGCGGAGCGCCCTGGAACGACATGGGAGCCATACGGAGTGCCGTGGAGCAGGCTGCGCTGGTGCTGGTTGGCGGCGGCGGCTTGTTCCATGATTACTGGGGCGTCGATCCAGACTCGTTTCTGACGAACAGACACTGGGGTCCGGTCTATTTTGCAACTCCCGCGGTGCTGGCCATGCTGCACGAGAAGCCCCTCATGCTGTACGCGGTGGGGGTGGGGCCTTTGCTGTCGGAGCACGCGCGCCGGTTCACGCGGGCGGCTTGCGATGCGGCCGATCTAGTCACGGTAAGAGATTCCGGATCGAAGGAGTTGCTGGAATCGATCGGCGTGGCTGCGGACAAGATAACCCTGACCGCCGATCCTGCTTTTGCCTTCGCGCTGGATGGCGGTCCCGCCATACGCAGTTTGCCGCCAGAGGGAGTATTGGCGCAGCCGATAGCGGGGGTCTCCTTGCGGCACTGGGCGATCGGCACGTACCCGGATTTCTGGCAGCGCGAAGTAGCTGCGGCTCTGGACGCGTTCCTGGAAACATCGGGCGGCTCGGTTCTGTTCCTACCGTTCCAGACCTGCGCCGGCGAGCGGGAGAACGATCTGGCGGTCATCGAGCGCGTAAGGTCGTCGATGAGCGCAAAAGCGGCGACGCGAATCCTTCCGGATTCTTCTCCAGAGGCTCTTTATGCCGCGATCGGCGCCTGCGATGTAATCCTTGGCATGCGGCTGCATTCGCTGGTTTTTGCATTCCTGAACAGGCGGCCGTTCGTGGCGTTGAGCTACGATCCCAAAGTCGGCGAGTTCGCCCGCTCGGCCGGGGTGCAGGATTTCGCCCTCGACATAACAGCGGTGGACGCGCAGAGTCTGGCGGGGCTACTGAAGCGGGCGCTGGGCAACCGCCCACAATTTGACGTGGCGCTCGACGGGCGGCGCCATGAATTCGCGCGACTGGCGCGGGAAAACGCGCGTCTCGCCATCAAGTTGCTGGAGACTCCCAGCGCCGGCGCGCGCATGGCGCAGAGCGCCGCTCCGCTGCTGGCGCGCGGCGTGAGGCTCTTCGTAGAGGAGCGGGCTCAGCATGCAGCCACCGTCGCCGAACATGCGGCTACTGCCGCCCAACATGCCGCCGAACATGCAGCCACCGTCACCGAGTTGCAGAGCGCACGCAATCTTCTGGCTGATACCGCGGCCGGCCTGTCCGCCTTCCGGTTGCGGTTCGCCAGCGATCTGAAGGCCTACCGGTCGCAAAAGGCCTGGACGGTGATGCTGGCCATCAGGAAGGCGTATACGCTGCTGGTGGGCGGCGGTTGGCGCGGAAAGCTCGACTTCGGCAAGTGGCTGCTGCGGCTGCCGTTCGCCGGCCTCGGGCCTCTGGCGCCGCACGATCTGGCGTTCCCGGACATTGCTGAAAACGTGCCGGCGGCTTTGCTGACATTGCAGTCGGCGCGCAACGTCCCAGCCATAACCCGGCAGCAAAAGTACGATGTCATTGTCCTGGCGATTATCGATTTCGATTTCCGTTTCCAGCGCCCTCAACAGATCGCAGCGCAATTCGCGCGCAACGGCCACCGGGTATTTTGGATTAGCCCGACGCGCTTCCTTCCTCCGGCCTCTGAAAAGCCTTACCATCTGAGCCTGCTGCGAGACAACCTGTGGGAGATCCACCTCCGCGGGCAACCGCCGGACATTTACCTGGGCCGGCTGACCACCGAGCTGGTGGCATCGATGATCGCCAGCATCCGGCAGTTGTGCGCCGATTGCGGTATTTCGGAAAGCGCCGTGCTGATTCAACTGCCGTTCTGGCGGCAGGTGGCCCTGCGGCTGCGCGAGGAATTCGGCTGCGCCGTGGTTTACGACTGCATGGACGAGTGGGACACATTCCCCAACATGGGCACGTTCAACATTGCCGAGGAACGGCAGCTTGTCCGCGAAACTGACGTGCTGGTTGTTTCGGGGCGGACTTTGCTGGAAAAATATACGGCGATGGGTTTGAAACCGGTGCTGGCGCGGAACGGCGTAGACTTCGAATTCTACTCCCGGCCCCACCCGGCCGCCGGCGACGGCGATATGCCCAATCCCGTGATCGGGTACTTCGGCGCCATTGCCGATTGGATGGATCTGGACCTGGTTCGCGACACGGCTCTGGCACGGCCGCAGTATTCCTTTGTCATGGTTGGACAGGTGTTCCGGGATGATATTTCGAAAATCGACTTGCCTAACGTGCATCTACTTGGCAGTAAAGCGTATGCGGAGATTCCGTCCTACCTGGAACATTTCGATGTGTGTGTCATCCCGTTCGTACTCAACGAGGTCACCCGGGCGACCGACCCCGTAAAGCTGTATGAATACCTGGCGCGCGGCAAGCCTGTGGTGGCCACGGCTATGGCGGAACTGGACGCCTGCGCCGACCTGATCTACATTGCCCGCGATGCGGCGCACTATGTCGCGCAACTGGACCAGGCGGTTCAGGAAAATGATCCCGCGCTGCGCAAGCGGCGGATCGAATATGCGGCCGCGAACACCTGGGAGCAACGCTACGCCACGATGGATGCCGCGATCCGCGCAGTCTTCCCGCTGGTTTCGATTATCGTGGTGACGCATGACAGCGCGGAATTCGTGCGGCCCTGCCTGCGGTCGATCGCGTGCGAGACATCCTATCCGAATTACGAGGTGATCGTGGTGGACAACGCCTCGACGGACGGCACGCTGCCGGAACTCCAGGAGTGCGCGGCGGCCAATCCGCGTATCCGGCTGCAAGCGCTGTCCACGAACATGGGATTTGCCGCCGCCAACAATACCGGAGCGCGGGTGGCGGGCGGCGAGTACCTGATTCTGCTGAACATCGATACGATGGTCACCTCGGGATGGATTGGCCGCCTGCTCGGCCACTTGCGCCGCGACCCGCAAATCGGAGTGATCTGCCCCGTCACCAACTTTGCCGGAAACGAAGCGCTGATCGATGTCGCCTATCTGTCGGCCGGCGAGATGCAGGCATTCGCGCTGGAGGTCGCCCGCAGGAATGCCAGGCGTGTATTGGACATCGACGTGGCGCCGCTGTTTTGCGCGGCACTGCGGAAGACGCTGTGGGAGGAACTGGGCGGGCTGGACGAACGCTTCGAGATCGGCATGTTCGAGGACGACGACTTTTCGCTCCGGGTAAGGAAGCGGGGGCTGCGCGCGGTGGCGGCGGAGGACTGTTTTGTCCATCATTTCGGCCAGGGATCTTTCGCCAAGCTGCCGCGCAGCGCCTATGACGAGGTTTTCGCAAACAACCAGCGGCGATTCGAGGAGAAATGGAATACCCGGTGGAAGGGGCACCAGACCAGGCCCGACGTGAAGCCCGCATGGGAGCGGGTGCGGTTTCAGCCCGCCACGTTTTGTGAGAGCGAAACGCGAAACGAATAACGCCGGCATGCCAACCTTTGAACGTTTCCGCGAGCGCGTGCGGCCCTATTATTTGCGATGGATTTATTTTCCGCTTTTTCCCGGCCGTAAACCCGAGCCTTTCCGGAGTTGCTGGCGTTTTCCCTTTGAGCGTCTGGATGCGAACCGGCGCCTGGAATCACCTGCTTCGGGCCTTCCGGACCTGGTCTTCTATCCGATGACGGACTGGCACGGACGCACCCAGCGCAGCCGCCAGCTCGCACACGCTTTTGGCCGGCTCGGGTACCGCTCGATCTACCTGAACCCGCACCTAGGCCGCGAATTCGAAAGTAGCCCCTTGTTCGACCACGGCCCCCGGCTTTCGCAGCTCGAGCCTAACGTTTACGAATTGCACGTACGACTGCCCCGTGAGCCCGTTTTCCATTACCGCCTGCTACGCCCCGAAGAAGAGGCCCTGCTTGAGTCCACGCTTCACAACCTGTTGCCCTCCAGGCACGGCGGCGTCATACAGATCGTCAGTTTTCCCCTTTGGCTGGGAGTGGCGCGCGCCCTGCGCAAGTCTGAAGGCTTTCCGCTGGTGTATGACTGTCATGATCGTTTGTCGGGTTTTGGAAATATCGCGAGTGACATTCTGGCAGCAGAGTCGGATCTGTTGCGGGAAGCGGACTTGGTGCTGTTCTCCTCGGAAGCACTGCAGCAGGCCCACCCCGCCGTGCGTGCGCGCATGTTGTTGCGGAACGGCGTAGATGCCGAGCATTTCCAGGACGCCCGCCCGGCGGGCGCTCGGCCCCAGGTGGTAGGCTACGTGGGAGCGCTCGAGGAGTGGTTCGACATTGCCTGCCTGGAGCAGGCGGCCAGAGCCAATCCGGATTACCGGTTCGTGCTGGTGGGGCGTGTGGACCATGCTCCGATCAGCCGGCTAGCATCCCTAGCCAATGTCGAATTCGCCGGAGAAGTTCCCTACGACCGCCTGCCCGGGATTTGCTCGAACTTTCGGGTGGGATTGATTCCTTTCCGCCTCAATACACTGACCCTGGCCGCCAACCCGATCAAACTATACGAGTACTTCAGTTGCGGAATGCCGGTGGTGAGCACGGCCCTGCCGGAAGTGGAAGGCATGGGCAATCTCGTGTATGTGGCGCGAACTCCTGCGGAGTTCGCCGCCGCCGTGCGGCAAGCGACGCTAGAAAACGATCCGGCACGGCAGCGACGGAGAATGGAAATCGCGGCTGAAGAGAGCTGGATGACGCGGGCCCAGGCATTAGCCACGCAATTCGCCGCGTTTTGGCCCTCTACTGCACCGTGAAGCCGCTCGGCAGGCCGGCTTCTTCACTCCCCGTTACGACGATGATCGGCGAGGGGTTCGGCGTCACTCCCGCTGTGCCCAGAA
>JBEKUO010000540.1:0-5378 GCA_049514955.1 Bryobacteraceae bacterium | reverse complement strand
GGGACGGTGGCCTACATGAGCCCGGAGCAGGCGCGCGGCGAAGAACTGGATGCGCGCACGGATCTGTTCAGCTTCGGCGCGGTGCTCTACGAGATGGCGGCGGGCCGGCAAGCGTTCCATGGCGCCACCACCGCGGTCATCCATGACGCGATTCTGAATCGCGAGCCCCCGCCGATCGCCAGCGTGAATCCGCAACTGCCGCCGGAACTCGGCCGGATTATTACCAAAGCGCTGGAGAAGGATCGCGACCTGCGGTATCAGCATGCGGCGGACATGCGCACGGATCTGAAACGGCTGCGGCGAGACTCGGAGTCGGGGCGGTCGGCGGCGGTTCCCGCTGCAGCGCCCATACCGGCGCAGCAGTCGCAAGGGCGGCGGGTGCGCTCATGGATAATCGGCGCTGTCGCGGTGATCCTGTTGGCGGCTGCCGTTTTGTATCTCGCATCGAGGCCCGCTGGATTGTTTCGAGCCTTTTCTCCCCCTGTGCTACCCACGCACAAGCAGATCACGTTCGTGGGGGACGCTGTCTCTCCGGCGATCTCGCCCGATGGGAAGTTCGTCGTCTATGTGACCGGTAAGGAAGACCAGGGGCAAGAGCTGATGCTGCAGGATTTGAAGCGCGGCCAAGCCATTGAAATCTCAAAGGCCTCTACGATCTGGACTCCGGAATGGTCGCCGGACGGCTCCGAACTGACCGTTTGTCGGATTGACCCGCCGCAGGACGGGATATTTCTGATCCCCCGGCTCGGGGGCCTCCCCCGGTTCCTGGCTAAGGGCAGTATTTCTTCCTGGTCGCCCAACGGCAACGAGATCGCGATAACCGGGACGGATGAAGTAGGGTTCCGCATCGTGGATAAGCAGACCGGACACCTCGAGAGCGTACATTTGAGTGGTTTTCGATTCCCCGAGGATCTTGCTTGGTCGCCTGCCTCGAACCTTGTAGCGGTTCTGGGAGCGGAAAATGGGAGAAATGCCATTTGGACGGTGCATCCCGACGGGAGCCAGCAGCGCAAGGTGATCGGAGGAAACGAGGATATTGCCGCACCGCGCTGGTCCGCGGGCGGAGATGCTATTTACTTCGTCCACATAGGTCAGACGGACGAAATCAAAAAGATTGCGATTCATCCGAAAACCGGAGAGGCCAAAGGTCCGGCATCTGTGTTATTGAGCGGTTTGGAGACCGGGAACTCTTTCACCGTGTCCGCGGATGGCACCCGCCTCGCATATGCCAGGCAACAGCAACATACGAACCTGTGGCTGGCTCAGTTTCAGAATCCGGATAAGGGCATGGGGTCCGGCAAAGATCCGCAACTCACCCCTCTCACCACCGGTACCTCATGGTACGCCTGGCCAAAAATTTCGCCCGACGGCAAATGGATCTCATACACATCGGTTGGGAGCATTTACAAGAAGCCGATGGGGGGTGGCGCGCCCATCCAGTTGAGCTTCGCCAACTCCGCTGAAAACAACACCTATGATCGCAGCCCTGCCTGGTCTCCGGATAGCAAGCGCATCGCATTCGTCTCCAAGGAGGGCGGAGAAGACAGGGTCTGGATTATGGATGCGGATGGCGCGAACCGGCGCCAGCTTGCTAAAAATCGGGTGAGCGGGGACAGCAATGAGCCAGTCTCGTGGGCGCCCGGCCCCCTCCGTTACCATAAGCCGGGGAACCGGAATTTCAATATCCTCGATCCGGAAACCGGAGAAGAAAAGCCCCTGATCCGGGATGAGTCTATCGGCTGGATCTTCTACGGGCGGTATTCACCCGACGGCAAGAAGGTCGCGGTTTATTGGAACCGGAAGCCGCAGCGCGGACTCTGGGTGATCTCGCTGACCGATAATTCGCAAACATTCCTTTACGGCGGTTTCTGTAATCCCTTCGGATGGTCACAGGACGGAAGTTCGATATATGCAAGTTCCGGCGACAAGATGCTCGCCATACCCGCGGGCGGTGGCGCTCCGCACACTATTCTTACAGCTCCGGCTGAGATCCTGGTGGGCGGCAGCACGAGTGCGGACGGGAAAAAGTTAGCGTACACCGTCATGGACACTAAATCGGATGTCTGGATCGTAGATAACTTCGACCCCGCCTCCCGCAAGTAGCCCCGTGCCGTCGAGCCTCGTGCCGCCGACCCACGACCGTCAGGGAGTGGTGTGGTGTAACCCAGCAACCAAATCGGGTCGAGCACCAGATTGGTGGCGTTCACCGAGCCGATGCCGGTGGCGAAGTCCCAGCCCACCCCGCCGTGAACGCTGGCTGGTAGAAACGGTGGGACAGCGAAAGTACGCCTGCCACTCCGTTCTTCGCATCCGGGTCGTAGCAGTTGTAGGGGCCGGTGCAATCGACGTCGTTGTCGCCGATGGTGATGTCGTAGAACGTGCAGAGCGGGGACGGGGCGAAGGTTTCGCAGGCCTTCTGGCCGCTCGCGCCGTACTCCAGCCTGGCGAGGGCGTAGTAGATCGGGGCGGGGTTGCCTTGGCGACCGCCCCAGACCTGATTCACCAGTGCCTGCATTCCGGCCATGATCGGGGTTGCGAACGAAGTGCCCCCGCCCCCAGACCAGTTGCTCGGCGCTCCCACGCACGGGGTGCCGTAGTTGTTCGGGTCCGAGAAGCAGACTATGTAATAGTGACCCCAAATGCCGTCGGCCGAGAACAGGGAGACGTCCGGTAGGTCCCGAACGCCATCCTGCGGGATCCCAAGCACAGCCTGCCAAGCCGGCTTCGGCCAGCCACGGCAGGTGCCGTTGGAGGGCGTCGCTCCGTTGATGCCACCGGCCGAAGCACCCGTGGCACAGTTGCTGGGTCCTCCACTGCCGCCATTCGGATAGAGAAGGTTAGCGCCGGAGGCGCTGCCGCAGAGGCCGTTAGCTCCGAACGGGACCGCGTAGCCCAGATAGCTCGTGAGCAGCGTGCTGGCGCAGGAGTCGTCCCAGGGGATTTCGGGCACATAGCTCAGGGCGGAACCGTAGGTGGGGCCGTTAGTGGACGACCAGTAATCGGCAATGGTGCCAGTATAATAATCGCCGAAGTCGGTCCCCCCGACCGCGATGTTGTACGCGGTCGAGGCAAAACCGTTGACCGTCACTCCGGATTGCACGGGGCCTGTGGCAAGGACGTCACACGCGGCCGCGCCGTTATCTCCCGCTGCCACGAAGACCGACACTCCCTCGATCACAGCCTGCTGATAAACCGATTTGTAGGCCGCATTCTGTGCCGCGCCGTTCTGAGCCTCGCAGGCGAGGTAACTCATGCTGATGATCGGCGGCACGTCGCGTTGGTTCACGAGGCCTTGGATGGCGAAGAGCCCGCCGAAGACGGTGGTCGTGTCGGCGCAGGAGGCCAATTGCAAGGCGGCGCTGGGGGCCGCTGCGCTGGCCCAGTCCACGTCCAAGGCAGCCTCGAAGTCGTGCCCGTTGGGGTTGACGCCGGGGTCCGCGCAGCCCCCGGGATGGACCGTCGCGAGCGAGCCGCCCTTATAGACATCCAGCCCAAACGTCGCCCGAAACGTAGTCCAATCGTTGGGGCTATAGAGGTCAGTGTCTTCGATCAAGGCAATGGTCTGCCCCTGGCCGGTGATGCCGGCAGAAAAAAGCGGATTGAAGTTGTAGATCGTTGCGAGATCTGCCGGCACCACTGCTTGGTATGTGTAGCCATCGCCGATGAAGGTATACTGCGCCTTCGGGACGACCGCCGGGCGGGGCCGAAAATCATTCAGCGACACGATACCTTCGATTACCGGCGCGAGAGCCGCGGGGATAGACGGATCGCGCAAGTTGGCGATGTGCCGCTCGCCATGCACATCCAGCGCGTGAATCGCCGTGCCGAATGCCTCGCGCACCTGCCCAGCGGTGCCGGAGAAATCAATGGTCATGCGGCTCGGGCTCGGTGCGTGCACCGTGAACCCGCGGCCGCGCAGCCATTCGCCGATCTTGGCGATGTCGTCCTGGGCCACGCCGAACTGCTCGGCGTACTGAGCGGCGGTGAGCCACTGGTGAAAGTGCGCAGACCCGGCTCGATTAAGATCGTCGGCCAGCGCTTCGGCGGCCTCCTCGCGCTCGGGAGACCGGCGCAGCAGCAGTTGCATCCCGTTCAGTGGGAAGGCATCGTCCACAGGCCCGCGGTCGAACTCGGCCCGCGCTTCGCCGCGAGTGTTGCCCGTCAGCACAACGCGCCGGCTCTCGTCGATAGGCTCGACGATGAGCGGGACCGCACGCGGCAGGCGTCCCTGCGCCGATTGCGCAAGGGCGGGAGCGCCGGCGATCGCGCCAAGCGCGAACAATGCCGCCAGAAAGGCGCTGGAGTGACTACGTAGCATGGTTTTTCCCGCCGCTGCTCGCGCCATGATACACCCTTATTTAGGCGTCAGACAAGATTTAGGCTTCAGAAACCACATTTGACATTGAAGACAACTCCGCAGCCGGGTCGCCTCGCCCTTCGATGTATTCAGCGACGCCGTAGACTGCCGCCGGTCGCGGACTGTGTCGGCCCAGAAAGCGACACCGCACGCCGGCACGCCGAGGCCGTACCGCGCCGCACAGCGCTCGCGTTTCGACTACTTCGCTCGCCACGCTATATTATTCCCGCCAAATCGGTGTAATCTGGTGTGATCTGCTTTCACGAAGTAAGTGAAGACACATGCTTGGCAAGACCATTTCCCATTACCGGATCGTCGAGAAGGTGGGCGGCGGTGGCATGGGCGTGGTCTACCGCGCCGAGGACACCAGCCTGGGCCGCGATGTCGCCCTGAAGTTCCTCCCCGAACCGGTAGCCACCGATCCACAAGCCATTGAGCGCTTCCGGCGCGAGGCGCGCGCCGCGGCGGCGCTGAACCATCCCAACATCTGCAGCGTCTACGAGATCGGCGAATACGAGGGCCAGTGGTTCATCGCCATGGAACTGCTGGAGGGGCAAACGCTGCGGCAAATGCTGCCGGCCACCTTGGCATCCTCACCAGCAGGGGCGGCTATGAAAAGCTCACCGCTCCAAATCGGCACGCTGCTGGACCTGGCCCTGCAAATCGCCGACGCGCTGGACGCCGCGCACTCGAAAGGCATCGTGCATCGCGACATCAAGCCGGCCAATATTTTCGTGACCAGCCGCGGAGTCGCCAAGATCCTGGATTTTGGCCTGGCGAAATCGACCAATCCGGGGGCGGGTTCGAAACCCTCCCCTACCGGGCCGGCCGAGCACGCCACGGTCATGCCCACCGTGTCCCTCGACCTGGAAAACCTCACCAGCCCGGGCACCACGGTAGGGACGGTGGCCTACATGAGCCCGGAGCAGGCGCGCGGCGAAGAACTGGATGCGCGCACGGATCTGTTCAGCTTCGGCGCGGTGCTCTACGAGATGGCGGCGGGCCGGCAAGCGTTCCATGG
>JBEKUO010000539.1:0-5380 GCA_049514955.1 Bryobacteraceae bacterium | reverse complement strand
TACCCAATCGGAGCGGGCTTTCTTGCGGCTGCGATTGATGCTCCCGTCAATCCGATGGCCCGGAATTACCCGAAATAATGGCCACCAGCCGGCCGTGGTGGTCGCGTGCGGTACCAAGGCCCAAAATCGGAGGTGAATGTCACCGGGCTTTTGTGCGAGAATAGAGGCACGTAACAAGTCATTCCAAGGTTTGGCAGGCTGTGGGGAGGCCCTTATGAGCTACGATCCTGAAACGCCGTTTGACAGCATCGAAGGCTCTCACGAATACGTTTCGCTGCTGGCGGAAACCATCGAAGAGGCCCGCAAGGAGGTCGAAGCGGACATCGCGTCGGCGGTCGCCGAAGGCGCCGAGCGCCGCATAGAGGCGCTGCAACTGGTCGGCTACAATCTGGCTAAATTGACCCTCCACATCACCACTAGCCGCCGGATTTTAAATGACTTACGGAGTCTGCGCCGCCTGTTGCTGGCGGAGCGCAAAGTTGAGCCAGCCCCAGCCTTCAAGCGTGCTGCCGGCGCCTGACCGGGCTGCGCCGCCGCACCCGCCGGGTCTGTCCATGAATCGGAGATCGTTCCTTGAAGCCGTTCTGGCCGGCGCCACCGCACTGCGGGTTGCGGCTCGTGACACCGGTCTGAAAATCGGCGTCACCGACTGGAACTTGCGGCAAACCGGGAAGGTCGCGGCCGTAGCTTTGGCCGCCAAACTGGGATTCGATGGCGTGCAGGTGAGCCTGGGCCGCCAGCCCGCCGCGGACAAACTCCCCTTGGCCGACTCGGAAATGCAGTCGCAATATATGGCCGCAGCCAGGCAATACGGCATTGCTTTGGCCGGCACCTGCCTGGATATCCTGCACGTGGATCATCTGAAAGACAACCGGCAAGCCCAGAAGTGGGTCGCCGACGGGATCGAGATCACTGGCAGACTGAAGGCCGAGGTGATGTTGCTCCCTTTCTTCGGCAATGGCGCGCTGGCCACACGCCAGGAAATGGACCATGTGGCGGACGTCCTGAAAGAACTCGCGCCTGGGGCCGAAAGGGCCGGTGTGACTCTGGGCCTCGAAGATACCATTTCGGCCGAGGACAACGTGCGGATCATGGAGCGCGCCGGCTCCCCTGCCGTCAAGACCTACTATGACGTTGGGAACTCGACTGGCGGCGGTTTTGACGTGGTCAAGGAGATACACTGGCTGGGGGCCCGGCGGATCTGCCAGATGCACCTGAAGGACAATCCGCACTACCTGGGTGAAGGCAAGATCGATTTCCAGGCGGTCATTCAGGCAATCACCGGGATTGGCTTTCAGGGATTCGCCAATTTAGAGACCGATTGCCCCTCGAAATCCGTGGAGAGCGACATGACCCGGAACTTAAGGTATATCAGGAATTTGCTGGCCTGACCTGCCTCGCGCCGGAGCCGAAGTACCCGAACCCCCCTGACCGGCATAAATCTCGTTGACTTGTAAACAATCCCGGTTTACTATTCTAGTTTCACTTGACGTAACCTGCACCAAAAGAGGGCACGGCGGTTTACTGGGGGACCCCGTAATGAGCTTTCAGATCGGTGAAAAGGTAGTCTATCCCAACCAAGGCGTTGGGACCATCGAGAACATCCGGGCTTGGTCCTTTGGAAATCAGTTCGAACAATGCTACCTGCTGCGCCTGGTCTATGGCAGCATCACGGTAACGGTTCCCTTTTCCAAGGTGGCCAATATCGGGCTGCGGCCCATCACCAAGAACAACGAAATCTGCCGGATACTCACCTATCTGGCGACTGGGAGCTGCCGTTTCAGCGCCGACTGGAAGGTCCGCTTCAAGGCCAATTCCGAAAAGATGCACAGCGGCAGCCTGCTGCAGGTCGCCGAAGTTCTCAAGACCCTGCTGGTGCTGCAGAAGGACAAACCGCTCTCTTTCCGCGAAAAGAAGATGCTGGACCGGTCCCGCCACATGCTCGTGACCGAGCTTTCGATTGCACGCCGCATTGGCGAAGGCGACGCCATCGCCCTGCTGCAGAAGCATTTGGGCAAAGCCGCCCTGAGCGTGCCGCCGGTGCTATAGAAATCTCCTTAGAGTGGGGTCAGTACCGCTGTCGGGCCCGCTGGACGTTTCAGGCCGCCACGGGGAGAATCTTACTTCGCGTCGCAACATAGCGGTGATGTCCGCGCACCGAGTTTGGCTCGTGCTGCGAGGAGCGGACACGCCGCCGTGGTAGGTGCGCGGCGCGCGAACAGGCGATGCCATCCGGGCAATCAGGTTGCAGCGCCAAGGATGACGCGGTTCGGCGGTATGCTCTCCATGTACAAGCCGGCGCGCGTCTCCAGGTCTTACCTCGCGCAACCAGCCTGGGGTATGCTGAGTTTGATCGAACTTTGCGCATCTGTAGAGGGGCGAACGCGCGTACGCCGCAGAACTTGCTGCATACTTCAAGGCGGGCTTCAGGATACTGAAGGCACGATTGGCGACCTGTAGCAAGCGTTGAAGGGAGCGCGCGGCCAGCGTCCGCCGTTCTTCTTTGTCGGGAGCCTTTGCTTTGGCCGGGCGCACTGCCACAGTTGTAACGCGCGAGCTACAGCGTTAGCTCGAGTTGGATGGCGAGGCGTTGGCGTGGCGGCTCTGCCGCAGGTTACACCAAACCGTAGTTATCTATCCTTTAATCGATTGTGCGTAGCGGCCCAACCGCTGGCCGCGGGCGCATCCCAGCGCCACCTGACGGCCGCCTAGGGGATTCCCTGGGTCGATGCCTAACCTTTTACAGTGATGACTCGTTCCCGATAGTTCTGTTAGTTTAGGCGTGTGATGCGATTCCTTCTGTCCGCTCTTGAAACGCCCTTGTCACGGCGGCGGGCGGAGAAGCCTGTCGCGCGCGCCAGAGAGGCGGGACACGCCGCGATCGAAACAGCGCTGATGTTGCCGTGGTTGATCTTCTCGTTCATGGGCGCCTTTGACGTCGGGGTGTACAACTATTCCCTGGTTTCGACGGAGAGCGCCGCGCGGGTGGTTGCCATGTACGCATCGTCCTCCACCTCGGTGGCGCAAAACCCGACTTCGGCATGCGCTTACGCCCTTGCCGAGTTGAGAGACGCTCCCAATGTCGGTAGTACATCCAGTTGCTCTTCGGGTGGAGTGGTGAATGTCACCACTACGTATCTGGCGAGCGGCGCGGATGGGTTGCCCGCCGTGCAAGTCTCGGTCACCTACCTGGCAACGCCCGGCTTGAGCATACCCGGACTGATCACGGGCAGCTTGACTATCACGCGGACCGTCGAAATGCCCATCAGGAGCTAGTATGGCAGGCCGCCGGAAAGACACGCAAGGCAACGCGATCCTGGAGTTCACGCTCACATCGATTCCGCTGATGTTCGTGCTGATGTCGATTGTACAGATGGCGCTGGCGATGTGGAACTATCACACCCTCGCCGAAGTCATAAAATTCACGACACGGATGGCCTCGGTGCGCGGCACAGATTGCGCGGGGCTAGCCTGCCAGTTGACGGTCGCCGAGATCGCGCAGACGATCACCACCAAGGGTATCGGGCTGACCGCCGCGAATCTGAACGTGACCCTCACTTCCAACAGCGGCTCGATCAGTTGCGCTCCGGTAACCAATTGCTCTTCGAACAATACGGCATGGCCGCCATCCGGCGGCAATCAGGTCAACCAGGTTATCTCGATCTCCGCCACCTATTCGCTGAACCAGGGACTTGCGATGTTGGTGCCAGGGAAAGGCTCGATGCTGTTCAGCCCGGTCACGTTCTCCACCATCTCCCAGCAGGTGATCGGCTTTTGATATGGCTGCATTCCCAAATTCCAGGCGAGGACAGTCTCTGCTGATGGTCACGCTCTCACTGACTTTCATCGTTGGCGCGTTGGCCCTGGCGGTGGACGTGGGCTGGGCCTACTTTCGGAGGGAAACGGTGCAGGCAACGGCGGACAGCGCCGCGATCGCCATGATTCGCGCAGCCATGCACACTTCCGCCGGAGGTTTTACGTGCGGCCAGAGCGGCGTCTGGTGCGGATCGCCGGCGGGAACGGCGACGGCATGTCCTACTACCACCGTGACTTCGGCATCCAGCAGCTTCGACAATGGCTGCATGATGGCGGCGGCGAATGGTCTATCCGGCGAAACGATAACGTTGCAGGCCAACACCACCAGTTCCGTGCCCACTGTTTCCGGACCGAGCGTAGGTTACTGGGCGACAGCGCGCGTGTCGCACTCGACCGTGTCATGGTTCGGCGCGTTGATGGGTGGCGGACTTACCGCCAGCGTGCGCTCTAGCGCGGCCGCCATGAGCACCCCGGGCGGCGGCGGCTGCGTTTACGTGCTGGACCCGCACGCTGCCAACGCATTTCTGGCCGCCAATGACGCTCAGGTGGACCTGGCCTGCGGCGTCTACGTCAACTCGAATGCCAATGTCAACTCGGCTCCCGGAGCGGCCATGCACGTGACAGGCAGCGCCTATGTGCAAGCCACGTCCATCAATATCGTGGGTAGTTACTATCAGGACAACGGCGGGAACACCAGTGTCACCCCCAATACGGGTACCACGGCGGTTGCCGACCCGTTCGCAAGCTTGCCCTCCCCAACGCCGGCGGGGTCCTGCCAATCCGGGAACTTCACCTCCTGGCAGTCGACCGAATATACGCCGGCGCCCGGCACCTATTGCCAATTCTCCCTGGGAAACGGCATGAACGCGCAATTGAGTACCGGCACGTACATTATCAACGGCGGAACATTCAGCATTCAGGGCGGATCGCAACTCACCTCTACGGGTCCCGTGCTCATCTACCTGACCGGCGGATCGACCGTCAATATCGCCAACGGCACCACCGTGACGCTCGCCGCCGCGACCTCCGGCCCGTATTCGGGAGTGCTCTTTTATCAGGACCGCACGATGACCTCGCCCGGAGCGAGCACGTTCGCCGGCGGGGCGACCATGAATTTCACCGGCTCGCTGTATTTCCCGCACGCCACGCTGGACATCAACAACGGCACCAGCACCACCGGCACCACCATGGCGGTGGTCGCCGACATGATTAACTTCCAGGGCGGAGCGCACTTCCTTGCGGATACCAACGGCGCCAAGACCGGCATCGGCGGCGGATACACGCTGTACCTGATCGAATAGGCCGCCTGCGGCGCAACGGTGGACCCGCCCGCCGGGGCAAAAGCTTCCGCTTGCCGCCGCTTCAACCTCCTCGCAACACGCCCGACACCGCACGGCATATTCCGTTTCACAAATGAACTTGAAACAGCACTTGAAACAGGATGTCAAGGCAAAGTAGAAACTTCCGCTTCCCAGCAAAGTAGAACGTTCCGGTTGTGTGTGGCCCCGCGGGAGGGGCATGGTAATCTGGGCGTGCCGGTGAAGCGGAGACGGGCTCTGGTGGC
>JBEKUO010000538.1:0-5384 GCA_049514955.1 Bryobacteraceae bacterium | reverse complement strand
ACAATACGATTCAGCTTGCATTGATAGGATGTGGCGGCCGCGGCACGGGCGCCACCGAGAACGCCCTGGGCATCCAGAACGGACCCATCAAGCTGTTGGCCATGGCCGACGTCTTCCCGCAGAAGCTGAGCGACAGCCACGGATCTCTGCGCCGCCGCTTCGCTTCCAAGATGGACGTGCCCCAGGAGCGCCAGTTCATCGGCTTCGACGCTTACCGTAAGGCCATGGACTGCCTCAAGCCAGGTGACGTGGCTATCCTGGCGACGCCGCCGGCATTCCGCTGGGTGCATTTCCGCTATGCCATCGATAAGGGCCTGAACGTGTTCATGGAGAAGCCGGTCACGGTGGACGGCCCGACCACGCGGCGCATGATCGCGCTTGGTGAAGAGGCCGGGCGCAAGAACTTGAAGGTCGGAGTCGGTTTGATGATCCGCCACTGCCGGGCGCGTCAGGAACTGCTCAGCCGCATACGCGACGGACAGATCGGCGATATCGTCGCCATGCGCGGCTACCGCATGGGATCCGGCGGCGGCACTGCGCCGGTGAAGCCCGAGGGCGTTACGGAACTGCTGCACCAGATCCGCCTGTTCCACGCGTTCCTGTGGGCCAGCGGCGGTGTGTTCAGCGACTACTACATCCACCAGATCGACGAGCTCTCGTGGATGAAGGGCGCGTGGCCGGTGGAGGCGATGGCTCTGGGCGGGCGACAATATCGCGGCGATTCGGTGGACCAGAACTTCGACGTTTACGCGGTGCAGTACACCTACCCCGACGGCACGCGCCTGTTCTTCGATGGCCGCAACATGGCCGGAGTGCACAACGAATTCGCCAGCTACATTCATGGTTCGAAGGGCTCGGCCGTGGTTTCGACCAACGCGCACACGCCGGGACGCACGCGCATTTACAGCGGGCAGAACATCCCGCGCTGGCAGAACGGCCAGAAGGAACCGGCGCCGGAGAACCTGGTGTGGGCGTTCCCCCAGCCGGAGCGCTCGCCGTACGACTGGGAGTGGGACGACTTGATTGCAGCCATTCGCGACGACAAGCCTTACAACGAGGTCAAGCGCGGGGCGGAAGCCAGCCTGGTCGCGTCGATGGGCCGCTTCGCCGCGCATACCGGCCAGATCGTGACCTTCGACCAGATGATGAATCACGACCACGAGTTTGCGCCCGACGTGGACAAGCTCACGCTGGACGGTCCCGCGCCTCTGCGCGCCGGTCCCGACGGGAAGTACCCGCTGCCGGAGCCGGGTATTAAGACTACGCGGGAGTATTAGCCGGGGCGCAGGCGGCCGTCGGTCAGTCAGATAGTGCGAACGCCCTGGTCGATAGAACGTCCAAGTTCCGCGCGGCGGTGCGGTCAACCGCGCCTGTCGCGGCTTCCATGTTGAGCCTTCGCCCGGGACAGCCTCACGCGCCGGCGGCCAGCGCCGTCTTCGCGCCTTGGCGGCTCTCAGGACTCGGTGTACAGGCCCATGCGCCGCTTCACGAGCTCCACCGTGGCATTGGCGATGGGGCTCACGCGCGCCGCTCCTTCGCGCAAGACGCCGGCGATGTAGCCCGGCTCAGCCATCATTTCGTGATAGCGCTTCTGGAACGGCTCAAGCTGCGCGATCACCATCTCGGCCACCTGTTTCTTCAGATCGCCGTAGCGCATGCCGCTGAAATGCGCGCGCATTTGCTCATCGGTCCAGCCGCCGAAGGCTTGAAAAATGTTGAGCAGGTTGGCAACGCCATCGCCCAGGTTTTCGAAGTCGACGGCCGGATTGGAATCGGTGGTGGCGCGCATGATGGTTTTGCGAATGCGGTCCGGCGGGTCGAGCAGGGCCACGGCATGGTTGGCGCCGGCGGCGGACTTGCTCATCTTGGCGGTGGGATCGTCGAGGCCCATGATCCGCGCGCCGACGGTGGGCAGGCTGGTGGCGGGCATGACGAAGGTATCGCCGTAGAGCGAATTGAAGCGCTGAGCGATGTCGCGGGTCAGCTCCAGATGCTGCGCCTGATCCTCGCCCACAGGCACGGCCGCCGCCTGATAGAGCAGGATATCCGCGGCCATCAGCGCCGGGTATTGCAGCAGCCCGTCGCCCACCGATTCCTGTTTGGCGGCCTTGGCCTTGTACTGCGTCATGCGCTCCAGCCAGCCCACCGGCGTGACGCAGGTGAGCATCCAGGCCAGCTCGGCGTGCGCCGGCACCGCCGATTGCACCATGATGCTCGACACACGCGGATCGATCCCCGCCGCCAGGTACAGCCCCGCGGTCTCGACGATCTTCGACCGCAGCTCGGCGGGATCCTGATATACCGTCACCGCGTGCAGATCCACGATGCAGAAGATGCATTCGTAATCTGCTTGCACCCGCACCCAGTTCTTCAGTGCGCCCAGGTAGTTCCCGATATGTAGATCTCCGGACGGCTGCATGCCGGAAAAAACTCGTGCTCTCATGGTAGGTGGGTCGGAAGGAGTAATTTTTATCCTACGCGATTTCGAGATCACCGTGGAAAAGCTGGTGTACGGCGGCGACGGGCTGGGGCGGCTGGACGGTCGCGCCGTGCTGGCGCCTTTTGTGTTGCCCGGCGAACGCGTGCGCGTCGCGGTGACCTCGGAAAAGCCCGGCCTGCTGCACGCCAGTTTGCTGGAGGTGCGGGAAGCCGCGCCACAACGGATCGCGCCGGCTTGTCCTTATTTCGGGCGCTGCGGCGGCTGCCACTATCAGCACGCGCCCTACGAGCTCCAGCTTGCGCTGAAGCGCGCCATCCTCGAAGATCAACTGCGCCGCATCGGCAAGATCGCGCCTCCGGCGGAGATCGGCGTGGTGGCGGGCGAGCCGTGGGGCTATCGCAATCGCGTGCAACTGCACATCGCGGGGGGTGAACTCGGATACCGCGCGGCGCAATCGCACCGTCTCTGCCCGATCGAGAACTGCCCGATCAGCTCGCCGGCGATCAACGCGACCATCGCCGTGCTGCGGGAGATGCTGCGCGATCCGCGCTGGCCGCGGTCCATTCGCGTGCTGGAAGTATTCACGGATGAAACGCAAGTGCAGCTTAATGTTCTGGAGACGGAGCGGCCGGTGGCACGCCGTTTCTTCGAGTGGTGCGCCGAGCGAGTTCCCGGATTTGTTTCCGGTGCGTTGGAGTACAGCGCCGCGGGCCACACTTGGCGCGTGAGCGGCGGCTCGTTCTTCCAGGTGAATCGGTTTCTGATCGACGGGCTGGTGGATACGGCGCTCGCGGACGCCGACGGGGAGACTGCAGTCGACCTCTACGCCGGTGTGGGATTGTTCTCGCTGCCGCTCGCGCAGCGCTTCGCCGCGGTGACGGCGGTCGAATCCGGAGCGCGCGCCGTGGAAGACCTGCGGTTCAATGCGGAGCGCGCCGGGATCGGCATCCGCGCGGAGCGGGGCGATGCGGAGACGTGGCTGGAGGCCCTCGCGACCGCGCCGGATTTCATCTTGCTCGATCCCCCGCGCGCCGGAATCGGCAAGCGCGTCGTAGAGCGCCTGGCCCAACTGCGCGTGCCGCGCCTCGCCATCGTTTCCTGCGATCCGGCTACGCTGGCTCGCGATTTGGCCGGACTGCTCGCAGCCGGATACCGGATTCAGCGCATGACGCTGGTCGACCTGTTCCCGCAAACTTATCATTTGGAGACGGTGGTGCGGTTGGAGTTGTAGAGCTACCAGCTAAGGAGCCGCAGTCCCCTCACGGCGCTGAAATGGCCATCCCGCGCTAGCAGAGCGTAACCATGCTCGCGACTGAGGGCGGCGATCCAAACATCGTTGCTGGGGATGGGATGACCCTGCGCCTTCAACTCGGATGAACACATGCAAATGGGCCTGCCACCAGACGTCATAGCGTGCGCGCAGACGCGAATGACGAATGCCTTAGAGGTACTCGCCGAGGACTATGACCGGTAGCGCGAGATCGGTCTCGATTCGATGGTCCACCGCAGGGCGGGACGCGGTCGGCAGCCGAACGAAACCGCACTGGTATCCAGAATCAGCGCCATTCTTCGTTGTCGATCGTCTCGAATTCAGCCGCAATCAGCCGGTCGATGCGGAGGTTTTCCCGATGAAGATCCTTGAGACCGCCAAACGCGTTCTCCCAAGGGTTGCTCGCGAACGACGCTCTGGAATGCCGCGGCAATTGCTCACAAGTCTCTATAGGGCTGGCCCCTCGCGGCGGCCGCCCTCGTATGGTGGTCTTCACGTGCCCATAATCGCAGATTTTGCCCGATACCGCTCCCGGAGCACGTTCTTTTGCAGCTTGCCGGTGCCGCCCTTCGGCAGCGCGTCAACGAAGTCCACCGAGGTGGGACATTTGAAGTGTGTCATGCGCGCGCGGCAGAAGTCGATCAGCGCCTGTTCGGTGAGCGCGCTGTCCGGACGTCTTACGACCACGGCTTTGACCGCCTCGGTCCACTTCGGGTCGGGCACGCCGATCACGGCCACCTCCAGCACCTCCGGATGCGAGGCGATCGTCGCCTCCACTTCGGGTGAATATACGTTTTCGCCGCCAGGCTTGATCATGTCCTTCTTGCGGTCGAGGATGTAGAGGTAACCCTGGGCGTCGAACGCGCCCATGTCGCCGGTATGCAGCCAGCCGCCGCGCAGCGTATCGGCGGTGATGGCAGGCTGGTTCCAGTAGCCCTTCATGATGTTCGCGCCGCGCGCCACGATCTCGCCCACCTCGCCTGGTGGAAGCTCGCGATCCAGCGGGTCCACCACCTTGACTTCCACGCCCAGGATCGGCTTCCCGCCCGACTTGACCGGGATAAACTGCCCTTCCGCGTTTTCGAAATTGTGGTCTTCCGGCCCCAGATACGTGAGCACGGGGCTGGCCTCCGATAGTCCGTAAGCCTGCGCAAACTGGCAGCGCAGCTTTTCCCGCGCGCGCCGCAACACCTCCAGCGGCATGGGGGAGCCACCGTACAGGATCGTGCGCAAGCTGGAAGTATCGTACCGGTCGATGGCCGGATGGTTCACCAGCATATTCGCCATCGCCGGCACCAGGGCAGTGTGCGTAATGTGGTGCCGCTCGATCGCCCGCAGACACGCTTCAGGGTCGAAGGCCGGCAGAAAACAATTGGCGCCGCCCTGCATCACGATGGAATACACGATGCCGGCGTCGGCCAAGTGGAACATGGGCGCCGCGTGCAGGAAGACCCAATCGGGCGAGATGGCCATTACGACCGTACCGTAGAGCGCATTCGCACAAATGTTCTTGTGCGTGAGCATGACACCCTTGGGGCCGCCCGTGCTGCCGCTGGTATAGAACAAGCCCACGAGGTCGTCATCAGCGGGATCGGGCTCGTTCGGAATCTCGGGAGATGCGGCGGCCAGGCAGGTTTCGTAATTTGCCATTCCGCCGGGACACGGACCGTTGCC
>JBEKUO010000537.1:0-9474 GCA_049514955.1 Bryobacteraceae bacterium | reverse complement strand
TACCCCTCTGCGGCTCTGTTGCGGCTATAGCGCCGAGGCGGCAGGCACCAGCGCCCACGCCACGTCTAGCTCCATCAGGTTGCCGGATGCATCATATTCGATATCGCGCGCCGGGCCCACGATCTCCAGCATCGGGTTGCGCTCGATCTGTGGACGCAGGTTCTCGCTCATGGCCAGCAGCGAAAGTTCCATGGTGTTGCGTATCCACCCAATCGTCAGGTCGCGCATCTCGAATTTGCCGACCGTGGGCGCGATGGCTTCCAGGCACTCGCGGTCGGTTGGGTAATGGATCGGGATGCGTATGGCGGACGGCGTGGAGGCGGTCAGGGAATTGATGCGCGTGGGCGTCCAATCCACGCGGTTCACCAGCCGGTCCGTCACGATATCGGCCATGCCCAGGCCGACGGCATTGTTGTAACTCAGATCGCTCAAATCGCGCACGAAGATGCGTTCGATGCGCGGCGTGTCCGGCCAGGGATTATAGTCGCCAAAAACGCTGCGGTTCACGACCTTGGTGTCCATGCCGGCGCCGCTGATATTCTTGCCGATTTCGTCGAGGATGAGAAGGTCCAGGTCCGCCGGGATGCGCCCCATCCACGATTTCACCAGCGCCAGCAGCTCTTCCTCGCGCCGCTCCATATTCTCGACCGGAACGGCTTCCAGCCTGGCGGTGTTGTGGTTGGCGTCCTCCAGGATGGCCAGGCCGCCCAGAACCTTGCCGGATTCGAGCACCGTCCGGCCGATCGCGCGGATGGTATTTTCGAGACCCAGCTTGTATGCATACGTGTGGTAATTCTTCGCGCCGGCAAACTTGCCGAGCCCGATCGCCATCATCTTGAACAGGCCGCTTTCGATCTTGCCGGCGAAATCGGTATGCCACTTCACGCGGCCGGCCAGCATGACGCCGTCGCTCTCATAGGCGTTGCGGTCCATGTAGGTCTGTATGCCTTCCGGCGTTTTTCCCAGCGGCACGACGTCGAGCGAGCTCAGGACGGGACAGCCCATAGTGGCTTCGATGATGCCGTAATGCGCGAGCACGTCGGCCTGACCTTCGGCCGTGGCGGCGCCGTGGCTGCCCATCGCCGGAAAGACGAACGGGTGCATGCCCTGCGATTTCCAGAACTCCGCCGTCGCGCGCGCGATGGTGGAGATATTCGCGATGCCGCGGCTGCCTACGCCGATGGCTACCCGCGACCCGGGCTTGAGCCGCGCCGCGAAACCAAAATCGTGGAGCTGCCGCTTGACCTCGGCGGCTACATCGGGAATGCGGCGGTCGGGGAAATTCTGACGCACCAGGAAAAGGCGGGGGAATTGCATTCCTTCATATTATCAGAGCTTTTCAGCGGGGAATGCGCTTCCGTTCGCGGAAAGGAATCTCTCGGCGCGATGCCAATCCTCTTCAGGCGAGCCTATAGGGCAGCCGCGCGCCTGCCAATACTGGTAGGCCAGGGCCGCGACGGCGTCGTGGCCAGGCGGCTGGTCGGCGGGTTTTGCGACGACCATCTCGAAAGGGCGCGTGCGAAGCGCATGATGCGGGGAGCAGCGATGCAGTAGCGAGACCACGGTTAACTATCATACCGCCGAATTTGCTAATGTGGTCGCTAGACGTGGGGCAGGCGCTTTCGCCTGCCAAGCCGGGCACTCCCTCAGAATCGAATGCCGCGAACCATATTGCCAGGCAAACCGTATCCTCAGGGCGCCACCTGGGATGGAACCGGCGTAAACTTCTCACTGTATTCGGAGACTGCCACGCGCGTCGAGCTTTGTCTCTTTGAAGACGTCGCCGCCCGCCGCAGCGAGAACGTTTCCTTGCGGGAAGTAACCGGCTATGTCTGGCACGCCTATCTTCCAGGCGTCAAGCTCGGTCAATTGTATGGCTACCGCGTGTATGGCCCGTACGAACCGGAGCGCGGCTGCCGCTACAATCCATCCAAGCTGCTGATCGACCCTTACGCCAAAGCCGTCTCCGGCGAGCCGGATTGGAACGCGCCGGTGTTTGCTTATAAGTTGGGGGATCCCGCCGGCGACCTTTCTCCGGACCAACAAGACGATGTCTGGGGCGTGCCGAAATGTGTAGTCACCACTTCGCATTTCGACTGGGAAAACGACCGGCCGCCTATGACTCCGCTCCACGACAGCGTGCTCTATGAAGCGCACGTCAAGGGCATCACGGCGTTGCATCCCGATATACCTCAGGAGTTGCGCGGCACTTATGCGGGCCTCGTCCACCCGGTGATGATCGACTATCTCAAAAAGCTGGGCATTACTGCCGTCGAGCTTATGCCCGTGCACCAGTTTGTGGACGATAAGCGCTTGGTCGAAGCCGGGCTGCGCAATTACTGGGGTTATAACTCCATCAACTTCTTCGCGCCGGACTCACGCTACAGCAGCTCCGGAAGCAGTGGCGAGCAGATCGGCGAATTCAAGGCCATGGTGAAGGCCCTGCACCGCGCCGGAATCGAAGTCATTCTCGATGTCGTCTACAATCACACAGCGGAAGGCAACCATCTGGGCCCTACCCTCAGCTTCCGGGGTATCGACAACGCCACCTATTATCGCCTGGTGACGGATCAGCCGCGCTATTACATGGATTACACGGGTACCGGCAACACGCTGAATGTACGCCACCCGCAGGTGCTGAAGCTGATTATGGACAGCCTGCGCTACTGGGTCCAGGAGATGCACGTAGACGGCTTCCGCTTCGATCTGGCCGCCGCGCTGGCGCGTGAGTTGCACGAAGTGGACCGCCTGTCCGCGTTCTTCGACATCATCAACCAGGACCCCGTGGTTTCGCAGGTCAAGCTGATCGCCGAGCCGTGGGACGTGGGCGAAGGCGGCTATCAGGTGGGGAAGTTTCCGCCATTGTGGGCGGAGTGGAACGGCCGCTATCGCGACGTGGTGCGCCGCTACTGGAAGGGCGACGACGGCCAGCTTGCGGAATTAGGCTACCGGCTCACGGGCAGCAGCGATCTGTATCAGCGGGACGGCCGCCATCCCACTGCCAGCATCAATTTTATAACCGCGCACGACGGTTTTACTCTGCATGACTTAGTGACTTACAACGAGAAGCACAACGAAGCGAATCGGGAAGGTAATTGCGACGGTACGAATCACAACGACTCCTATAACTATGGCGTGGAAGGAGAGACGGACGACGCTCAGGTAAATCAGGTTCGCGACCGCCAGAAGCGCAACCTGCTCACGACGCTGCTGCTATCGCAGGGCGTGCCGATGATCTGCGCCGGAGACGAGATCGACCGTACGCAGAGCGGCAACAATAACGCCTACGCCCAGGACAATGAGACGAGCTGGTTCGATTGGAACCTGGATGGCCGGCGGCGCATCCTGCTCGAATTCACGCGGATGCTGGTGGCGCTGCGCCGGGTGCATCCCAACCTGCACCGGCGGAAGTTCTTTCAAGACCGCGAAATCGGCCCCGGCACCGCGCGGCGGGAAGTAGATGGAGGCCGCGAGCAGGATATCGTCTGGGTGCGTCCCGACGGGCAGCAGATGACCGCCGACGAGTGGCACGCCGGTTGGGTCCGCTGCATCGGCATGATTCTGAATGGCAGGACGCTCGACGATGTCAATGCGGTGGGCGAGACCATTACAGACGACTCGTTCCTGCTCCTGCTCAATCCTGACCAGAAGCCCATCGATTTCTATATGCCGAAGCTGCACGACGGTGCGGCCTGGGAAGTCTGCCTCGACACCTCCAAGCCGGACCTGGCGAAACGGCGGGTGGTGCGGGTATCGCAACCGTATGAGCTGCCGCCGCGCTCGGCTGCCATGCTGAGAGAGCTGGAGGACTGAGAGGGCTGGGGTCGGAAAACCGATCGCGGCGGAGTTTGGGCGTGTCCCTCGCTAGCCGTCGGCGCATCGATTTGTCCGCTGCGCCCAGACTGATTCGAACGCAGAATACTCAAAATTCAACGTAGCTGCATCAACGGGCGCTTAGTTTCAAAGTGGAATCCATATCAACCGGTTGATCCATTCCGCGGCCTCGCTGGCGCTCCAAATCAGCGCAAGCTCCTCTACCGCCGTCGCTATGGGAATCGCTTCCCGAAGCAGGATCACTCCAGGATCCGCAGAACCTCAGAATCCTTCAACCCTTCGAGTCCCGCGTCGGTCGCAGTGCGGATGTCAACTCCTGGCGCAGCGCGCCGCAACCCGCGGAGCACGCGTCCGTCAAGATCGGCGTCAGCCTGGAATCTGACTCGCATGACGGGCCCGCTGTAGCTTCGCAATCAATTCGGCATTCGTCTGCCTTGACTGCTCGTGCTGCGATTCAGCAGTGCGCTGTCCTTCCGCCAGGTAAGCGTCTATCTTTTTCTGGTTCCCCAGGTAAAACGCCAGCGCGCCGTGCACTTGTTCGAGCGTTAATGCCGGATAAGAATCAACCATGCTCTCGGCCGACATCCCCTCGCGAAACAGATAGACTAGCGAATCAAGAGAGACTCGAGTGCCCCCAACCAGGTATTGGCCTTCTACGAGACTAACGTATTGTCTCTGCATCAGCTTGCCCCGAAGTCTATGGTCACACAGCGAAGCCACTCGGCACAAGCGGAGGCTGTACATTGCGGCACTCGCGGTTCACAATCGTTCAGCGGCAAATTTCACCGAATCGTGTGCTGCGACGGAGACGAGATCGACCGTACGCAAGGCGGCCACGGCAACGCCTACGCCCAGGACAACGAAACGAGCTAATTCGACTGGAACCTGGATGGCCGGCGGCGCATCCTGCTCGAATTCACGCGGATGCGGCGAGCCTTTGACTCAGGCCTTCCACATCACGGCAAATCCTGCACCTCCGGATGACGTAACCTGCATGTGTCGGCGCGTCCGCCGCGCTCCTGCGCCCGAGCAATGCGGTCCGGGGTAAGCGCGAGCCTCCTTAGATCATCCAGAACGTTTGGCCCGACCCGTGCAGTGATATAGGTCTGCCGTGCTGGCGGCCCATCCTGCTAAGAAGGCCACGCGCGTGGAAGCACATCTCCCGCCAACCAACGGTGGCTAGAAATACCGCCCGCCCTGGGATCCGGTTGAGACGGTCGCAATCCATAAGCGGAGGTGATGACTCTGACGCGCTTTAGCCGCTTACCGCCCTCGTCTCAGTTTGTACCTGTAATCGCCACTATCGTCACGATAGCGGCTCTCTACTTCGCCAGAAATGTGCTGATCCCGTTGGCGCTGGCCGCGTTGTTGAGTTTTCTACTCGCTCCCCTGGCAAAACGGCTGGAAATGTGGCGGTTGGGCCGGCTACCCGCTGTTCTGATCGTAATGACGATCTCGTTTTGCTTGATCGGCGGCATCGGTTGGGTCGTCTCGAATCAACTAATCGATGTCATCAACGATCTGCCCAACTATCGGGAGAACATCCAAAGGAAGCTCCAATCCATTCACGGACCGAGGGGCGGAAGTCTGGCCAAGGCTACCGATAACGTGCAAGAGTTGACCAAAGAGTTGTCCACCACGGCGCCGAATCAGCCGGCGCCGGTTTCCAGGCAACCCGCAAAAAGCACGAAGGCCGCTCCTCCCTTACAATCCGGGGTGCATCCGGTTCCGGTGGAGCTTGTGGAGCCTCCGGCCAGCGCCCTTCAATCTCTCCGGAACGTCCTCGGTCCACTGGTCGCTCCGCTGGGCACCGCCGCGATCGTCATCGTTTTTACGATCTTCATGTTGATGAAACGCGAAGACCTCAGAAATCGGCTGTTTCGGCTGGCGGGGCAGAGGCAGTTGAACGTTATGACGCAGGCGCTGGATGACGCGGCACAACGCGTGAGCCGCTACCTCCTGATGCAATTCATAGTGAACGCGTCTTACGGCGTGCTCATCGCGATCGGTCTTTACTTCATCGGCGTGCCCAATGCCCTGCTCTGGGGAGTGCTGGCAGGATCGCTACGCTTTATTCCCTATGCCGGTCCGTTGATCGGATGCTCCTTACCTCTGATCCTGGCGTTGGCTGCCTTCGACGGCTGGACGCGGCCCGTGCTGACTTTGTGTCTTTTTCTGGTGACCGAGCTAATCCTTTCCAACCTGGTTGAACCGTGGCTCTACGGAGCTCACACCGGGATTTCTTCTCTGGCCATTCTGGTCGCGGCTGTCTTTTGGACAGTGCTTTGGGGCCCGGTGGGATTGATACTGTCTACTCCTCTGACCGTCTGTTTGCTGGTGCTCGGCCGGTACGTTCCTCAATTGTCATTTTTGAATATTGTGCTGGGCGATGAGCCAGTCCTTGTGCGGGAAGCTCAGTTTTACCAGCGACTCCTGGCTATGGATCAGAGGGAAGCGCAAACGGTAATCGACGCATTTCTTGAACAAGGCCAGCTCGTCGACCTGTACGACGAGGTCGTCATCCCCGCTCTAAGTATGGCGGAGCACGACCGGCATCAGGGCGCTCTGGATCAAACGAAGGAAACGTTCATCTTCCAAAGCATTAATGAGTTCATAGTTGAGCTGGCCGGATACCGTGCGGAGCAACCTGAAGCGAGCCCAACCAACGGGGATGGGCCTCGCCAAAAGCAATCGGACCCCGCAATTGGGACACTTGGCTCGAACGGCTCGAACGTCCGGGTTGTCTGCTTCCCAGCCAAGGACGACGCAGACGAGATCACTGGCGCAATGTTGGCGCAACTCCTGGAGCAAGCCGGGTACGCCGCCCTATCTTTTTCGGTAGCGGACTCCCCAGTGGCGGTTTTGCAAGATTTGTCCAATCATGCGGGCGATATCGTCTGCATCTGTGCGCTGCCGCCTTTTGCTCTGATGAACGCTCGCACCTTGAGCAGGCGATTGCGGGCGCGCTTTCCGGACCTGAAGATCGTCGTAGGTTTATGGAATTTCTCCGATGGCGGCGCGAACTATCAGGAAAGACTCGGAAATGCTTTTGCCAACACAGTTGTTACTACGCTCAAGCAGGCTTTGGAGCATATTCACAGCCTGACCGATTCCAACGCCCTGCGCGAGGATGACCCTCAGGCGATTGTTGCAGCCGCCAAAGAACTCTAAAGGCAACTTAACCGCCGATGCACGCCGACGAACGCCGATTAGCAGGCTAGTAGGCTATATAAAGACACTTTAAGGAGCGAGGGCTGCCCTCTATCCTTGTCTTATCGGCGTTCATCGGCGGCTAAGTTGTCTTGCTATTTGGACCCGGTAAGGAACCCGTAGGGATCGATGGGTGTGCCTTCCCACCATCGCCGTTCCGGACCGAGTCTGAAAATGGCGAAATGCAGGTGCGGGGTATCGGGAGATGCGTTGCCGGTGCTGCCCACATAGCCCAAGAGGTCGCCTTTCCCCAAGTGTGTTCCCTCTTTCAGTCCCGGCACGTAGTTATCCAGGTGAGCGTAGTAGTAGCAGTAGGTCCGGCTGTCGTCGAATTGGTAGACCGTCAGGCCGCCTGGTTTGCTGAGGAAGAGCTTCACGACATTTCCGTCATCGGCTGCTAACACTGCCGTGCCACGCGGGGCCATAATGTCGATCGCTTCGTGACGGTGGCCGCCGTGCGTGTCGTCGAAATTGTCCCGAAGGTCCTCAGGGTGGACGCCCTGCACCGGAATGATAAGCCTGCGTTCGATCAACGGCTGTTCTGGCAGGCTTTGAGCGGCGCCGTTCTCTACTTCCGGCGCCGGATTTGCGGGCGTCGCGGAGGAATGCGAGGGGCGTGTATCCGGCGTCTGCGCGGGCTGCGTCTGGGACTCCTGCGGGCTGCCTAGCGCAGCCGAGGCCTTGTTTGTCCGCAACATCCCGGTCTGCCAGAGCACCACCGCGAGGAATACAAGGCCGAAGACAAAACCTGTGAAAAAGACAATAGCCGGCCTCTCGCGCATGTCTTACTCCCGCAGGATGGCAGGCGTCCCGGGCTTGACCATATGGGACAACTCGAATGCATCCCAGTTGGTCAAGCGTATGCAGCCGTGCGACTCCGCATGACCGACCTTTCCCGGCGAAGGCGTCCCGTGAATGCCATAGTGCTCTTTCGAGAGATCCATCCAAACGACGCCCACCGGGTTCCGCGGCCCAGGCTGGATCTGTGCCTTCTGATCCGAAGGGTTCGCATTCCAAAAAAGCTCCGGGTCGTAATAAAACACGGGATTCGGCCACACTTTCTTGATTTTCCAATCGCCGATCGGCAGCGGATCGTGCTCGCTCCCAATCGTCGCCACATAGTAGGAAAGAATCTTTCCCGCGGCGTCCAAAGCTGTGACTGAGCTATCGGACTTGGAAACCACTACCGAAGCCGCTTGACCGGGCGGTGGCGCCACCACGTTCGGCGCCAGAATTGCTTCGCCCTCCTTATCGAAACGGCTCTCCGGATTGAGTATTTTCAGCAGGCTTGGGCTGGCGTGAAACTTCTCGCCCAGTCCTTCCAGTGGCGACTCGTATCCCAGAGATGGCAATGCGGCCTGCTCCATGAGGCCAGCAGGCACTTTGACGAAAGGTCCGGCCACGTCCTCGGCGGCGATCGTGTAGGTGAACAGCGCCGGCGCTTGGTCCGCATTGAGCGCTGCCCACGTCTCCGGCCCCACGGCGCCGTTAACGGGAATATCGCGGGCGCGTTGAAATGCGGCTACGGTCTTCTCCAAGTTGCTGCCGTAGTTGCCATCGATTTCGCCACAGGAAAAATGAGCGCGATCCAGCAAAATCTGTGCACGCACCACTGCCGAGCCTCTGGCATTCGGACCTATGGCGCGCGACTGATTGGAATCGTTGATTTCAGCGGCTTCGAAGGCGCTCGCCCCCGCCTTCATACGGCTTGCCCGCCGCACTTGGGCGCCAGCCGGCAAGCAGAGCACCACCGCCGTCAGAAACAATAGAAACTTGATCGGTCGCGTTGTAGGCATCACTTCTCACGTAGTGCACGTGAGTGCCCAAGGTAGCGATTATCGCTCTGCGGCGGCAGGGCCGTACGCAGTCGCCTTATGCTCACCTCGATGATGTGGCCTTTTGATCCTTAATCTGCAGCTCGTTCACCACCTGAAGCACATTTGGAACCGCAGACGCGATCGTTTCGGCCTGTGTGTCCTTGGACTGAGAGTCTACCTCGCCAGTCAGCGTGACAACGCCGTTTTTGACGTCGTATTTTACGCTCTTGTGAAGCGTATTTTGGATGAGAGCGGCATCCAGGTTATTCGCGATGCCCCTATCCAGATCCGCGTTCACCGCCCTGGTATCGCTTTCGGCGCCAGCCGGCATCACCGCAATCTGGTCCGAAACAACCTGGCCCCCCGCGATCGACTTGGCAATGGATTCGGCTTGTGACTTCTCGCCTTCAGATGGGACGTGGCCACTCAGGGTTACTACCCCTTTGTCCCTGTCCTGACTTATGGAAACATTCTTGAAGCCGGCCTGGTCGAGCGACTTGCGTATGCTGGCGGAAACGTCGGGCGATTTTGACGACGTCGTGGAACAGCCAGCAAGAATTCCGATCACAAATACCGTAAACAAAGCTAACCGCGGTCTGAACGATTTCATTTT
>JBEKUO010000536.1:0-5398 GCA_049514955.1 Bryobacteraceae bacterium | reverse complement strand
TCCCGCCCTGGCCCAAGTGACTGTGACGACGTACCCAGAACGGAGCATCGGCCCACCTTTGTTCGTGCCCGTAGTAGTAGGTCCGCAGTTGCAGATACCTCATGAAATTCTGGTGTACGTGCGCCAGATACTGGGAGCGCACCCGCTCATTGCCGGACAATTGGTCATATACGGCTCGCGCGGCGTGTATACCAGAGGATATGGCATGGCCGATCCCCATCGATGCGAGCGGATCGAAGCAAGCTGCCGCGTCGCCAGCCGCAATCCATCCCTCACCAGCAGCAGATTCGAGATACTGAGAGCCGCACGGGCGAAACGCAACCGGGCCCGCGCGTCGGGCGGCTCCAATACGTTTTCGCGTGTGTGGCGCTGAAGCCAACTGTCGTGCCCAGGCATCCGGATCTATCAGCCCGCGCATTCGAATGATTTCAGGATCGGAAAAAAATGCCACGCTTAGTCGTCCCCCCGGCAAAAGCGCAGAATACCACCAGCCGTCCGCGACCGCCTCGACTAAAGTCTCATGGGCCTCCGAGTCCAAATCGAATCCTTTGAAATAGGCCATTGCCGCGATCAAGCGATCCACGACAACCGGGCGCGCTCCCAGTTGGCGCGCGAGTTGCATCTGCCGGCCGCTGGCGTCGATCAGATACGACGCCTTAAACTCTTGCCCGTCGTCTGTCGCTACGCGGCAAAGATTTGCATTCTCGCGTACGACCCTGGCAGGCCGGGCGCCGCAGACGAGAGTGCCACCACGCGAGCGCACTTCGTCAGCCAATAACCGGTCGAAGCGCACACGATCGAGGTGCCAGCCGTGCCCCATCCCAGAGAACAAATAGTCGCGTGATCGGATGGCCGCTTGCCCCCACGCAGCGCTTATCGTGTATGCGGGAAGGTGATCCTGCCGGAGAAACGGCTCCCAGACTCCCAGGTACCTAAGAAGCGGTCCGAGGCTGTGCGACACCGTCTCGCCTGTACGCCCTTCCCCGTAGTAGGATCGCTTGAGCACAACCACGCGAAGTCTTGTGTGCGAGAGCAATGCAAGCGCGGCGGCGCATCCAGCGGGACCTCCGCCGGCAATCAGTACGTCTACGGTTGCCACAAAAAGAATTTGTAGTCCCGCTCGGTTTCGACGAAATACGGATAGCGGTCTCCATCGGGCGTGCGATTCTGGTTGGCGACGAATCCCAGGTACCGCCAGGCAGTGATCATTTGCATGAAGTTCGTCACTCCGCGGGTATACGGTACCTGGCTCCCCGCCAGGTAGGAAGCATTGGACTGCTGTCCGAGTTTCATGTCTTGCGCCTGCTCTTCTGGCGTGAGCGCGCCGTTGATTACCTGCTGCGGGCTTTGAGGCGGCCACCAGTAGGCGTCGTAGACCGGCGGTGGCGGGAGCGGGTTGGTATCGTTTGAATTGGGGTCCAGGAATGTGATCGGCTCGTCGGAGCAATCAAAGAAATCGGCCTGCCAGGGAACGGCCATGCGTTTGGTCAGATCGCCAGGCTCCAAGCCGCCTCCCTCGCACTCGTCTCGCGCTGGGTCCAGGCCGTATTTCGCATAGAGCGCCGGGCCATTCCGGCGATGTTTGATTCTATAGGGCGCCGAGTACAGCTTAGGATTTCGCACGCTCCAAGTAACTTCAATTCCGGGCGAGAATGGTCCTCCCACGCAATTGGCCACCGAGCCGCGATCGAGTGCATGCAAACCCCAGGAAGGCGCCGGCTTGCCTACAGTGAACTTGCCTCCCGCCCACTGGCTCAATAGGAAATATTGAGTTTCGGTGAGCGACAAAAACTTCGAAATATTGTTGTCGTTCAGATTGTTGTCACCGGCGTTGAGCGGCATGAGCGGGACACCGCGCTGGAACAATGTGTTCCTGTCGCCAGGCTTCCGAAAATGCGCTAAGTACCCCATCCGGTTTTTCTTGTTGGCAACGGACGCATCCCGCGGATCAAAACGCGGCGCGGAGAATCCGGCCATGAACGGCACGGTTGCAAGCCAGATATACCGCCCTGGGCGTTCTACAATCGGCAGGATTTCTGTCTCGAAGTGCGCTCTATAGCTGCGATTCCATCTGTTCCCGTGGTAGATCTTAGGCGCGAGTCCTAAATGGCGTACGCCCACGTCGAACATAGTGTCGTCGAGCGTGATCAGGTTTACAATCTCCGGCACGTAATTCGGCGATCCCGTGAGCACCCACGCGTCGAGCTGAACCTTATCGCCACTCTTGAACGTCACACGACAGGTGACGGGGCCATCGGAGACATCGTCATGCCACGTGTCCTGGCCCCCAAAATCCTCGATCGGCTTATCTCCGCCCGTGATTCCATGGCCTCCCAGCACGAGCAACCGGCCTTCCGCGTCGGTGAGCATGTCGCCCAATGTGACAACCTGGTGTCCCAACGTTGGCCGTTCCGGAAATGTGCCGGCATATCCTTTGGGGACCGTAGCCTGACTGAAAGATATCTTCTTTTGGGGTCCCTGCAGGGTGCGGGGACCAGGGTCGACGATCAGACTTTGCCGGGCTTTACCTTTTACGCTGGTGTTCCAATGGTGAACGTGGCGCCTCGCATAGCTGTTCGACCGGCCCCGAGTCAGGTCTCCGTCCAGCTCTGAGAATTTGTACCATGCGGCCTTTTTATTCGCCAAGTGCACGGTCCATTCAATACTTTCGACCGTTGGATCGGCCAGAGTAATTTCCTTCGCCGGCTGGTTGGGCCTGGCGGGATCAGAGCTAAATATCCGGAACCGGGCGGCCTGCCGTTTGATCTGCCCGCTCTTGGTTTTGAAAAATCGAACGGGTTTTGGAATACCCTTGGTTAGATGTTCGTTCCCATGCCGGTCACATTCTGTAGGCCATCCGCCCATTTCGTCGGGGGCGAGGTAAAAGTCGTCCTCGCTGTCCCCAACCCGGGCAACTCCAATTGACGGATGAATTCGATAAGTCAATTCCATTTCTATAACACTATCCGATTTTAGCCAGACAAACAAGGGCTCTGATTCCGCCAAACTCGGAAATATTGCAGTCGGAGCGCTTCAACGAACCCGATTGCTCCGCGAGAGGGATGTCGCGATAGCGGAGCGAGTATGCCACCCGGATCGCGCCCCAATTTTCGTCGAGCGGTGAGGCTTCGAGCGACCGAGCGCCACCGTTTTGCACCGGCGGCTGCGATTGGTGCGCAAAAGTAGCGTCACGGCGAAATCACGATCCGTACCGATAAACGCGCTAGTGTCCGCAAACCGCGTTTTGGGAACTTCGTTGGGGCTTTGGGGCGGATCGTCGGCCACTCGTACATTGACTTTTAAGAGGTCCGCTGGGTGATGCGCATGACGGCAGTGGTGCCATAAAACGACTAAGCACCTGGTTCTGCGGGACTGGTGATAGAAGTTTTCAATGGCCCATTGCAGTTTGCGCCGACGGAACCGCAACTCTATTCGTATCGTAGTGCTTCCATCGGATCCACACGAGTTGCCCGGCGTGCCGGCGTATACGCGGCAAGCAGAGCCAATGCAATCATCACCGCAGCGCCAAAAACGATAGGGGCGACGCTCTGCACAGGGAGGTCTGGGATCAGGCTAGCGACGAAGCGTTTGCCCCAGTACGCGATCAGCGATCCAATCGCCAGGCCGGCACAGCTCATGCCGAGCGCTTCTTTCAGCACCATTCGGACGATCGCAGTGCGCGTCGCACCCAACGCCATGCGGACGCCAATCTCATTGATGCGGCGCGCCACGGTATAAGCCAGCAGCCCGTACAGGCCCAGGGCCGCGAGCGCCGCGCCCAGCGCCCCGAACAACCCAGACAGCATGGCACTGAGGCGTTCGGGGACGATCGCGCCATCCACCTGGTCGGCCAGCGTCTTGATATTCTCGACGGCCACGGTCTTCAGCAACCCGCGCACCACGCGGCGCACTTCGCCCGCCAGCCGGTCCGGTTCAACCGAGGTCCGCAGCGCAAATTGGTAGGAATTGGTTCCCAACTGGAAACTGTTGAAGTAAACGAAGCGCAAGGCCGGTTCCCGCATATCCGCGGACTTCGCATCGCCCACCACACCCACGATCTCAAACGGCCGGGTTTCGCCGTCGAACACGATGTGTCTCCCGATGGCGTTGCCATCGCCGAAAAAGTAGCGGACCAGCGTTTGATTGACGATGGCTGCGCGCGGCCGGCCCTGGTCCTGGAAGCTGAAATCGCGGCCCATCAACAGCGGAATTCCGAAAGTGGAGAAATACTTCGGCGCCACCCAGTTTTCGGAGAGGAAGCGGCGCTCTCCCGGCTTGGCCTGGTAGCCCTCCACATTCGCGGGACGCATGGCTCCCACGCCGGCCATCGGATAGAACTCGCACATGGTTGCTGAACGCACGCCCGGAATGGCTTCCAGACGCCCTAACAGCTCCTGGTAATCGCGGGACAATCGCTCGCTGTCGTATCCACTGCTAGCCGCGTTGAGCTGCACCAGTAGAACGTGGTCGCTTTGGAAGCCCAGGTCGAGGTGTTCCAGGTGCGACAGATGGCGGACAAACAGGCTGGCGGCGCTCAGCAGGGCAACCGAGAGCGCCACTTGCGCCACCACCAGGCTCTTGCCAAAGAGGCGCCGCGCGCGGGTTTCGCCGGCCCTCGCCGATTCGCGTAGGAAAGACACTGGGGTGGAGCGGAAGGCCTGCCAGGCGGGCGCCAGTCCGAACAGGACGCCGGTGAGCAGAGCGATTCCGGCGGTGAAGAGGAGCACGAGCAAATCGGGACGTGCCTGGAGTTCGACGCGCAGCCGTCCGCTGCCCATGATCCGCACCAGCGCGCCAGTGCCCCAATACGCCAGGAGGATGCCGAGCAGTCCACCCGACGCGGCCAGCAGCAGGGATTCCGTCAACCCCTGCCGCAGGAGGCGAAACCGGCCGGCGCCCAGCGATACGCGCACTGCCATTTCCCGCTGGCGGGCCACGCCGCGCGCCAGCAGCAGGCTGGCCATATTGGCGCACGCGATGAGCAACAGCAGCGCCACCACAGCCATCAGCACGAGCGCCGGCTTCCCAAACTGATCGCGCAAGTGCGAAAGACCGGCGCCGGCGGGCTGCACCTCCATCTTCCAGGCGCGAACGGTGCGATCGTCATTGGTCTTGAATTCGTCCTCGATGGTCCACTGGAAGAGCACGGCCATCTCCGCGCGGGCCTGGCCGATGGACACACCCGGCTTCAACCGGGCCGCCAGTTTCAGCCAGTAGCGCGCGGTGACGGCGTAGGTGGGGTGTTGGGCGGTCAGGGGCGACCAGATGTCCTGCGGGTTCGCGGGCTCCAGGCCAACGAAGCCGCGCGGCGCTACTCCGACAATGGTCAACGGCTGGCCGCCATCGACGATTTGCCTGCCGAGGATCGCCTGATCGGAGTTGAACCTGCTCTTCCAGT
>JBEKUO010000535.1:0-5432 GCA_049514955.1 Bryobacteraceae bacterium | reverse complement strand
CTGCAAGCGGTTCTGCTTAGGCGGCAGTGGGCAGGTGGCGTAGGGCGTGAACGCGCACGGCGGGTTGTAGGCTTTGTTGAAGTCCAGCACCACCGCGCCGTCTTTCCCCAACTCCGCATCGAGGAACCGTCCGCTACCGTAGGTCTGGCTGCCGGCGGTCAAGTCGCGGAAGATGAAGAAGAGTTCGTTCGGCGATTCCTCGATCGGCGTCAGCCGCAGCTTCTGGCCGTGTATCTCAAACTCGACGTATCCGGGGCTGGGCGTATCTTCGATCTGGCCCAGGATATTGGGTATCGGGATCTTCTTGGCATCCGGCGTCAGCCGCGTCGTAATGCGGTAGTCCTCGTTTACCGGGAAGTAGTGCAATCCCGTGAATTCCTTCCGCAGGCGGCTGTTGGTGTCCTTGAGGCGGATGCCGTACCGATCGCCGCGCCGGATCGCGAACATGGTGAGACTGCCGAGGGTGACGACGTCGGGCGCGGCGTGGGAGTCCGGCCGCAATTCGCGGCTCTGCCCGTCGAGCCGCATCGTCACCTTGCCGCCGTGCAGGTCGAACGCGCCGCTGCTGCGCAACGCCGGCTCCGCGGGCAACACAATTTCGTTGGATGATGCGGAGCCGAAGCTGTTGGCGCCTTCGTGCAGCCAGAACAACCCGGTGACGGTAAGCCATCCGCCATCGGCTTTGAGCGCCGTCTCCCGCTGCCGCCGCCATGCCTCGATCTGCGCGCTATAGGATTCCGAGGTTGCCCACAAAACGCCGCACATCGCCACCAGTGCGGCGCAAGTCTCGAAAGCTCGCGCACGAAATCGCCCGCTCGCCCGCTCGCCCCCTCCCCCGCTCGCCATCACTGTCCTCCTTCTATGGCCTGCTCCAACAGGCCCGCGAACTCCTCGCTCTTGCGGTCCACGCGCGCTTTCAGCCGGCTCAGATCCTGTTCCAGGCTGTGCAGCCGGTCGGCGAGATGCAAACACGCCATCACCGCGATGCGCGTGGAATCGGCATGGGGAGACTTGCCGGCGATCGAGAGCATCAGCTCATCCACGCTGCGCGCCAGTTCTTCGACTTCGCGCGGATCGCCCGCCGTGAGCAGCGTATACGACTGGCTCAGGATGGTAACGCGGACCGGACGTTTTTCTGGCGTGTTGGCGGCCACTGCTTTAGCCGGCGCTGAGTTGGTCGATCTGACCCAGCAGCTTCTCGATGCGGCTGCGCACCTGTTTGCGCTCGGTGTGCAGCACGCGCAACTCTTCGGAAAGCCGCGTGGCTTCCGCGCGCGCCTGGGCGGCTTCCTGCACAGCCGCGTCCTTCTCCTGCCGAAGCCGGACCACTAACTGCACCGCCTGCTGGATGCGCTGCTCGAGCGTTTGGAGGGAATCGGTTTCCTGTTCCGCCGGACTCATGCACCCGCCTGTTCCAAGGCCGCTTTGGCCTTTTCCACCAGCGATAGGAATCCGGCAACGTCGGTGGCCGCCACTTCCGCCAGCACTTTGCGATCGAGCGTCACACCGGCGGCCTTCAGGCCGTGCATGAATTTGCTGTAGGAGATTCCGGCCTGGCGGCAGCCCGCGTTGATGCGCACGATCCACAGAGAACGGAAATCGCGCTTCTTGTTGCGGCGGCCGACGTAGGCATATTTGAGAGCCTTTTCGACAGCTTCCTGCGCCGCACGGTGCAGCTTGCTCTTAGTGAGAAAAAAACCGGACGCGCGCTCTAACGTCTTCTTGCGCGACGCCCTGCGTTTGGTTCCGCGTTTGACTCTGGGCACGTTTTACTCCTTTTTTGTGACGATCGTTTGCGGTGGATCGGGCACGTGCCACGCGCTCCGTCCACACGCGTTTGGCTCCCTCAATACGGGAGCATGCGCTGCAAGGATGGCTGGTTCGTCTTGTCGGCCATTACCTGTTTATGCAGCTTTCTTTTCCGTTTGCGCGACTTCGAGGTCAGGATATGCCGGCCGAATGCGTGGCTGCGCATGACTTTGCCGGTCCCGGTCTTTTTGAACCGCTTGGCCGCACCTGTGTGGGTCTTCAACTTGGGCATGGATATTCCTGGATCGTTGCGAACCGATGAACTCTTGCAGTATAGCAGGAGCGAAGGGTCGCCTGCCACCTGGCGAGGGGCGACACGGCGACGCGGCGACACGGCGAGCTACTTCCAGTCTGCCGTGAATATATTGAATTCGTAGCGCTCTTTGGCATCCCGGTCCGAGCAGAAAACCAGCGTCTTGCCGTCCGGTGAGATTTCCGGGAACGAGGTGAAGCCGCCCGAATCGGTGACTTGCTCCAGACCGCTGCCATCCAGGTTCATCATGTACAGTTCGAAGCGGCGCGTATCGCAGGCGTGCTTGTTGGAGGCGAACAGGATCTTCTTGCCGTCCGGCGTGAAGGTCGGAGCGAAGCTGGCGCAGCCGAAATCGGTGATGGTGCGGGCATGGCTTCCATCGCCATCCGCGACCACAATTTCCATCTTCATGGGCACAGTCAGATTGTCGGCAAGCAGGGATTTATATCGGGCCAAGGTTTCGGGTGTCTTGGGATAATTGGCCCGCCACACCAGCTTCTTGCCGTCACGGGAAAACACCGGGCCGCCGTCGTAGCCGATCTCTTTGGTTATCTGCTTCTTGTTGGACCCATCCGTCTTCATCGTCCATAGGTCCAGGTCGCCGGAGGCCAGCGACGTATACACGATAGTGCCGGTCTTCCAGTTGACGGTCCCTTCCGCGTCGTATCCGGGCGTGTCGGTGAGCCTCTTGACGATCTTGCCGGTGTCGGTCGCCAGGTAAATATCGTAGCCCGCGAAGACCCCCCAGACATATCCGTGGCTGCGGTCCGGCGGGGTCGGGCAAGCGTCGCCGGCGACATGTGTGGAGGCATAGATGATGTGCCGGTTGTCGGCCAGGAAGTAGCCGCAGGTGGTGCGCCCTTTGCCGGTCGAGACCATGTGCTGATCCGATCCGTCGGCGTTCATGATGTACTCCTGGTCGCACTCGTGGGGCGGGCGCGTGGACTGAAAGATCAGGCGTTTGCCATCGGGAGACCAATAGGCTTCGGCGTTTTGGCCGCCGTGCGTCAGTTGCCGTATGTTACTCAAGTGGGAATCGCCGGCTATGGCTGCGGTGGCGGCCAGGAGGGCGAGAAAAGGATAGGCAAACCTGATCATCAGTCCATTCTATACTGTGCCGTCGTGCAAGCTGGCCAGACCTGCGCCATGAAAGGAATTACACAAATATTACGATCCGCAGGCAAGCGTCGGGCACAAAATAGGTTAAGGACCGCCGAAAATCTGAAAATGCCCACCCATCCCAAAGGTAACCGCGCCCGTGTTCTGCTGACCGCCGTCTTCGGCCCCTATGCGCAAAACGATGAATTCGGCAGCCGCGCTGTCAATCCCATGGAGCTGTACCACAACCAGGTGACCCGCGAACAGGGCCCCTTCTCGCTGCGCATATTCCACCGATCGTGGGGCATCATGATGATCCAGCAGAATATCTCGGCTCCATGCACCGTGCTGGACTTCCCCACGCGCCAGGCGTTCGCGCGCGAGCTCGCCGGGAATTCTTACGACGTGGTGGGCATTTCTTCCATCATCGTGAACGTCGGCAAAGTGCGGGAGATGTGCCGCATGGTGCGGGAGCTGTCGCCCAAGTCCACGATCGTGGTGGGCGGGCACGTGGCTGCCATTCCTGGTCTCGACAAGATGATCGATGCCGATCACATTGTGCGCGGCGACGGCATCTCCTGGATGCGCCGCTATCTGGGCGACGATGAGAACGCTCCCATTCGGCATCCTCACATCGTTTCGGGATACGGCGTGCGGACCATGGGCCTGCACATTCCGGACGGCGAAGGCACCGCCGCCACCATTATTCCGTCCGTGGGATGTCCCATGGGTTGCAACTTCTGCACTACTTCGGCTTTCTTCGGCGGCAAGGGCAAGTTCCTGAACTTCTACGAAACCGGCGAAGAACTGTTCCGCATCATGTGCGAGATGGAAGCCACCATGAAGGTTCGATCGTTCTTCATCATGGACGAGAATTTTCTGCTCTACAAGAAACGTGCGATGGAACTGCTGGAATGCATGAAGGCCAAAGGCAAGGCTTGGGCGCTGTACGTCTTCTCGTCGGCCAACGCAATTCGCAAGTACTCCATTAAGGAGCTAGTAGAGCTGGGAATTTCGTGGATCTGGATGGGACTGGAGTCGCCCCACTCGAGCTATGCCAAGCTACAGGATTCCGACACGCTGGCGCTGACCAAGGAACTGCGGCAGCATGGCATCAAGCTGCTGGGCTCCACGATCGTCGGGCTGGAGCACCACACGCCGGAGAACATTCACGAGGAGATCGAGCACGCCGTCGCGCATGAAACCGATTTCCATCAATTCATGTTGTACACGCCCGTGCCCGGCACGCCTCTTTATCGGGAGATGCAGGAGCAGGACCGCATGCTGAGCGGGGTGGACCTGGCCGACATACACGGGCAAGACAAATTCAACTTCCGGCACGCCGCCATTTCGCGGGAACAATCCAAGCAATTCCTGGATTGGGCCTTCCGCCGCGATTTCGAACGCAACGGCCCGAGTCTGTTTCGCGTCTGGCGGACGACGCTGGCAGGCTGGAAGCGTTACAAAGACCATCCGGATGCGCGGGTGCGGGAGCGCTTCGCGTGGGAAGTCCGCTCTCTCAAGAGCGCAGCCAGCGGCCTGCTATGGGCCATGGAGCGCCAGTTGCACAAGACCAACCAGGGCGTGAGCGCCCAGATACGCGCGCTGCGCCAGGATCTTGGCCGTGAGTTCGGACTGCTGTCGCGTGTATCCGCGGCGCTCGGCCCGGCGCTTCTGTGGAGCACGCGGCGGGAGCAGAAGCGCCTCGCGCGCGGGGTCACCTACGAACCGGAGACGGTAATCGAGCGGCGGAATTGGGGGGCAGCCGTCACCGTAGATGACGAAGCGTCAGCTTACGCGCTTGATCTGCGCCCGGCTGAAGACTTCCAAGTCCTTGCCGGGAGCCGCTAGCCAGAATGTTTCTTCGATTTCATCGGCAGACAGTATGGTGTAGGATTTCTTCGCTCGCCAGCCCGGCGGCAGGTTCTCGATCCGGTACGTGACGAACTCCAGCGATTTGCCATCCGGGCTCACGGAGTCCAACGTATACTCGTTGACCATGCCCTCATTGTGGAATTGCCGCCACACGATCTTCTTCAGGTTCGTGTCGTAGCTGAACCAACCGAAGTCCTCGTGGACCATGGGCTTCGTCGCTGGCGCGATGGGTTCCCAAACGGTCTTGTCGCGCTGCGACAGGAAGTGTCCATTCATCTCGAACCGATACTCGCGGGAGCTGAATCCCTTCCCCGGTTTGCCTGAGGTGGGGCCTTCCCACTTCCCTTCGAACACGCGCACGGCCGCCCAAGGATCCGATTGCGCCGCGCCGCTGAGG
>JBEKUO010000534.1:0-5441 GCA_049514955.1 Bryobacteraceae bacterium | reverse complement strand
CGAATCGTGGCGTGGATCGGATGGCCGCCAGCGGTCAGGACGAGATCGCCTTGCCGCAGCCCCGCTTTTTGCGCCGGCATACCCGCGGTCACCGGGCCCAACTGCACCTCTCCTTTTTCGGACCAGCCCGCCATGCCCAGCCCGGAGCGCTCATCCTGCACCGGCGTAACCGACGCGTCGAACTCCCGGCCATCGCGACGGATGGTCAGGTGCATGGAGCGCGAGGCGCTCTCGACTTCCTTCAGGATGATGTCGTCCCAAGTCGGATTCCGCCGGCCTTCCAGCGCTGTGATCCGGTCGCCTTCCTGGATACCGGCTTTGGCGGCGGGCGTGTTCGGAGTCACGCTGCCGATCACGGCCCCGGCATCCGCGTCCACCACTTTCTGGTACTTGACCATGTAGAGACCGGTGAGCAGCCCCACGGCCAGCACCACGTTCATCAGGGGACCGGCCAGTACGATAATCAACCGCTGCCACCGGGGCTTGCCTAGAAAACCGCGCGGATCGGCGGCGTTTTCGTCGCCGGGTTGCTCGCCGGCCATCTTCACGTAGCCGCCGAGGAAGAAAATGGCGGAGACGCGGTAGTCTGTCTCACCCTTGCGGAAGCCGAAGAGGCGCGGTCCGAAACCGAAGCTGAAGGCGTCCACGCGGACATCGAAGAAGCGCGCCGCCCAGAAGTGTCCCAACTCGTGTATGAGGATCATCACTCCGATCAGGACCAGGAGCCAGAACACGCTTTGAAAAAATGCCATATGATTTAAACCCTTGCCGGAATCGTCTGCGCCCCGGCGGCTGCTTGATGCGCTACCAGCTCACGCGCCAACGAACGCGATTCCTCGTCAATTTCCAGAATTTCCCCGACGGTGTTGGGCTGCCGGTTGGGCATGCGGCGAAGCGTCTCTTCGACCACGGCCGCGATCCGGGGAAATCCAATCTGGCCCTTCAAGAAAGCTTCGACGGCAAGTTCGTCCGCCGCGTTCAAGGTACAGGTACTCGACCCGCCGGCCTCCTGGCACTGATAGGCCAGCTTCAGCAGCGGAAACCGGTCAAAATCCGGTGGCGCGAAGTCCCAGTGGCGCGCTTGATTCCAATCGATTTTGGGCACCGGCTCCTGCGACCGCTCCGGCCAAGTCAGCGCGTACTGTATGGGCATGCGCATATCCGTCGCCGAAATCTGGGCAAGAATGCTGCCATCGCTGTACTCGATCATAGCGTGCACGGTGGATTGTGGATGGATCACCACATCCACCTGCGATGGTGTGAACCCGAACAACCAGCACGCCTCAATCACTTCGAAACCCTTGTTCATCAGTGTTGCGGAATCTATAGTGATGCGTTTGCCCATCCGCCATGTTGGATGATTCAGGGCTTCGGCGGGTGTCACCGACTCCAACCTTTCCATCGGGGTGTTCCGGAAAGGGCCGCCCGAGGCCGTCAGAATCAACCTGGAAACCTGGTCGCGGTTGCCGGCGCGCAAGCACTGGTGGACGCCATTGTGCTCGCTATCGATGGGCAGGAGTTCAGCACCGCTCTGCCGGACAGCCTCCATCACCAGCCGCCCGCCGGAGACTAACACCTCTTTGTTTGCCAGCCCCACCCGTTTGCCCAAGCGCACCGCTTCGTAGGTAGCTTCCAGGCCCGCCACACCGACGATCGCCGAAACTACCATATCGACCTCCGGCGCGGTAGCCGCCTCTACCCGGGCGGCCGCTCCGAAAGCCAGCTCAGGCCAGTTTGGACGCGGCAAGCCTGAATTGGATAGCTCCGCGGCCAGCCGATCCATTCCCTCGGAACTGGCGAGCACCACCATTTTCGGCTGGAACTCTATGATCTGCTTTAGGATAGCGGCAATGTTGTAGCCCGCCACGAGACCGTGTACCTGATAGAACTGGCGGTTCTGGCGGACTACGTCCAGGGTGCTGGCACCGATGGAACCCGTCGAACCGAGCAGAGTGAGGCTTTTCATTTCAAGCAGTTAGAATGACATTCGCATGATAGCACGGAAGATTGACTAGAGTCTCCGGCTTTAGAGGAACTGAGTTCTACTGGAAAAGACCCAACCCTTTCGGGCGCCGGGGAGGTTGCTTCAGGGGTCTTTTTATTTAGAGGTTAGTCTCGCTTTGGTGGGAGTTGCCTCCCCGGCTTGATTCCAATATTAGAATATCCGGCCCTGAAATGCAACAGTTTTTTGTATTTTCCGGCAGGGAGCGCGATGTAACGTGATGAAAAGCACGCTAGTTGACATTCGCTTTCGGCTCTTCTCCACCCTTCACTTGCACCCCGACCATATCCTCTAACACCTTGATAGTGGCGCAGATATCCTCCTCGCCATGCCCCTCGGCGATGGCTGCCTGGAACATCTGCCCGGTCAGGGCGGTCAACGGCACAGGCACTTTCAGCTCGTTGGCCGACTCCAACATCAGCCCGATGTCCTTGTGCATCCACTTGACGGAAAAAGCGGGGTTGAACTCCCGGCGTAGGACTAACGGGCCTTTCGCCGAGACCAGCCCTGATTTTGCGGCGCTGTTGTTGAGAATGTCCAGCATCAAGTCGGCGTCCACGCCTGCCTTCGCGGCCAGGACCATGCCTTCGTTGAAGCCCTGCAACAGATTGGAAAGAATCAGGTTCTGCGAGAGCTTGGCATGCAGGCCCATGCCCGGCCCCCCACAAAAATAGAAGCGCTTCCCCATCACCTCCAAGTACGGCCGGATATGCTCGAAGACCTTGCCGTCGCCCCCGATCATGAATGTCAGGGTACCGCCTTCGGCGCCGGCTTTGGAGCCGGTGCAGGGAGCGTCGAGAAATTCAACACCCTTCGCCGCCAAGGCTTGGCCGATCCCGCGGCTTTCGCTCGGGGAGATGGTACTGGCGTCGGCCACTACGGTACCGCGGCGGGCACCCTCAATGATGCCATCCTTGCCCAGGATTGCCTGGCGCGACATGGCAGTATCACCCACGATGAGGAAGATGCAATCCGCGTGCTCCGCGACCTCCCTGGGCGTGGCGCAAAAGCGGCCTTTTTCCAGAGCCGCCAGTTTACGCGCTTTTTCGGTGGTATTCGACCACAATGCCACCTCGTGACCCGCCTGCAACAGGTTCCGGGCCATCGGATAGCCCATGATTCCAAGTCCCAAAAAACCTAATCTGGCCATTTCAGGATTGTACGCCTATTGCGGCATGTGCGACAATTTGCGTTCCGATGAAACCCGCCGTATTGGTGACCAAACGCATTTATCCGGAAGCGATCGCGTATCTGAAAGAGCACGCCGAAGTGGACTACGCCGAGTCCGACGACGGCATGAGCGCGGAGGATCTCGCGCGGCGGATACGCGGCAAACAGGGCGTGGTCAGCCAGCTTACGGATAAATTCACGCCGGAGGTGCTGGCCAGCCTGGATGGCATACGGGTGATCGCCAACGTGGCGGTGGGTTACGACAACATCGACGTTCCGGCGGCCACGCGCCACGGCATCCTGGTGACGCACACGCCCGATGTGCTCACCGACACCACGGCCGACTTCGCGTTTACGCTGTTGCTGGCCGCCGCGCGCCGCGTGGTCGAAGGCCATCACTACGTACACTCCGGGCAGTGGACGAAGTGGCGCGTCGACCTGCTCGTGGGGCAGGACGTGCATCACCGCACGCTGGGCATCTTCGGCATGGGCCGCATCGGACAGGCGGTGGCGCGGCGGGCAAAAGGTTTTTCCATGCGCATCCTTTATCATGATTCGCGGCGGGCGCCCGAGACTGTCGAAAAAGAGCTGGGATTGGAGTTGGTCGGCCCGGAGCGGTTGCTGCGGGAATCCGATTTTGTGAGCCTGCACGTGCCGCTGATGCCGGAGACGCGCCATCTGATCGGCGCGCGTGAGCTACGCATGATGAAGCCCACCGCGATTCTGGTGAACACGTCGCGCGGGCCCGTGGTGGATGAGCCGGCGCTGGCGGAGGCCTTGGAACAGCGCGTGATTGCGGGGGCCGGCATCGACGTATACGAGAACGAGCCGCGCGTCCATCCGCCGCTGCTCAAGCTTGAAAACGTGGTGCTGGCGCCGCATATCGCCAGCGCATCGGTGGAAACGCGCCGCAAGATGTCGATGATGGCGGCGGAGAATGCCGTGGCCGCGCTGGAGGGGCGGCGTCCGCCGAATCTGCTGAATCCGGAGGCTTGGGAAAGACGCGCGTAGCGCGGTCTGCTGAATCCGGAGGCTTGGGAAAGACGCGCGTAGCGCGGTCTGCTGAATCCGGAGGCTTGGGAAAGACGCGCGTAGCGCGGTCTTCCGCATACCGCTTGCTGAAGTGCAGGGCAGGCGGAACCGCCTGCCCTGCCCACAGCAAACACAAGGTCTGCCCAGGTGCAAGCACAAGATTTTGTTTTGGTGGCGCGGGCGGCACCGCCTGCGATCCGCGATTTTGACGCAGCCTCTCGATTAGCGGATGCTGGCCCGCCCTACTTGCTCGCGGTGGCCGACTCGGCACCGCCCGCGAAGAACGTTTCGTTCTCGTATTTCAGGTTCAAGCTGGTCTTGATTTGTTCCATCCACTCGTTGAACTGCGCTTGCTTCAGTTCGTTGAGGATTTGTTCCTGCACTTCAGATAAGGGCTGTGCGGTTACCTCGTCGGCATGAAATAGATAGAAGCCGTGAGGCTGCTTTACGGGCCAACTGGTCTCGCCGGTCTTCAGCGCGAAAATGGTGTTGCGGATGGCATCCGGAAGGTTGTCGGTGCGGCGGATCGTGCCGAAGTCGCCGTCTTTGGCGGCCGAGGTCTGGTCTTCGGAATTCTCCTTCACCAGCTTCACGAAATCCGCGCCGGCCGCGATTTGGGCGTGCAGTTTCTCGATCTTGGCTTGGGCTTCCGCCTCAGTGCGGCGTTTTTCCCCGTCCGCGCCGGTCTCCTTAGAAGGATCCGCAGAAAAGGAAATATATATCGCCTTCACTTTGACCTGGCTGAAACGGTCCTGGTTCTTTTTGTAGTAAGCGTCCATATCGGCGCTCGACGCCTGGAAACCGTTCATCGCTTCGTGTATCTGCGCATTCATCAGCAGGTACATTCGGCTGAACGCCAGGGATTCCTTGGTGGGACTGCTCTGGTCCAACTTCGCTTGTTCGGCCATTTCGGCCAGGCGATGCATTAAAGCGAACTGCTGGACGAATCCCTTGCGATCGCGCAGAGCGGACTGCTGCATCTGCGGAGGCATGGCGCTGATGAAGTTCTTCAACTCGCCGACGGTGAGCTTCTGGCCGTTGCCGAAGGTCGCCACAACGGTATCCGGGGACAAAACCGGCGGCTTGGCTGGCGGCGCATTTTGGGGCGCGGCAGATTGGGCCCACGCCGCGGCTGTAAACAGAAACGTCGAAAACAGGAAGACTCTCATTGGCTGGTAATTACTTAGTTTACCATGCCCCTCGACTTACGGAAGCGAACGTTTCTCGCTCCGCGCGG
>JBEKUO010000533.1:0-5446 GCA_049514955.1 Bryobacteraceae bacterium | reverse complement strand
CGACGGTTCTGGCGATGTACGCACGCCTCAAGCCGGGTATGACGATCGGACAAGCGCGCGCCGGCGCGGTCACCGTGGCTCGGCGGTTGGATCAGGCGATGCCGGAGCCGTTCCGCTATGCGGATGATTGCCAGGTTACGGCGGTCAGCGGAATGGACCGGCTGGGAACGTTGGGGGGCGGAGGAGCCGCGATCCTGGGCCTGTTTTTCGTAATTCTGCTGGTGGTGGTGGGGCTGGTGCTGCTGATTGCGTGCTTGAATGTCGCGAGCCTGTTGCTGGCGCGCGGCTCGGCGCGGAGAACGGAATTGGCCACGCGGCTCGCGTTGGGCGCAGGGCGAGGACGTCTGTTCCAGCAGTTCCTCGTGGAGAGCCTGCTGCTAGCCCTGGCGGGCGCGGCACTGGGGCTGTTGCTGCACCAGGCGATGGCGACCATGTTGGCACAGGTCCGCCTGCCGCTGCCGGTACCCATCCGCCTGGCCTTGCGGCTGGATTGGCGCGTGATCCTCTACGCCATTCTGCTGACGACTTTCGCGACGGTGGCTTGTGGCCTGTTGCCGGCCTGGCGGTCGATCCGGCAGACGATCGCGCCGGGCCTGCGGCGGGAGAGCCGGCTGCGCGGGCAACGCGCGCTAGTGGTTGCGCAGGTGGCCCTGTCGGTAATCGTCCTCACGGCAGGCTTCCTGTTTCTGCGGAATCTCTGGCGGGCCAACGCCATCAGCCCCGGCTTTGACGTGCGGAACACGCTGCGCGCCGACGTGAACCTGCCGCCGCTGGCGTACAAGGACGTGCTACGGAAGCGGGCGTATATCGGCGAAAGTCTGCGGGCGCTGGAGGCGCTGCCCGGAATTGAAGCGGCGGCGGCGGCCCGGATCGTCCCCTTCACCGACAACACAGTGTTCGCGACCACGCTTAAACTTAAGGACACAGGCCGCCAGGTGGACGCGCATTTTCACTGGAACGCCGCGACGTCCGGCTATTTTCGCGCGATGGGGATTCCGATCGTGCGCGGCCGGACTTTCGCGCCTCGCGGCGGCGAGTCTGAAGCGCGATACGCGATCGTGAACCGGACATTTGCGCAGCGCTATCTTGCCGATCACGAAGCTCTGGGCCGCACTTTTCTTTGGGGCGACGGCCCAGCGACGTACCTGATTGTGGGGATCGTGGAGGACACCAAGAACCTGTCCATCGGTGAAGACGATCAGCCGCAATTGTACGAAGACCTGTGGCGGATCGACAACGACCGCACGCGCGTGCAATTCGTGCTGAAGTCCGCCACGCCGCCGGGCACGCAGTTGCGGGCGGTGCACGAGGCGCTGCGGCGGATCGACCCGAATGCCGGACTGGAAGTCGCCACCATGTATTCGAGCATCGGCCTGGCGTTTCTGCCGAGCCAGGCCGGCGCGTTGCTCTTGGGAAGCATGGGAGCGCTGGGACTGCTGCTGGCGGCAATAGGGCTTTTCGGCGTGATGGTGTACTCGGTGACGCGGCGGACGCGCGAGATCGGCGTGCGCATGGCGCTCGGGGCGGACCGGCGCGCGGTGGCCCGCATGGTCCTGGGGGGTGCGGCTAAGCTGGTGGCATCGGGCGCGGCGATCGGGCTGTGCGGCGCATTCTTCCTGGTGAAGCCGCTGGCGGTGTTCCTGGTGCCGGGGCTGCACGCGACCGATCCGATGAGTTTCCTGGCAGTGGCGGCGCTGCTGGCGGTGACGGGCTTGGTGGCGGCGTGGGGTCCGGCACGCCGCGCGGCGGCGGTCGATCCGATGACGTCGCTGCGGCATGAGTGACGTGGCGGGCGGGCGACACGGCGACGCGGCCAGACGGCGAGCTGAAGCTCGCCGCAGCACGCTGAAGCGTGCGCCACGGTATACTGAAGAGGAACTTGCAAGAGTATATTCGGATTCGTGGCGCGCGGGTCCATAACCTCAAGAATATTTCGCTGGCGCTCCCGCATAATCAGTTGACTGTAATCACCGGTGTCTCAGGCTCCGGCAAATCGTCGCTGGCGTTCGACACGATTTATGCGGAAGGCCAGCGGCGCTACGTGGAGTCGCTGTCGGCCTATGCGCGCCAGTTTCTGGAACGCATGGAGAAGCCGGCGGTGGAGGATATCGATGGCATCGCGCCAGCCATCGCCATACGGCAGAAGAACACCAGCCGGAATCCGCGTTCGACGGTGGCCACATCCACCGAATGCTTCGACTTCCTGCGGCTGCTATTCGCGCGCGTGGGACGCACGTTCTGCCCGAACTGCGGCACGCGCGTCGAGCGCGACACGGTGGACCAGGTGGCGCAGCGGCTCCTGGCGCTTGATCCCGGCAGCCGCTGGTATGCGTTGTTTCCGGTGAATCGGGAAGCGTATCCGGACACGCAGGCGCTGCGCGACCATCTCTTCGACCTGCGGAAGAAGGGCTTCAACCGGCTGTTTCAGGACAGTCGCACGTTCGAGTTTTCGACGCCGGAATCGCTGCTGGATGTCGATTTTTCGAAGCCCGTGTTCGTGCTGGTGGACCGGCTGGCGATTCCCGCGGAGCCCGGCCCGGAGCTGCGGCAGCGGCTGGTCGATACGGTCGAGATCAGCTATCGGGAGGCGGGCGAATTCATTCTGGAGAAGGCGTCCGGGCCCAAAGGAAACCCCGAACGGTTGCGCTTCAGCGAGAAGTTCTCCTGCAAGCAGTGCGGCTTGACGTTCCTGGAACCCGAGCCGCGCCTGTTCAGTTTTAACAACCCGTTCGGCGCTTGCCCGCGCTGCCAGGGCTTCGGCAACACCATCGACTTCGACATGGACCTGGTCATCCCCGACAAGAACCGCACCATCGAGGGCGGCGCCGTGGATCCGTGGACCAAGCCTAAATACCGGTCGTGGCTGGGCAACTTCCGCAAGACGGCGCGCAGCAAAGGCGTGCGCATGAACGCTCCTTTTTGCGACTTGAGCGAGGAGGAACAGGAGACGCTATTCGCCTCGATCCGCGGCTTTTTCGATTTCCTGGAAACCAAGAAATACAAGCTGCACGTGCGCGTGTTCCTCAGCCGGTATCGCGGTTACGCGCTATGCCCGGAATGCAAGGGCGCGCGGCTGAGGAAGGACGCCCTGTACGTCCGGATGGCCGACCGGAATCTGGCCGATGTTGTGCGGATGAACATCGGGGAGGCGGTGGCATTCTTCGATCGATTAGAGCTCTCGCCGGAGGAGAACGCCATCGCGGAAAAGGTCCTGGTGGAGATCCGGCAGCGGCTCAAGTTTCTGAACGATGTGGGGCTCGATTATTTGACGCTGGATCGCCTCTCGGCCACGCTTTCCGGCGGCGAGGCGCAGCGCATACAGCTTGCCACGTGCCTGGGATCGCGGCTGGTGGGCGCGTGTTACGTGCTCGACGAGCCTTCCATAGGGCTGCACACGCGGGACACCGGGCGGCTGATCAAGATTCTGCATGAGCTGCGGGAGATCGGCAACACGATCCTGGTGGTGGAGCACGATCCGGATGTGATGCGCGCGTCCGATCATATTGTGGACCTGGGGCCTGGTGCGGGCGAACACGGCGGCGAGATCATCTACGAAGGTTCCTTCGCGGACCTGCTGGGAGATGGAGCGAAATCGCTGACCGGCCGTTATCTGCGCGGGGAGTTGCGCGTGTCCAGTCCACGCAAGCGGCATGGCCTGTCCCGCGCCAAGCGCCTGCGATTCTTCGGCGCGCGGACGCACAACTTGAAGAATATCGACGTGGAGATTCCGCTGGGTATGATGGTGGCGATCACCGGGGTTTCGGGATCCGGCAAATCGACTCTGGTGCATGACGTGATTTACCGCTCGATGCAAGCGCTGCACAAAGCTCCCACGCCGGAGCGCGCGGCCGCGAGCCCGGACGACGAGGCGCTGGAGCCGGCGCTGCGGCTGGCCTGCCGCAAGCTGGAGGGCGCCGAGACGATAAAGGAGACCGTCCTGATCGATCAGTCTCCGATCGGGCGCACACCGCGCTCCAACCCGGTGACGTACATAAAAGCGTTCGACCTGATCCGGCAGCTTTTCGCCTCCACACGCGAAGCCGACAAGCGCGGATACACCGCCGGCCACTTTTCGTTCAACATCCCGGGAGGGCGCTGTGAAACGTGCCAGGGCGACGGCACGGTCACGGTGGAGATGCAGTTTCTGGCGGATGTCGAACTGGTGTGCGAGGAATGCAAGGGCACGCGCTTTAAGAGCGGCATCCTGGACATCAAGTACAACGGGCTGAACATTCACGAAGTGCTGCAGCTTACGGTGGATGAGGCACTGGCCTTCTTCAGCGGAGCCAGGCGCGTAACCCAGAAACTCCAGGTGCTGACGGAGGTCGGGTTGGGCTATCTGCGGCTGGGCCAATCGGCGACCACGCTTTCGGGCGGCGAAGCGCAGCGCGTGAAGCTGGCCGCGCATCTGGCGCAAGCGTCGTGCGCGGGCACGTTGTACATATTCGACGAGCCGACCACCGGGCTGCACTTCGACGACATCGCCAAGCTGCTGGCGGCCTTCGGGCGGCTGATCGAGAATGGCGCAAGCCTGCTGATCATCGAGCACAACCTGGAAGTGATCAAGGCGGCGGACTGGGTAATCGATCTGGGCCCGGAAGGGGGAGACCGCGGCGGCTACATCGTGGCTACAGGAACACCCGAGGAGATCGCGCAGGCGCCGGGTTCTTACACGGGGCATTTTTTGTCTCAGGTGCTGGGACGGTCCGCGGCTGCAGGGGACGTGAATTAGCAATCGATTCGTAACGCACGCTTCAGCGTGCTGCGGCGAACTTCAGTTCGCCGTCCCGGCGAGCAAAGCTCGCCTGCGCTGGCAAGAGTGCCAGCGCGGCAGGCAGGAGTGCCTGCGCCACGGCAGCGGGTAGAATGGTGAGTATGGGGGCGCTGGCCGCAATTCTGTTCTTCTTACAAGCTGCCGACTACAGCGCCGAGGGGACGAAGGCGCTTGAAGCGCAGAAATACGAGCAGGCCGCCGAGTTGTTCGGCAAAGCCGTCGCCGCCGATCCAAAGGACTACTGGTCGCATTTCCACCTGGCTCTCGCGTACAGCATGCTGAAACGCGATGCAGAAGGGATCGCCGAATACAAGAAAGTCCTGGAACTGAAGCCGGGGCTGTACGAGGCCGAGTTGAACGTCGGCATTCTGTTGCTTCGCGACAAGCAGCCGGCCGACGCGGCGCCGTATTTCGCGCAGGCGGTAGAGCAGAAGCCCAAGGAATTCCGGCCGCGGCTGTACTGGGCCGATGCGCTGCTCGAATCGGGAGATGCGTCCAAGGCCGAGGAGCAATACCGCGCGGCTCTGGGTCTGAATGCAAAATCCGCCGCAGCGGAGTTGGGGCTGGCGCAAGCGGAGGCCCGGCAGAACCGGTTGGCGGATGCGGCGCCGCATTTCCGGGCTGCGGCGCAGCTCGATTCGGGTTATCGCGATGCGCTGCTGGAACTGGCCG
>JBEKUO010000532.1:0-5462 GCA_049514955.1 Bryobacteraceae bacterium | reverse complement strand
GCTGCGGGCCTGGACTACGCCGGGCTGGGCGCTGGCAGGCGGGCTGCTGGCTGTAATTGAATTCGGCCCGCTGAGGTATTGGATGAATACCTATTGGGGTGGCGCTGTTTCGGCGGTGGCAGGTTGCCTGGTGTTCGGATCGTTGCCGCGGCTCCGCGCACGCGCCCGGACACGCGACGCCGTCATATTAGGGCTCGGCATCGGCCTTCAGTTACTCACTCGCCCGTTTGAGTCGGTGCTGCTGATCGTGGCGGTAATCCTGTTCCTCCTGCCGGCGCTGCGCCAAAAGCAGGAATGGCGGAAGCTCGCCCGAGTGATGCCGGCCCTGCTCTTGACGGTGTTGCCGGCCGCCGGACTGACTCTTCTCCAGAATAAGCAAGTCACCGGCAGTTGGACAAGACTTCCGTATGTGCTCAGCCGTTATCAGTATGGCGTACCCACAACATGGACGTTCGAACCCAACCCGGCGCCGCACAGGGAACTCACCGCCGTGCAACGGCTCGACTATGAGGCCCAAGCCGCTACTCACGGCAAGGACACCGACAGCATCAAGGCTTATCTGGAGCGACTGACAAACCGCGTGCGATTTTACCGATTCTTCTTTCTGGCTCCGCTCTATCTTACGCTGCCGTTCTTTCTTCTCCGCCTGCGGGAGTTTCGATTTGTCTGGGTTGTGCTTACCCTGCTAATTTTCAGCCTGGGCACTAACTTCTATCCTTACTTTTACCCGCATTACATCGCCGCGGCGACCTGCCTGTTCGTGCTGATGGGTGTGACCGGGCTAGAGCGGCTGAGCGCGTGGAAAGTTTGGGGATATGGGGCGGGCCAGGAGGCGGCCCAAGTCATTATGGTGCTCTGCGCCGCGCACTTTCTGTTCTGGTACGGCTTTCACTTATTCGCGGATGAGAATGCTTCGGTGGCCATGCGGCAATATGAGACGTGGGACTTTGTGAATCACGACGATCCCGACGGCCGGATCGCGATCCACGACCGCGTCGCCCAGACCACGGGCAAACAACTGGTATTCGTGCGTTACTGGCCGCGGCACACTTTCGACGAGTGGATTCAAAACGACGCCAACATAGATCAGGCGCGGGTGGTATGGGCGCTCGACCGCGGCGCGGCGGACAATGAGAGTCTGCGGCATTACTATCCCGATCGCACAGTCTGGTTGCTGGAACCGGACGCGCGTCCACCAAAGTTGACGGCGTATCAGCAGGAGGCAGCGCCAGTTCCGCCGAAGGCGCCGGAGGTCCCGCAGCAGGAGAACGGAATTCAGCTACTGCCGATTCATTGATGCACACCGGCGGGCCGCCTCTGGGAGCGAGGGCCGCTCAAGCCAGTCGTTCATTTGAGAGTTGTGGGGTAGAATCAAAGGTGAAGGAATGCCGGATACTAACAAACACGACCTGCCAGTCCAAATGCCTCCGCGTCCGGAATCCCCGTGTCGCTGGAAGCTGGACGCGTCTGCGTTGGCAAGACTGTTGGATGAGTGGATGCAAGGCGATGAGGCGGAACAGCAGGAGACCTTTGAAGTCCTGCGCCGCTCTCTGGACGAAGATCGACCCGAAGGCTACAAGCTCTTTCCATGAGCGTGATCGTTCTCTTGGACGCGGCTCCGCTTGGAATGATCACGAATCCGAAGAGTTCCCCTGAAAACGAGGCGTGTAAGAACTGGCTCGCGAGCCTTGCTCACAACGGCGTCGAGATCGTGATTCCCGAGATCGCGGATTACGAAGTGCGCCGCGAGTTACTTCGGGGCAAGGAAAAAGGGCGTGGCCGCCTGGACGCGTTGAAGGGCATGCTGCGGTATGCGCCGATCACGACGTTAAGGCGGCGGAATTTTGGGCAGCGGCCCGAAAGATGGGCCGGCAATCGGCCGACGATGCCTCATTGGACGCCGACATGATCCTCGCCGCGCAGGCCGGGGCTCTCGTTCGTGCGGGTGACGAAACAGTGATCGCCACGACGAACGTCCGCCATTTGGCGTCGTTTGCATCCGCGCGCATTTGGCGCGAAATCAGTTGACCCGCGTTGACCGTTTACCTTTCCTACCGCGAAACCTGTCCCAACCCTACCGGGAAACCTGCCCCAACGCTGGGGCGTGCTATGCTGTCTTGCGGATGCTCAGTCGCCAGCACGTCACCGAAGCTGGAGGGGACGATCATTCCGCACACAATCCTCCGCGGCCTTACCGGGCACGGAGCAAATCAGAGGTCTGGAGCGAGACATGCACCTGTTACCTACCCAAGACGAAGTAGTCCGCGTTCTGCGCGAAACCGGCGCGTTGCGCGACGGCCATTTTGAATATACCAACGGCCTGCACTCCAACGAGTACCTGCAAGTTCCGCTGGCCATGCGCTATTACCAGCACGCCCGCACGTTGAGCGTAGGATTGAGCCGGCTGCTGCGCGAGAACGCGGAGATCCGCGCCATCATTCCCGAGCTTTCCATCGTGACGCCGGCCAACGCCGGCTTGCCCGTGGCGTATGGCGTGTGCGAAGCCTTGCGCGCCCGGCAAGTGTACTGGGCGGAGCGCGAAGAGGAAGATCAGCCGATGCATTTCCGCCAGTTCCTGGAGCAGCAAGCGGGCGAGCAGGTGGTGCTGGTGGACGACATCCTGCGGAGTGGAAGCAAGCTGCAGGAGATGCGGGAACTGCTCGAATCGCGCGGCGCGCGCGTGGTGGCGATGGCCGTTATCATCTACCAGCCCACTCCGCGCACGCGCGATTTCGGCACGCTGCCGTTATATTATCTTGCCAAGCTGAACGCCAGTTACTACGCCGACGCCGCGCACTGCGATCTTTGCAAGCAGGGCATGACGCTGCAAAAGGTGTTGGTGTGATAAGAGAGAAGCTCTATCCGGAGGTCCGGGCGCTGCTGGAAGCCTTGGAGGCGCTGGGGGGCCCGGCGCTGGAAAGTTTGCCGCCCGCGGAGGCCCGCATAGCGGCCGCGGAGCTCTTGAAGGCGTACGCGGGCGAGCGCGAGGAAGTGGCCGGCACCGAGGATATAGAGATTCCGGGCCCGGAAGGTCCCATTGCCATTCGGATTTACACTCCCGCAGGGCACGCTCCCGTTCCAGGCCTGGTCTACTTTCACGGCGGCGGTTGGGTGGTGTGCGATCTCGATACGCACGATATCGTCTGCCGGATGATTGCGCGCCGGGCCGGGTCTGTAGTGGTGGCGGTGGGTTACCGGCTGGCGCCCGAGCACAGATTTCCGGCAGCGGTGGTGGATAGCTACGCGGCCACGCGATGGGTCGCGGCGAACGCGGAGCGCCTGGGCATCGATCCGCGCCGTATCGCGGTTGGCGGCGACAGCGCGGGCGGAAACCTGGCCGCGGTAATCTCGCGGAAATGCCGCGACGATGCCGGCCCGGCTCTGGCTTTGCAGGTGCTGGTGTATCCGGTGACGAACCTGGCGTCCTTCGACACGCCGTCTTACCAGGAGTTCGCCGAGGGCTATTTTCTGACCCGGACGGAGATGGAATGGTTTCGCGATTGTTACCTGGCTAAGCCCGAGGATGGGCAGAATCCCGACGCATCGCCTCTGCTGTCCCCGGATTTACACGGGCTTCCGCCGGCCTTGGTCATTACGGGGGAATGCGACACTTTGCGTGACGAAGGTGAGGCGTACGCGAAGCGCCTCGCGGAGGCCGGAGTCGCGGTGACATGCACCAGGTACGCGGGCATGATCCACCCATTCTTCTCACTGCCGGGGGTCTTCAGCCAAAGCCGCAGTGCAATCGCGCAGGTGGCCGCGGCCTTGCGCGGCATTGGCGAGCCGGGCGGGCTGCTAAAATAGAAGATCCGGAGCCGATTTATGGAATTTCTGACTGGCAGTCTGCTTGAACTGATCACGCAGACATCCACCAATCTTCCGCCAGACGTGCGCGCAGCCATGTCGCTGGCGGCCGGCGTGGAAACGCCCGGCACGCAATCCTCGCAAGCGTTGAACATCATCCTGTCGAACATCGACATGGCGGTGGATGACGAAGGGCCGATTTGCCAGGATACCGGCATGCCCACATTTGTGGTGCATACGCCGGTAGGGGTGAATCAGATCGAGATCAAGAAGGCCATCCGCGCGGCGATCGCCGAGGCCACCCGGCAGGGCAAGCTGCGCCCTAATTCGGTGGACTCGCTGACCGGGAAAAACAGCGGCGACAACCTGGGGACGGAAACGCCGGTGATGCACTTCGAACAATGGGAACAGGACGAGATCGAAGTGAAGCTGATCCTCAAGGGCGGCGGCTGCGAGAACATGAACATTCAGTATTCCCTGCCCGCGAGCCTCGATCATCTGGGGCGGGCGGACCGCAATCTGGAAGGCGTGCGCAAGTGCATCCTGCACGCCGTTTGGCAGGCGCAGGGGCAGGGCTGCGCGCCGGGCGCGGTGGGCGTCTGCATCGGCAGCGATCGCGCGCATGGCTACGAGTTGGCTAAGGGCGAGTTGTTTCGCACGCTGGACGATGTGAATGCGAACCCGGTGCTGGCGAAGCTCGAAGCGGAGATCATGGACGAGGCCAACCGGCTGGGCGTGGGCGCCATGGGCTTCGGCGGCAAGGCGTCGCTGATCGGCTGCAAAATCACCGCGGCGAACCGGCTGCCGGCCAGCTTCTTCGTCTCGGTGGCGTACGATTGCTGGGCGTTCCGTCGCCTGGGCGTACGGCTGGATCGGGAGAGCGGCGCCATCACGAAGTGGCTGTATCGGGATCCGAGCCGGGCGGTCGAGCGCATGGCACGCGCGGAGGGGTTCCCTCTCACTGGACGCGAGGTCGTGCTAACGGCGCCTTTGAGCGAGGCCGCCGTGCGGGCGCTCAAAGTCGGCGACGTGGTGCTGATCAATGGCGAGATGTTCACTGGGCGTGACAACGTGCACGCCTACCTGATGAAGAACGCGCCGCCGGTGGATTTGCACGGGGCTGTGCTGTACCACTGCGGGCCGGTGATGTTGAAGCAGGGCGAGCGCTGGTCCGTAAAAGCGGCGGGACCCACCACCAGCAGCCGCGAAGAGCCGTACCAGGCGGATGTGATCCGGCGATACGGCGTGCGCGCGGTGATCGGCAAGGGCGGCATGGGCGCCAAGACGCTGGCGGCACTCGCGGAGTACGGAGCCGTGTACCTGAATGCCATCGGCGGCGCGGCGCAGTACTATGCGCGCACGGTGGAGGAGGTGATGGGCGTGCATCTGCTGGAATTCGGCGTTCCGGAAGCCATGTGGCATCTGAAGGTGCATGGGTTCGCGGCGATCGTCACGATGGATGCGCACGGCAACAGCCTGCACGCCGACGTGCAGAAGGTCACCGGAGAGGAACTGGCCGCGCTCGAAACTGTGTAGCGCTGCGGCAGGCGGATGCAAGCGTTTGGTAGAATAGCGATTTAGCGGCCAGGTAGCTCAGTCGGTAGAGCGCAGCCCTGAAAAGGCTGGCGTCGGCGGTTCGATTCCGTCCCTGGCCACCA
>JBEKUO010000531.1:0-5480 GCA_049514955.1 Bryobacteraceae bacterium | reverse complement strand
GGTCGAGCGGATCGTGGACGAGAACGGGCCGCGGGAGAAGGGCACCCGCGATCTGCGCATCTCGAGCCGCTTCGCGCGTTTCTGCCGCCGGCACTCGATAGACGAGCTGCCGCAGCTCCTGCATGTCGTGCGTGGCGAGATGTCGTTGGTAGGTCCGCGGCCCATCACGGCCTCCGAGTGGAAGCTCCACTATCGGGCCGCCGCCGCCGAGGTGCTGCACGTGAAGCCGGGCCTCTCGGGGCTATGGCAGATCATGGGGCGCAGCCGGCTGACCTACGAACAGCGCCGCAACCTGGATCTGGCACTGGTGCGTAATCGTTCCCTAAAGCTGTATTTCCAAATCCTCGTGTGGACTCTGCCCGAGATCTGGAGCGGACGGAACGCCTGGTAAGCAGTGCGCCGTCGTTGTATACCATCAGTTTCTTCTGCGCGCCGCGACGCTTGTCGATTGCCACATGCGGGGCGCACAATCTTGCCCGATGCCACTTAGTCTTTCATGGCCATTCGGTTGTGGCGCACGCTTTAGCGCGAGCGGACCGCAGCGGTTCGTCACCAATGTCGGAAAACCTTCCGCCGGGACGTGGCGCGAGCTTTAGCTAGCAGCGGGACTTCAGTCCCGCCTCTTCAACACCTTCCAGATTGGTTCTCGGAAGAGCGTGCTGCCGCGGGCTTTAGCCCACGGTCGAAGCTCGGCGAGCTGAAGCTCGCCGCGGCACGCTGAAGCGTGCGCCACGCGGCTTCCAAACGCGATTCTACGCCACGATCGTAAGAAGGCGTGAAGAAATCGGGCGTACTGTCTGGTTGACAGACGAAAGCGTCTGTCCCACCGGTTCACGGCCCGACTGCGATAGTGACTTGGTTCGGTGGCACCGGTGTGGTCACACCGTTGATCTGGATCTGCAACGACACCGCGTTCCCCGTGGGTGTGGTGGGGTCCGGCACTACGCCAATCTGATACTCACTAACGTATTGCGGCGAGAGCACCGAATAGATAAACTTCGCCGGGACACCACCGATCAGCACGGTTGGCGTCAACAGCGTGTTAAACGTCGCGTTCGGGGCGGCCACACCGTTGGCGAGAGTCTGGTTCACCGAGCCGAGTCCTGTGCAGGCGATGATCAACGGGTCTCCCGAGCTAAGCGAGATGGGAGTCACTTTAAAACTCCCGATCTTAGTGCCCGCCGGCGCGGCGACAGCCCCAGTGGTGTTGTCGTACGCAAATGCCTGGCCCAGCCCGTTGTTACTCACAGTGAAGATCCCGGGCGACGCCGGAATGATCGTCACACTCTGGGCTGCCGACGTTCCGGTGCCGCGCGTAACCTCCACGTTCACCGTACCGCTGGTCATGCCCTCCGGCAGCACATTCCATGGTAATTGCGCGTTGATTTGCGTGCCCGCTACAAAGTACAGCGGCGCGGGAATATTGTTGAAGGTCACGGATGTGACATCGCTCAGCTCAGTCGATAACGGGATGGTGCTGGCGACAGCAGTCGAGGCAGCCAGGCTTGTACCAAAAATCGATACGATGGAGCCGGGCGCGACGCCTTCCGTGGAATAGCTGCCGGAATTCACGACGCCTCCCATGTTCACGACTGGAGCCTGCGCGAATGCAATAGACGCCATCACGATTGATCCAAGAGCCAGCCCTATAGATCGCATATACCCTCTGCTTCAATTTTAGTCGACCGATCGCGGCAACCCCAAGGCTTTGCGCAAGAATTTACTTGTTGTGCAGTACCTGCGGCAAAGGACGAAGCTGCGCGCGAATATGATCGAGCGTGCCGGTAACTTCGACATGCTTGCCGCCGTCTAATGTGACTGCTCGCACGGCTTCGGCGTCCGCCTCCTTCAGGCGCCCTCCGGCCTCCAGTACCTGAGCCAGCATCCAGTGTGGCTTGAACCAATTCGGCGCGTAGGAAATGGCCGCGCGCAGGCTCTGCTCCGTGTGCACGAAATCGTCCCGCGAAGCATAAAACTCGGCCAGATTGTAACAAGCGTTAAATGGGTCCTCAGCAGTGTAAGTGGCGTGTACCGCGGCCATCGCTCCCTGTTGCAATGCCCGAATCCGGATCGCCGGGTTGGCTTGACTCGCGGCAATTTGGGCCAACCGCCGCGAATACCACAAGTCCGCGCTGCTGCCAGGCAAACGCCAGTCCCGATACCGTGCATATTGGCTGACCGCCTCGCCGGCCAGACCGCCATCCAGGTCGCGCCGGACCGATGCGAGGGCGATCTCCGCCACCAGCAGCCGCACGGCAAACACTACGAGCAAGGCGGCACAAGGGACCGCGGCGGTCACTCGCGGCCAGCGCCGGCGAACTGGCCGCGGCTTAAGAGCCACACGGCAGGTGAGCGATACCAGCATGGCGATGGTGACATAGTAGGCCAGCGCAGTAGGCAGCGTGAAGCACACGAACTGCCCGCCGATCGTCGTGGCAGCCAGCGCAGCCGCCAGCGCGCCTGCCGTGTCGCGTGCGCCGCCCGGCGGCTGATTCCGGCGTACAGCCCACGCCGCGGCGAATCCCAAGATCGAGAACGCCGCGAAAAACAGCAATCCCGGCAAGCCCTGTGCGACCAGCACATCGAGAAAGATGTTGTGCGGCGACTCGTGGTAGAAATCCGGATACGCCCTGGCGAGATCGGCCGATTGCCAGCGCGCGAAGCTGGCGATAAAGGTCTCCGGCCCGTAGCCCAGCGGCCAGCGCGCTGTCGCCATGCGCAGGCTGTCGCGCCAGAGCCAGAATCGCGCTCCACCCGCCGGGTCTTCGAGCGACCAATGCACGCGCGCCCTTAACTTTCCGCCGGCGGGAGACACGTAGAAGGCCGTGAGCGCAACCACCACCAGGCCTGCCGCCAAAACTTTGCCGCGGGTGACGCGCAGACCCCGCCAGAGCGTCAGGAAGACCGCGCCGGCGAGCAGACCGGCCAGAGCGGCCCGTGTTCCGCTCAAAACGATAGCCATGCAACCGGCCGCGACTGAGATCCGCGCCAGCCACTTCCAGAAACGCGACGTCTCAGTCAACGCCAGCGCGGCGCCGGCGAACACCGCGCACAATAGCCAGTTTGCGAAGTAATCCGCATGGCCTAATGTGGAAGGCGGCCGCACGATGGTGAAGATGCCTTCCCCCGCGTGGTAGCTCTGGGAGGGCTGCAGCGGATCCCATCCGAAGTATTGCGCCGCGCCATAGACCGCCGCGATCAACCCGCTAGCCGCGAGCCCGCGCAGCATCACGCACAGCCGTTCGGGCCGCCCGGCGCAACACGCGGCCACCAGGTAAGCCAGCGCCAGCGCCGCAAGCTGCGTCACCAGACCCCAGGATCGCCACGCGCTTCCGCCCAGTGACAGCGCCGGATTCACCGAAGCCAGCGTCGAGGCTGCCAGCGATGCGGCCATCCCGCACATCGCTAGCACCAGCCAGCGCGCCTGGCGCGAAGCGCGATGAAATCCGGTTGCGCCACCCGCTGCCGCCCACCAAACGATCGCCGCGGCGGTCCCTAGCAGGAGCAGCACTATCTTAGGTGTAACATCGAAGTAAAAAAGCAGATCCGGCGCGATCGCCAGCGGAATTAACGCCTGTATCAGGGCCAGCAGCAGCGCCATATAGGCTACACTATCTCACAGGCCATGCCGGAGTCGGTAGATGCGTATCGCTATCTGAGCTTTCTGCGTTCGCGGTGGTGGTTCATCGCGGCATCCTGCGCCATTGCGGTGAGCCTGGCGCTGGCAGTCAGCCTGACGCTTCCCAAGAAATACACCGCCACTTGCCGCATTCTGATCGAGCCGCCGGCGGGCGCCGATCTTCGCGCGGTCAGTCCCATGTACTTCGAGTCGCTTAAGACTTATGAACATTTCGCGGCGAGCGACAGCCTGTTTCTCCGCGCACTGGACCAGTTCCACTTGCGGCAACGTTTCCCGGACCGGCCCGTCGAGTCGCTCAAGACAGGCATGCTGAAAGTCGCAATGGTGCGCGACACCAAGATTCTGGAGATCAAGGTCACGCTGCCGGATCCGAAGACCGCGCAGGCGCTGGCGCAGTATCTGGGCGAGGAGACGGTAAGACTCAGCCACACCGTTGACCAGGAAGGCAACCGCGAATTGACGGAAGAGATCGAGAAGCAGGAGGCGGACGCCCACGCGCGCCTGGACCAAAGTGAAGCGGCCTGGACCCGTATGCTCTCGCAGCGGCCGATCGGGAAGTTACAGGAAGAGATACAGAACGGCAGCGAACTGGAGGCCAGCCTGGAGCGGCAACTCATGCGGGCCGGCCAGGACGCCGCCGAAGCCCAGCCGGGCGATGCCGCCGCCGTCCGGGCGCGCGCCGAGACTCTGCGCAAACAGCTTGCTGAAGTGAAAAGCGACTTGAGCTCCCAGGAGAAACTGCTGTCGGCGCGTCTGGCCGAGCGCGATCGCCTGGACGCCGAGCGCACCGCCAGCCAGACGGCGTTCAGCGCCATCGGCACCCGCCTGAGCCAGATGCGCAGCGATCTGGCGTATCGCAGCGAACGGTTGAAGATCATCGACCCCGGCATCGTTCCGGAGCGGCCGTCCTCTCCCAACGTCCCGCTCAACCTGTTCGCGGCCCTGTTGCTGGGTATCGTCGCGCCAATCGTCTATCTCACGCTGGAATTGAGTTACCAGGCCCAACGCTCAAATGCGCGCCGCAGCACATTGCGAGTGACTGGGACGGGACGCGATGAGTGAGGCGCGGGCGCTGGCCCGTCCTTGGCGGCTCCTCGGGCCGGCGGCGCTGGGCGTCTATGCCGCGGCCATAGCGCTGGCGCCGAAGCCGGCCGGCGCACTCGTGCTGGCCGCGCCGCTGGCTGCCATCCCGATCGCTTACTGGACGATGCTGAAGCGCGATCGCTGGGTGGCGCTCTTCTTCGCCGCGGCGCTGCTGCTTCCGCCTCTGCCCTTGGGCGCCGGAGACTCCGGGCCGCACCCTTCGGTTGTGTTCGTTTTGCTCGGGCTGCTCGCCGGCGTATGGAATCTCGGAGAATGGCGCGTGCCTGCCTCGCCGCTCAATCGCGCGCTGGCGGTTTTCTTCTTCGTTCTGCTGGCCAGCGTGGCGGAAGCTATGCTCTACTCGGGCCTGGTTGTCGGCCTGGGCAGCCTGGCGCGAGTCCTGTTGTTCGGCATTTCCGTGTATGTGTTCTTCTACGTGGCTTACGGCCCGGGCGCCGATCGCGTCGGCGATCCCTTCGCGCAGACGCGCCTCTTGTATTGGATCGCGGTGGCCTCCGCGATATTCGCCTGCGTCGATTTCTATTTCCAGTTTCCGGCGCCGGCCGGCTTTGGGCCGCAGTTCATCTGGCTCCGCTCCGGCGTCTACCGGCGCGCGCAGGGCCTGTTCTACGAAGCCAGTACGCTGGGCAACTTTTGCGCATTCTTCCTGGTGATGATCGCGGCGGCGCTGTTGGCGCCCGGTAAGCGTGCGCCCGTTTCCCGCCGCGGCTTACTATTCGGCGGGATGATTTTCGCT
>JBEKUO010000530.1:0-5495 GCA_049514955.1 Bryobacteraceae bacterium | reverse complement strand
CGGCGACACTGCAAACCGTTGGCTGAAGCGGCCCAACCGGGCGCTCGGAGGCCGTACTCCGCTAGAATCCATCGACACGGAGCCCGGGGCGCGAGCGGTGGAAAACGTTCTCGGCCGCATCGCCTACGGCGGCGTGAGTTGACGCGAGTCTACCGAATCCTGCGCAGACCCTATTCGAAGACGCCGCTCGATGGAGAGGGCGCCTATCGCTTTGGCGGGCGCTGGTCCAGTGTCGGTGTCCGTCTCGCATACACCTCTGAGCACCTGTCCCTCGCCATGATCGAATACTTCGTCCATATCGACCGGGATGATCCGCCGAAGGATCTCGTGGTGGTCACTGCCGACATTCCGGACAGCGTCTCCCGGACCGTCATCGCCGCAAAAGAATTGCCTGCAAACTGGCGGCTAAGTCCCCCGCCGGCACGCCTCGCCCGGATTGGCGACGGCTTCGTCCGTGACGGACGCACCGCCGTTCTCATCGTGCCGTCGGTTCTCGCTCCGGCCGAATCCAACTGGCTCGTCAATCCCCGGCACGCGGACTTCTCAAAAATCCGCGTGCATCCAGCCGCGGGGTTCCGGTACGATTCACGTTTCCTTGAATGATGGCTATTCTGTGGAGGCAACGTGTAAGAAATCCGTCGTGCAACTTCGCATTTTGCAGGCCTTGAGGTAGGACTTATCGGGCTGCGTTATGCAAGCCGCCGCCTTTCTTGCAGGCCTAGGTCACTTCAGAGCAGCTTGCACCCGGCTGTGTTTCCTGCCATACGAGAAGTACACGATCAATCCGATAACCAGCCATACGATCAGTCGAGCCCAGTTGATCCATCCGAGCTTATACATCATGTATCCGTTAAACAGGACGCCGAGGATCGGAACCAACGGAACCCATGGCGTGCGGAAAGGCCGAGGCTGGGCTGGATCGCTGCGCCGCAGCACAAGTACCGCGACACATACGATGACGAAAGCCAGCAGCGTACCGATGTTGACCATCTTGCCAATGTCGTCGATGGGGGTCAGGCTTCCCACTACCGCGGCCAGCAAACCCACCAGGATGGTGTTCTTCCAGGGAGTTCGAAACCTGGGGTGGATATCCGCGAAGAAACGTTTCGGCAGCAATCCATCGTTGGCCATCGAATAGAGCACGCGGGTTTGGCCGAGAAGCATCACCAGCATCACGCTGGTGAGACCGGCCAGAGCACCCAGCGTAATAATGTGCGAGGCTCCCGTCAGCCCCCGGTCGAGAAATGCGCGCGCCACCGGCGCTTCGATATTGATCTCGCGCCAGGGCACCATGCCGGTCAGCACCGCGGCCACTGCGATATACAAGGCCGTGCAGATCAGCAGCGAAGCGATAATCCCGATTGGTAAATCCCGTTGTGGATTTTTCGCCTCCTGGGCGGTAGTCGATACGGCGTCGAATCCAATGTAGGCGAAGAATATGTACGCCGCCCCCGCGCCGATTCCGGAAAAACCCATAGGCGCAAAGGTCGACCAGTCGTGGCCCCAGTTGCCTTTGTTTATGTATGTGACGCCGAGACCGATCACGAACAGAACCACGGACACCTTGATCGTGACAATGACGGCGTTAAACTGCGCACTCTCCCGGATGCCGATAGCCAGGATCGCCGTGATCGCCAGCGCGATCAAGAAGGCCGGCAGGTTAAAGCCGATCTCCGCGCCAAACACATGCGGCGCATTCAGCAGGTCGTGCGCCCGCTGGATCAGTTCGGGAGAGCCTGCGGCGGTGATCGCCGACACTTTCTCCAGGAAGGCCTGCGTCCCCGGCACGAGGGACGCATCGGAAGCCTGCGCCATCTGGCGGGCAATGGTGGCTTGTGCGGTCCGTAGCGCCGTCCAGTGGTCGTACGCCAGCCACAGCGGCATCTTCAAATGAAGAATATCTAGAAGTTCAATGAAATGGTTCGACCAGCCCGAAGATACTGTACTCGCTCCCATGGCATATTCGAGGGTCAGATCCCATCCGATGATCCAGGCAAAAATCTCGCCCAGCGTGGCGTACGCATAGGTGTAAGCGCTGCCTGCCAGAGGAATCATGGCCGCGAATTCCGCGTAGCAGAGCCCGGCGAAAGCGCACCCCAGTCCCGATAAGACGAAGGACAACATCAGCCCCGGGCCGGCGTAGTGAGCGCCCAGCCCCGCCATCACGAAGATGCCAGCGCCGATGACTGCGCCAACCCCCAGAGCCGTCAACTGGAGGACTCCGAGGGTGCGTTTCAGACTGTGTTCGCCTGTTTCCCGGGCTTCCTCCACGAGAAGATTTAGCGGCTTGCGCGCGAGCAGGTTTGGCATCTGTTCTGGTAGGCTCCCATTTGTCTTGAGATTTCAGCATTCTACAGCAACGCTGTCCCCCATGTTTGCAACCCGTCCGCCAAGTGCGGCGGCTCAAGTTCGGTCATGCGAGGGTCCGCGGGGTGTAATGCCGAGTTATACGATTTCCGGCTTTCCGGAGAGTTACTGCGCGGAAACAGTGGGCTACCTGCGAGCCGGCGTAGTCTCTGCCTTCAATTTCTCGATCGCGTAGGCGTTGACGCTCTTGCCCTGACGCCTTGCCTCGGCGGTAATGTGGCGATGTAGCTCGGGCGACATGCGCACCATGAAACTCCCGGCGAACGGTTTGTCTGGCTTTTCGTGGCGCGCAGCGCAGAACTCCAGGTAATCGTCCACGGAATCCTTAAAGGCCCGCTTCAGCTCCGTTACCGACTTGCCTTGAAAGGCGATCACGTCCCGCGTATTGATGACTTCGCCAGTGAAGACTCCGGCGTCTTCGTCGTACTGCACAACCGCGTCATAGCCTTTATACGTCATGCGGCCCCTCCTCGGGGGCGATCCCGGCCTGTTCGAGGAACCGGCGCAGCGCAGCAACCGCACCACGATCGGCTTCCTTACGCGGATGGGGACGGTGAAACACGGCACGCACACCACCGAGCGCGACGCGCACCCGCGACCCTCGCTGATTTCCGCGCCCAAGCCCCTGAGCATCTTCTCGATGTCGCTCCAGGCAATGCCGGCGCGCTTGGCAAAAACCGCTTCCAAGGTGCGCTCATGCTTGCCCACAGTTCAATGAGATCATATTGTGATATCGTGCATCCGGGGTTGATACGCGCATCGGCCAACCGGCCGTTACCCGTCACTCACCCCTGCCGCAGCGACCACCGCAGCGGCCTCCCCGCCGCACTCTTTCCACGCAGCTCAATCGTCCCATCCCCCGTTCGCGAAACCCGCACCTTCACTCCGTTGACCTCCGCTCTCACCAACCTCCGCGCCTCATCCTCCGCCACGCTGAGACGGATTGTCCAGTTACCCCCTCTCGATGGCGCATACCACCCCTCGTACCCTGACGGGCCCTTCACCAGGCCCACCAGCGGAGAATCCAGGCGATACGATTCCAACGGCAGCCACGGCGCCAGCCCAACCCCGCCCTCGGTGAATTCCAGTCCCACCAGCTTCGCCGCCGAATAGAGCGTGCAGGCATGCGAATGCAGATTCATGACCGGCCAGTCTGTGTAGCGCAGAAAGCCGCTATTGACTGTCTCGCCGGGATGTTTGCTCACCACGGAGTTAAGCGTGTCGGGGCCGCTCCACGTGTTGTACCAGATGTCCGGATATACCTCGGCGTGCCGCGCCAGCGAATTCTTTTTCCACTCATCCCAGGCCATCTTCCCGTCGACTGAGGCCAGCGCCCACACCAGTGTGGCGTTGAGCGAGGGCCATACCCCGCCGGTAATCGACGTGCCCGGCTCCGCCATGTGCTGCGACTGAATGTCTGCGCCTTGGTTAAGCTGCATCGCGCCGATTGGGGAAGGCCGTCGCAGCATTTCGTCGATAGTTCCCGCCAGCTCTCTGCTTTGTTCCGCGGTGGTGACTCCCCCGATAATCGCCCATGGCTGCGGCTCCAGCCAGAGGCTCTTTTCGCCCAGCCAACCCGCCGTAGGGCCGAGCCACGCACGCCGCAGCCATCTGCCGGTCCACTGCGCGCGAGCCGCGTTCCGGTTCGCCTCGGCCTTCTGGCGAATCTCCGCAATCCGCCCGTGGTCGTCACGGGCGTAAGTGAGCATGCCCGCGTAGTAGTCGAACACCCACGCCGCCATCGCGGAGTTCAGCACGCTCTCGCCTTTCTCCGCTGTCTCTTTCATGGACCGTTGCCCCCAGAACAGTACCAGCGCATCGTTCCAATCGTCGTTGAGCATGCGCATCAAGGCGTGCTCGCCCGTTCCCACATCTTCGACTAAGTGCCGGTAACATCGCGAAAGCAGCTTGCGGACCGTCTCCTTCCCCGCCGTGGCCCCCTTGAGCGGCCAGGTAGGAACTTCTTCATCCAGAAACGCACTGTCGCGCGTCGCCAGAACATATTCGCTGGCCGCCCACAATAGCCACAGCGGCATATCGCTGGAGTTATCCATCGACGCAGGCATGATCTCGCCGTGACCGACGATGCCATACGGGATAGATCCGTTGGGGCGAACTTCCTTCAAGGTGTAGCGCAGAATTTCCTTCACGATCTCTGGATCGCTGAAGAGAAACGGAAGCGCGTGTTGCAGCGGGTCGCGCGCCGCTCCTTGAAAGCCCATCACGTACTGATAGATGCCGCCCTGCGACAGAATGTGTTCGCCGAAGAAGTCGTCATAAGTCAGGCTGCTCCGGACGTAGTAATAGTGCCAGGCCATCTCTCGCTTGACCCACGGATCGCTGGGCGCCTCAAACCGCAGCCCTTTCGATTTCCATTTTTGACTCGACTCCTTCCACACGCTCGCGGCGTTACTTCGATATTTCTGAATCAAAGAGTCAGGCGCGCTCCCATCCGGCAGATAGCCATAAAGGAAATACAGCGTGCGCTGTTCACCCGGCTCCAGTGTGATCCGGCGCTCCAACAACAGCCCGCTCTCGGTACCGCTTGCGCCGAGGCTGCCGTCCAGGTCGCGATCGATCCCGCTCGGACTCTCAACGCCTCCCGCGCCAAAGAACTGCCTCGCATCGGTAGTGAACCCATCGGCGGGCCGATCCAGTGAGGCGAGGAAAGTCGCTGGGGGCTTGAGATCGTCGAATGTGCCTTCCGGCGTCTCCTGAATGGGCCCCAGGAATGGGTTCGCACGCGTCGCCAGGCTCGCTTTCATCCTTTCCCAAGTGGCTTCTTCCTCCGGAGCGCGGCCCGCGAACTGTTTCGTTTCGATGAGCCCGGCATTCCCCGCCAATGTTCGGAACCGATGGGCAAATCGATCCCCGAACTTGCGCCGCAACTCCACGTTACTACCCGAGCCTGCGAATGACTCGATGTACGTTCTGAAGGAAAATTGATAAACCTGACATCCCCAATACTCAATCCAACGCAGCTTCGCCCGTTTCTCGCCATGATTGGCGATAGTCGCTTGCGACACTAACACCGGATCGTCGCCAAAGGGCGCCAAGATTACCTGGTCGATCGAGTAACTCCCACCGGCGACTTTCTTACGAAAGTATCCCACTCCGAAAACCCGATC
>JBEKUO010000529.1:0-5511 GCA_049514955.1 Bryobacteraceae bacterium | reverse complement strand
GTTCGTGCGCAAGCCAGACCCGGGCGCGCCCCGTGGCGGCGCGGGCAAGCTGCCGGTGCCGCTCGGCGGCGGCTGTCGCTTCGGCGATGGCGGGATCAACCAGGGGCGCGCTATGGCGGCCAGCTCGCCGCGCGTGCTCGATCCACGCCGACGGAAATCCGCGAGTGCCGCCGTCATACACGCACGCGGCCTTCACGGCGCCCGGAGCCCTCAGACGGCCGAAGCACGGGCCGCGCAGGTCGAGGATCAGACGCGTCAGCGGGTCGATCACGGCGAATATATTGCGCAAGGCGGCCGGCGCGGAGGCGGACTGGGGGCGATAGACGCGATCAGATGAAGGCACGCCCGCGCGCGGCCTGGCGTACCACCGGATCGGCGCGCCAGCGGCCGCCGAACGCGATGCGGCCGAGAAGCCACGCATCGTGCAGCCCTGGCGCGGGAGTGCTCGCAAGGCGAGACCAACGCAAGGACGATCACGTTGGCGCTCAGGATTCCACCAGCAGTCTTCCAGGGGCATCGGCAGCTCTTCTGAACGTCGGCGGCCCACCGCCATCCATCGATACGCACTCCTGTGCGCATCGGACCCTCGCCTCGCCTGGACGCTCCGCGCGGACGGGGGACGACTTGGAATTTGGCGTCACGCAGTAGTCGATGCACCTGCTTTCCCTTGTCAACCCCAACATGAAAGTGGCTCCTGCGGAAAATAGCCAGCAGGGCGAATTCCGCATTATGCTGGAGACCACACTTATGGTCTCGGGGAGAGCATCGCCAGGAGTTGGGTTATTACCAGCCGTTCCTCCGCTGGTCCTCCGCTGTTCCAGCGGTCGCATGGAGTCCTCCATTTCGGGAGGCCTAAAAACGCCCCAGCCGCCCCGTTCCAAAATCTTCAACTTACGGAACCATGCCGAAATCCGCACATATGGGTTGCGATAAAGAGTGGCTGATGCTTAGCCTATCCAAGGGCTGCTTCTTGCTACTGGTTGGATAGTTTTGATTTCTGCCATTGATTCAGCGTGGTTTGAACAAGCTCGCGGTATTCAGGAGCGATTTGGTAGCTATCCTTTATCTGCCCCTGATGCAGACCACCTTCAAACGTAATAAGTTGCCTCAGGTGCGAATTCTTTTTCTTGGTCAGAAACTGCGAGAGATTACTCAGGAACCTCCCGGCCTGTCCGATATCCCGTCCAATCCCGCGTTTTAGCAAGGCGGTCTTAATCTCCTCTCGTCCAAATGGACGGTTCTCTGAAAGAAGAATTTCAATAAAACTTATAAAGCGAGGCGTTAGTTCCGATTCACGATTCAACGTTCCTCTGAGCTTCTCGACCAGTTGGTCAGTGGAAAGGTCATCTATGCTTAACGAGAACACCTTGCTCTCCTGGGTCGACAACTGTGGCTGCTTGGGTTCTGGAAGGTCCATGATGTCTGTAATAGTGGGTATTGGTAAGATCACCTTGGAATTCAGTAACAGAGCCCCATCCGTGTCCATGAAGCATTCAAGCTGAACGCACCGAACATCGATCTTGTGTTTCCGAAGCCAATCAACCGCCGATACCACATCGGGGTTGAAATCGCCCGCGACAAGGATAAGCCGCTGATCTCGGTTGAGTTCATCCAAGTCTTCACCGACAATCTCCTCGTCGGTAAACTCTTTGATGCGTTGTTGTGCTTCTTCTAGGTCGATTGGGACGCCCTTACGGTTCGTCCACTCCACGAGGATTGCGCAGAGATCCTGCGCCGTGAGGGTTGCGCAATACGAGGCATATTTTATGGCCTGCCAATCGATTTCGCTCCCGGACGGGCCACGCTTCAGCTCCACCACGACGACATTGCCGTCTGAGTCAAGCGCGAGAATATCGATACGGAGCTTCGTGGGAAGCTGATGCTCGGTGTCAAGGACGAGAAGGTCTTCCCCAAGCACATCTGGCTTGTCGGCGATCCAGGCTTCCAGATCTTTTCTTTCAAGGAAGTTTTGTTCACCAAGAGAGGTATCCGTCAACTTCTTGAGCTGCTTTTCGCCTTGATTCAGTTTATACATTGGGTTGCCCTCGGCTGATGCCAACATTGGATTTAGCACGTTTTCACACCTGACGCAATAGCACCACGATGCCGGGTTTAACTGCGCCCAACTCTGTGTAAAACGCACCATCTCCGATCCCACTACGAAGAGTTTAGCTGCTCCAACAATGTTCTCGTGTCGTTCCGCGGCGGTTCGCGCAAGCTGGCGGTGCGCTCCGTGTCGGCAGTCGTGTCGGCGATGCTGGATCGATCAAGCGCGAGCTAATGCAAGCCAAAATCGCTCGTCTCGCATCCGCGTGCAGTGTGTCTCAGATTGACTTGGACGGAGCCGGAGTCCGCGATTTGTCAACCGATTTACCGCGCCCGGACGATTAGCGGCAAGAGCATGACGGTGGGCGAAGTGGGTCGTACTGGATCGTCCGTCCCTTAATCAGTCTATGGGGTCTGATACACTGGTTGTGTCGCTTGACGGCATCTCTGACTGGAGGAAACATGACCATCCGCCGGCGGGCTCTCCCAATTGTTGTAACCTTCGCGTTCTTGACGGGTACTGCTCTGCTTATCTGCGCTCAGCAACCAGCCAATCCAGCAAGACCCACTGGCTCCGAGCCGCCGACATTTCTGGCCGTGGATGTGGTACCCCCTGGCACGGCCGGAACTGAAACCGTGCAGCACAGCTTCGCCAGTCCGCCGACGGGGGCCAACCCCCAAGGTGTGATCCGCGACTCCGCTGGCAACCTCTACGGCACCGCTTACTCCGGCGGCGCGGCGGGTGCGGGTGTCGTGTTCAAGGTGGATACGGCCGGCAAGCAGACGGTGCTGCACAGCTTCGGGGGCGGGACCGATGGCGCCACAATCCCGGCAGTAGTAGCGCTGGCCGGAGTCCGCATAGCCGGTCTCCGGGTCGGTGCCAAAGTCGTAGGTTGCGTACGCCAGATTCTCACCGAGGCATTTCGGGCAGGCGTTGCCGGTCTGGCAATCGCAGCAGACACAGTGGGCTGGGTAGCCCAGACGGGCATCCAGGATTTGGCGGAACCTCCGCACGGTGTCCTGCGTGGCGGCGCAGTGCAGGCAGGCCAGCGGCGGAGGGTTCTCGGGGACAACGAGTGGAAGCGTCGGCAGGCAGTTCTGTCCGTCGCAGCGGGATGTTGTCATGGCTAAGGTCTCCTTAATGACGCGCGCGGCGCGGTCATGACATGCATCCCTCTTCTTGGGCCGGAAAGCAAGGGAATTCTCCCGCCAAGACGGGCTGTAGCTCAGTTGGTTCGAGCGCTACCTTGGCACGGTAACGCGCTGGCGTGCACTTTCAACGCCCTTGGAGGAGCGCGGCCTTGGGTCGCCGAGCATTTTTTCAACCAGAGGGAGCGGCCGGCAGCCCGCAGCTTATAAGAGAGTCTGAGATCTGTTTGTCATGCCCCTCTGTTAACCAGTGGGCGATTCACAAAACGTGCCTGGGGAGCCAAATAATCGTTACGGAAAGTTGTTAACCGGTTAACAGGCCCAGTAAAAAACGCGGGAAATGGCCGAAATATGGCCATCTCGCCCATGGCGAGACCCAATCAGCGACGCCGAGGACGCTGCGTCTGGAGCGGAAACGTGGCGCCGGGCGGCTTCGGCTCTCCGTTTGTCTCTTCCGCACAACCCTTTGGTTAACGCGCGTTGTGATATTTCGGAAGTCGTAGGGATGATCCGCGCGGGTGGAATCGTTTATGCATTCAACGGCGTGCCCTCCATTCAAGGAAGCCTTGGTAACGGGGCCGTCGGCGGCGTTGGAAGCGGCCGGGACGGGCGTGCGGGTGAATGTCATCGCCCCCGGACCAATTGAAACACCAATGCTGAATCGCTTCACGAAACCCGGCGAAAGAAAGGCTGGTTTGGTCTCGGAAGCTGAAGCGCTCTTCAAATGCGCCAGCTTCGATTAGTGGTACTTCAGGATGCCAGAAGGGTACGGACCAGACGTACGCGTGCCAGAGTCGTGATGCCGCGCATCATTGACTCTGGAGCCTTAACATGTACACGGTCCCGTACCTCGGTCCTCCGCCGGCCTCCATCGGCTGTCTGCCGTACGTCGTTCCGTAGAGTACGCCGCCGGGCGCAGCCAACAAACCCCCGTTGGGAGCAATACCGTCAGCACCTTCAACCGTATGGACAAGACTCGCGGTCCAAGCACCGCCTGCTGCCGCCGGTGGCGTCAAGGCCAGTATCGTACCCGCTCGCAGAGACCCACCGCCCGCCGACGCTGTAAAGATGGCTCCGGACCTTGTCAGAGTAAGTTGCTCCGGCGAACCGCCCAAAGGATCGCCCTTGTTCGAAGAGAAGTTCCAAAGCACAGTGTAAGTCCAGGCGCCGCCCGGGGACGCCGGAGGGGTCAGTGAATATACTTCGCCGCCGCCGCCACTTCCCCCGCTGCTTGTCGTCCCGTAGAGCGTACCATCAGGTCCAATGCTCACCGGCGTCACGGGTGTAGACCCGTTGTCAGTCCCACCAGATGTTGTGAAATTCGAGAGCACCGCCTGCATCCAGGAGCCATCTGCCGAGGCTGGCGGCGTAAGTGAGAATACCGTGCCAGGCCCGCCATAAGGGCCGCCTCCGTACCGGGTCGTGCCATAGAGCACTCCGGTCCGGTCGATCGCTAGGCCCGCGGCGGGACCATCATCAAGAGCCCCTATACTGTAAAGCAGAGTCTCGGTCCAAGGTCCGCCGGGAGGTGCCGGCGGCGTCAAGCCGTACACCGTGCCACAGCCGGCGGCGCCGGTGCCTTGGCAATACGACCCCCCGTAGAAGCTGGAGCCATAGAGCACCCCGCCCCTGCCGATCACCACGCCAAATAAAGCAGCGGCGCCGTCCGTGTAGCCACCGATAAACGTGTGGATCACGGTTTCGGTCCAAGCGCCTCCCGCAACCTCTGGCGGCGTCAGCGAGAATGCCGTGCCGCCCTGGAGGCCGTTGGACGTGGTGCCAAATAACACGCCGTTTCTACCGATGACCACGCCCGAGGTGGGACCACAGCCGTCACTGCCGCCCGTAAAGCTGTGCAGAATCAACTCGGTCCAGGTGCCTCCCGGAGTGGCTGTCGGCGTCAACGAAAACACAATACCGCAGCCGTTCGTCGCGTAGGGGTCGGAGCTCGGCTTCAAACCACCGTTGGCAGTCGTGCCGTACAACACCCCATCGCGGCCGGCTACGACTCCCGCCGAGGGATTGGCCCCGTCCGGCGGACCGCCGAAGGTATGGATTGTGGTAACCGGCGTCTGCGCCCTTGCCTGTCCAGTGAGGAAAATGAGCAGTGTCCAGAGCGTTCGCCTTCTGTGCATGTTCACCATGCCCCGATTCTATCAGCAAACAGTCCGCTGAGGCTCCCGCGCCGCCTACGGTGTCAAGGCAAAGTAGAAACTTCCGCTTCCCAGCAAAGTAGAACGTTCCGGTTGTGTGTGGCCCCGCGGGAGGGGCATGGTAATCTGGGCGTGCCGGTGAAGCGGAGACGGGCTCTGGTGG
>JBEKUO010000528.1:0-5524 GCA_049514955.1 Bryobacteraceae bacterium | reverse complement strand
ACGTGCCGCCACCGGCGCGAGGTTGATGGCCGGGACGGGTGGCCTGCGGGGCGGGCTGCTCGCGGAAATCCGACGGCTGCTGCGGGACCTGGAGCGGATACATGGTCTTGGGGACCATCTTGAAGATGCCGGACGAATCCAGATCGTTGTAGAGAGTCGCGTTGAACGCATTCATCAGCGGCTGGGCCGCGCCGCTGCCCCGGAACTCGGGGACGGCGATGGCCGGACGGTCCCCCTGGGTCAGCTTGATGATGACGTCGCTCTGCTGCGCCACGAGCACCAGCAGCATCCCCGCAAACGCGGCGGCAAACCAAAAAGCTCTTTTCATTTAGCGCCTCAACTCAAACCAAAATTCGATAGTGGCGTCGTTGCGTTCATAAGCGGAGGGCAGGGCGGGCAAGGGGCTGGCATCGTAAATCGCGCGCTGCGCGGAGTAGTCCAGTACGGAGTTTCCGCTGCTCTGCGCGACGCGCACATTGCGCACCGAACCGTCGCGCTGCAGATCGAAGGTGACGATCACGGGCGGCGCGGTCTTGATGCGCGGATCGACGTCTCCGGTGTGCCACTTCTCGGCCACGCGCTGCCGCAGGATCGTGACGTAGTTGCCGAAACGATTGCCGAAGGGCGAGCCTTCTCCTATGCCCACACCGCCGGAGCCGGTCTGGCCGATCATGTTTGAAACCAGCGCCTGACCCGAATCGTTGTAAAGCTGGTTGGGGCGATCCTGCTGTTTCGCGCGCCACGTATTCTGCGCGGACTTGGCCACTGCCGCGGGCTTCTGGTTGGCGCGGCTCTTGATCGGGATGGCGTCCGGTTCCTCGGGCGCCACTTGCTTCTGCGCCTTGGCAGCGGGCGGGGGCGTGGGTACGGCCGACTCGGTTGGGTTCGCCAGCGGATTGACAATGCCGGCTCGCGAGGGCAGTGGAATCTTGTTCACCACCGTAATGGCCACAGTGCCGGGGCCGCCGGAATTCGCCTCGCCCCACATCTCACGATGGCCGGTGAGCGCCACTCCCCCCAGCAGCAGCACGCCAAAAACCGCCCCATGCAGCGCCAGGGATCCCAATAGCGGCTTGCCGAGCGAATCCGGCTGATCCAGGATGTCCGCGTGCGCCATTACTTGCGCCTCTTGTCCGCGAGGTCCTCCGGCTTCGTCACCGCGTTGACCTGCAGTTTGGCGGCGCCCAGTTCGCTCATGACCTGGGCGATGGGCTCCCAAACTGTGTCCTTATCCGCGCGCAGGTAGACGGCCTTGGCGCCCACGAAACGCCGCGCGATTTCTGCCGGTAGGTCGTTGATGTTGACCTCCGTCTCGTTCAAGTACAGAGTGCCGTCTTTGGTTATGTTGACTACCGGCAGTTCCTTGGCGCTGTCCTTTACCGTGCGTACCTTGGGAACGTCCACCTCGATGCCGAACTCCATCACGTGGGCCGTCAGCATGAAGATGATGAGCAGCACCAGCATCACGTCCACGAATGGAGTGACATTGATCTCGGAGATTGCGCCGGAATAAGCCCGCCGGCGTGACCGGGAGTTACCGCCGCTATTGATCGAGATCGCCACGCTTTACTCCCCGAAACTCCGCTCGGCCATGTTGAGGAACTCGAGCGAGAAGTCGTCCATGCGGGCGCCGATCTCCCGAATGTTATGGCTGAAGTGATTGTAGAAGATGGCGGCCGGGATGGCCGCGGCGAGTCCGACGGCGGTGGCGATCAGCGCCTCCGCGATCCCGGGCGCCACGGCGCGCAGGCTGGCGCTGCCCTGCATCCCGAGATCCTGAAACGCACGAATGATGCCGAGCACAGTTCCGAAAAGGCCGATGAACGGACTGACCGACGCCGCGGTGGCCAGCCAGCTCATGTTGCGCTCGAGCTTGGCGAGCTCCTCGCTGATGCCAAGCTGCAGCGAGCGCTCGAGCGCGAGCTTGTTGCTGACCGTGCCGCGTGCCTTGACCTGGCGGTGAACTTCTTCGTATCCGAACTCGAACACCGAAACCAGCGGCGCGGGCTTGAACTGCTCGCTTGCCACCATGACGGCGTCCAGGCCGGCGGCCTTACGGAAGGCGCGCAGGAAGCGCGCATCGGCCGACCGGGCGGTGCGGAAGGTGCTCCATTTCGCAAAGATGATGGCCCAGGAGAAAACGGAAAAAATCAGAAGGATGGCCAGAACGGCGATCGTCAGTGGTCCGCCGCGGCCAACCATTTCCCAGATGTTGATCTGCAGAAGTAACGCAGCCGCTTCAGGCGTCAAACGATCTCCTACTTCAAACTCTAACACAAGGACGCAGCGAGAACGGGAAAAGACGAGCGGATCGCGTGTATCTTGGTATGAATGGCAGACTGTTATACCGGTTGGCGTCGAGGTGGGACAGACGCTTTCGTCTGTCAACCCGGCCTTATGCCCGATGCTTCGCGGCTACCGAGGGAGCGCGCGTTTTGAACGTACTGGAATTCACGGCGCTGGTGGGCCTCATCTCGGGAGCGGCGGGCTTTCTGGGCGCGCTGACAGGATTGGGCGGTGGCGTTGTGCTTACCCCCGTCCTGGTGCTGCTGTTGGGCGTCGATCTGCACTACGCAATTGGAGCAACGCTGGTATCGGTGATCGCCACCTCATCGGGAGCGGCGGCGGCGTATGTGCGGGAAGGCTTCTCGAACATTCGCATCGGCATGTTTCTGGAGATCGCCACCACCGTGGGCGCGGTGTGCGGCGCCTTCGCCGCGGCGAAGATCCCCGCATCCCAACTGGGCGTGGTGTTCGGCGTGGTGCTGCTCTACTCGGCCTGGCTCTCTACGCTCAGCCACGGCGCGCCGCGGCCGGATGAACCGCCCGATGCGCTCGCCGGGCGCCTGCGCTTGGCTGGCAGCTATCCCACGCCGCAGGGTCCGAAATCATACAAGGTCAGCCATGTGAAAACCGGCTTCGGCCTGATGTTCGTGGCCGGAGCGCTTTCGGGTTTGCTGGGCATCGGCTCTGGCGCGCTCAAGGTGATCGCCATGGACCGTGCCATGCGCATCCCCTTCAAAGTGTCCACCACCACCAGCAACTTCATGATCGGCGTGACGGCCGCCGCCAGCGCGGGCGTCTATCTGAACCGCGGATACATCGATCCAGGACTAACCATGCCGGTGATGCTGGGTGTGCTGGCCGGGTCGATGCTGGGCGCGCGCCTGCTGGCAGGAGCCCCTACCAAGGCGCTGCGGCTTCTTTTTGGCCTGGTGGTGGGCGTGCTGGCCATCGAGATGATCTACAGCGGCGTGACGGGAAGGCTATGATGGCCTTTGGGCCGCCGGGGCTGGGGGCTAGGGCTGGCGGGCGACACGGCGATCCGTTTTCGATCCGCCCCAAGGGAGTTCGGCAAATGGCCACTCAACGGGCGCGCATGACCGATCAGGAAGTAGATGAGATTATCGGCACGCTGCTGCGCGGCGGCGTGATGCTGTCGGCGGCTGTGGTGGCTGCCGGCGGCGTCTGGTATCTCATTCAATACGGAACCACCGCTCCCAGCTATCACGTCTTCCTGGGCGAGCCCGCCTACCTCCGCAACGTCCGGGGAATCGTGGGCGGGATTCCGGGTTTCCATTGCCGCAGAGTGATCCAGTTCGGACTCGTGCTGCTGATCGCGACGCCGGTAGCGCGCGTAGCCTTTTCGGTGGTGGCGTTTTTTCTGCAGCGCGACCGAGCGTACGTGGCGATTACGTCGATCGTGCTGGCAGTGCTGCTATTCAGCCTGTTGGGAGAGCACTGAGTCTGCGGCCTGGCTAATCCGCAGGCACGCGATCCGGCTTGGGGAACTGCGACCAGCGCCACGCCGAGAGATAGGCCGCCACATCTTTTCGATAAGTCTTGCCTACAGCCAGCAGAAGCATCAGCGCGATCACCACAAAAGACGCCAGCACAGTTTGGCCCACATCCAGGTTGTTCTTGCAGAATGGCAGCCAGCGCCCGTACACCAGCTCGATGTGCACCCAGTAAACCAACAGCGAAGCCGTGCCGAACTGCCGTACCCAGCTCCAACCGGGGGCCGCGGCGTATTGCGTCCAAAGATAAGCTAGCGCCAGCATCGCCAGCGTGACGCCCTGTTTAATCAGCACCTGTGCCGGGCTATCCAGCCAGAACTCGGACTTCGGATAAATGGAAAAGGGGAGATTGGCGAAGTAGCGCGCGGTCACCACCATGGCGATGCCCAGCAACGCGCTCCACTGCATCGCGCGATCGAGCTGCTCCGGTTTCAAGAGGCGGAGCAGGCTGCCCGCGCTCATGCCGAAGGCCAGGTAGGCGGCCCACGGGAACAAGCTGAAATAGTTGTAATCCGGAGCGAGATAGGCCTTCACGATCCACGGCACGCCCGACCAGTTAATCTGCGAGAACAGCGGCGAGACACCGGCGATCAGCAGTCCCAATGCCGCGCAAATCCGCGCCCTCTGGGCGGTGGTGAATAGCGCCATTACCGACAGCAGCGCGATGCCCACGCCCATACAATTCAAAATGTCGACCTTGAACAGGTTGGTCCACGGGCTGGGCCAACTGAAGAGCCAGAGTTGCAGCCGGAACACGAAGGCAATCCCGAATAGGTACCCGGCGCGGCGGAGCGTGCCGGTGATCCGGCTGCGGGGCGACAGTCCTTTTCGCTCCAGGCTGTGCATCAGAAACGCCAGCGTGATACCGGTCAAAAACAGGAATATGGCTGGCGGCATGCCCCCAAAGAACTGGGAGAGCATGTAGCTCGCGCCGCCGCGCAGCTCCGGCTTCAAGAAAGACTGGAATACGTGGCCTTGCAGCATGATGATTCCCGCCACGCCGCGCAGCCAGTCCAGATACAGCAGCCGGTTTCTGTTTGAAGTCGATTCCATGCGCCTGGTCTTCGCCTGGTCGGACTCACTTTTGCGGGTATTCCCGCTTGACATTCTTCGGGAGTTGCAATTTCAGGGCCGCTTCCGGCAAGTCCGGGTTTATCTTCATATCCGAATACGTAACCAGCATGTAGTCCCCTCCCGGAAGGTAAAATTTCTGCTGAATGGGGTAGCCACCCTCGGAAATCCAAAGCTCAAGTCTGTTTAGATGCTGCCTAACCTCTTTTGATTTCGGGATTAGTTCCAGGCGTTCGGTTTTTTGGCCGTCGACCGTATCCTGGCCCACGAGCCGGATGGTGTACGCGCTCAGGAGATCCGCGCGCGAAGTGCCGAAGCCCAGCAGGAAGAACTGATCCAGCAACTCCCGGCTCTTGCCAACATCGTACTCCTGCACGGTCTTCATCTTCGGGTAGTAGACTTCCAGCTTCCTACCCTGCAGTGCGACGGTCTTTGGGTCGGGCTGCGTGAGATTGACGAGCATGCGCATGTCCCGAGCCCGGGAACGTTTGAGCAGCATGGTGCCGGAATCCACATTGTCTTCATTGATGACGTCGGTATGCGACAGCCGGCGCGCTTGGGCGGACATGCCCTTGAAGGCGGCGCCGGCCTTGTCGATGCGGGCCAGCACCGCCTCCAGGTCGTTGGCCGGTTTGGACCAGGCGGCCAGAGTCAGG
>JBEKUO010000527.1:0-5532 GCA_049514955.1 Bryobacteraceae bacterium | reverse complement strand
CTGTTGTGCAAGATCACGTCGAGCTTCCGCACGACCCGTCCGGCGACGCGCGGCATCGCCATCGACTGGACGGCATGGGGCGGCATCGGGATGGCCACGCGCGGTTCCATTCCGGAAATGATGAAGGCGGCGGGTATCGATATGCTGCCGCCGGAAGCGGGCATTCCTTTGATCCGGCGCGAGCTGACTGCGGGAGGGACGCGCGGTGAAATTGTGGTCGCACAGCGTCTCGGCATCATGCTGGAGGAATGGGATGCCACCGGCGGACTGGATACGGCCGCGGCGGAAGCCTATGTCCGGCCGGCGGCGGGACCGATGATCGGCAAGATCGCCGGCATGGGCCTCTACAACGGTCTCACCATCGAAACTACGCTGGATCCCAAGATTCAACCGTTCTTACACGATCATCAAATCGAAGGTAAGCCGGTGCTCCCCGGCGTGATGGGCGTGGAGGCTTTCGCGGAAGCCGCCGTTTGTGTGCTGCCGGGCTGGCATGTCGCAGCCATCGAAGACGTGAACTTCCTGGCGCCGTTCAAGTTCTACCGGAATGAGCCGCGCGCGTTGACGATCCAGGCCGTATTCCATCCGGAGGGTGACGCCTTGGTGGCGGATTGCCGGTTGACCGGCCGCCGGCCACTGCCCAATCAGTCCGAACCGCAAGTGACCACCCATTTCACGGCGCGCGTGCGGCTCGCCAAACAAGTGGCCGAAGCTGCGCCTGCGGAAGTTCTTGGCGAGATCGAAGGTTCCGAGGTCAATGCCGAGGGCATCTATCGCGTGTTCTTCCACGGCCCGGCGTATCAGGTTCTGGAACGGGCTTGGTTGGATGAACACCGCATCGTCGGCCGGATGGCGCAAGGCCTACCCAACAATCATCAACCGGCAGCGCTCCCGACACTGGTAGCGCCACGCCTGATGGAACTTTGCTTCCAAACTGCCGCGCTCTGGGACGTGGTCGGCCAAGGCCGCATGGGGCTGCCGGAGCACATCCAGCAAGTCTCCGTGTGGCGTACGCCGGAATTGGCCGAGGGTCCGCTCTACGCCGTGGCGACTCCCCATTCCGATGGCGGGAGCTTCGACGCGGAAGTGGTGGACACGGCCGGAAACCGGTATCTGAACTTACGCGGCTACCGCATGGTGACGCACCCGGAGGGCCTCGATCCCGACGCGTTGAAAGCTCTGCGACCCGCCGTAGTTGAAGAACATGACTTGGTGAACGCGTGAGCACCGCCGCGGTTTGTGCCGGTCCAATGGATGTGTACTGGCTGGAGCAGAGCGCAGCGGACGTGCCCGCGCACGACGATTGGTTGAGCGGGAACGAAGCACGCGTGCTGGGCGGCATGCGTTTTGCCAAACGCCGCGCCGATTGGCGCTTGGGACGGTGGACGGCGAAACGCGCGCTGGCGGTCTATCTGAATGTGGCAGACGATCCGCAATCCCTGACTGCCATAGAGATAACGACGGAGCCGTCTGGCGCGCCCCAGGCCATTTTCGAGAACAAACCAGCGGCTCTTACGATCTCCCTAAGCCACCGTGCCGGACGAGCGATCTGCGCCATCGCACCGTCTGGCGCGGTGCTGGGGTGCGATCTGGAAATGATTGAGCCGCGTAGCGACGCATTCGCCGCCGATTACTTTACGGCCGAAGAGCAGGCTTTAGTTGCGCGCTCGCCCGCCGCAGACCGCTTCCGGCTTCTTGCTCTGCTTTGGAGCGCGAAGGAAAGCGCTCTCAAGGCGTTGCGTGTGGGGCTTCGACTCGACACCCGGAATGTCGCCGTCAGTCTGGCCGGCGCGCTTCCCCGCGACGACGAAGATGGCTGGCATCCGCTCGAAGCTCGCTATGACGACAAAACCTTCCACGGCTGGTGGCACAATCAAGGCAATTTCCTGCGAACCCTGGTCGGAGCTCCAGCGCCGGTCGCGCCGATTCCGCTGAAGATCTGGGGTTAGGGCCAGGCGCTTCCTGCCTTCTGGCTGCTATCACAAACGTTACTGGATCGCCTGTCCCTTCGTCTCGCGCGCGAACAGCAGCGCCACCATCCCCAGCACGTATATCAGGGCGATGGAACTTGCCGCGCGCGAAGGTCCCAAGCTGCACGACCAGGCTCCCAGGGGCCAGTACGAATGCGTTCCGGACCCAGGTATGGACGGCTGCGACCGCGACGCTGGTTCTGAATTACCTGCAATAAAATCGAGCTTCTGCCGGTCGCTGTCAGGCCTGGCCGCACTGCCGCCTCGGCGACTGCTACTCTCCGGGATCCGTGAGCATGGCCGAGCGACCCAAGTCGAGCCCGCCAAAGCGCCGGCTGGATGCACGGCGACAAACATGCAAGTCGGCGATCTCGCGGTAGGCGGCAGTTGGAAAATAGGAAACTGGACTGAATGGACTCGGACGCGTTCTTTAGACCTTTGACGCAACTGACTTGTATCTGAAAGTGTCAAGTTTTGAAGAAGGGGCACACCACACCACTCGCCCCAGCGATTCTCATCGTGGCGGCCGAGGTCTATGGCCGCGGATCAGTTAAATCAGGCGCGCGCGACACGACCCATGAAGGGATGCTTCCAGTCTTTCGACCGGATCGCTCAAAGCGGGAGGCTTCCCGTGTTTCGCAGGCTGCACGCCAAAATAGCGCATCGACTTCGTCGTCGGTTTCCGATTCACAGTGCTTGCATTTCAATCATAGCGCCGCCCATACGAACTGCGCAGACGAGGCTCGTCGGTCTGTAGTCGAAGACCTCAGGTTGCGGAAAGTGGCGAATTAGTCGCCGATAAACCCGAGTGAAACACTGATAAAACAAGCTTAAGTTATTGGTTTCAGCCCGCGCTAACCAGTGGCCTCCGCTCTTAATAGATTTTCTTCTAACGACGCGCCAAACCGGCGGATATTTGGGCAGAGCAATTCAGGCAGCAGTTCTAAAAAACGCGGAAGACACTTATTTCAGCGCAGGCTGAGTGCAAATATCTGCCCGGGCTTCATGGCTTATGTCCAGCGTTCTCAGCGCGTGGAAGGTGCCCAACCAGCTAATCTGGACGCGAATGACTTAGCATCCAAGCCAGCCTTCGTTGGGGTGATTAATGCTCAAAATGCCGTCGACCGTCGCCCGGTTTAAGAAAAAATAATAATAATAACTGCTCACATATAGGACCACTTGTGGTAGTGTAGCTCAGACCCCGAAAAAGCCAAGCGGAAATCCCGGTTCAGCAAAGCAGTGTCTGAATTCCGCCGGTTCACACGGGAATAAGACGACAGAAAGAGGTTAAAGCTGTGCTTCGACTTTATTGCCTTCCCTTGTTGGCAGCCATCTGCGCCCATTCGCTAAATGCGCAGTTCGGGTGCCCATATCCGGGGGTCTGCAACGATCCCGTCCCCGCCGTGGACATTACGACCACGCCCTTCGTCAACACTTGGCAAGACTCGTACGGGAACGAGTGGTCGCTGGCGTCGAACGACGATTTCGTTGTTTTCCGGTTCTGTAGTCGTTCCCGGTGTTAACTTTGGACCCGGCTGCCCCAGCGTCACCTTCCAAGTTAACGGCAGCATCTTGCCTTCGTTCCAGGAAGACCTGTACGAAGGGTACACCACCTTTACGTGGACCGGGACCGACCCTGTACCCTCTGCCACGTGTGGAGGCATTACGCCCGTCTCATCTACTTACACCGGCACGATCCAGAACAAAGGCGACGACTACGCGCCCACTAGCTCCTGGAAGAATGTGACTGGCGAGAGCGGGAGTACCAGTATCACGAAGCAGCCGCACGACCAGCCGGCCTCGGAAACCACGACCGCAGTTGGCTTCAGTTCAGGCACGCTTGCCATAGTAGGCCAGTTTCGACAGACGCAGAACGCATCTTCGTGCTCTACGGACATATTTAAAGGCCGGCAGGTGTCGGAAACTACCGGCCTTGGGAGTCCCCACTACGATAACTGCTATTTCACGGGCTCGCTGGTGCCCCAATGGAATACCGTCGATGGCTCCCTTTGGAACGTCGGATACTACGAGGTCGAACCTCCCTTCATCTATAGCCTGAACGAGTGGGTGGACGACTATATCGGCTATAACACCTCTCAGGTTAGTTACTACCGCAGCCATCACTCGCCGGCGTCACCCGTTTGCGGGGCCCGGATTCCACAGGTTATGTCTATCGCGTACTATGGCAATTCTGGGGACGCCACCGACCCCTACTCCTACGACACAGTAGGCGAGGACATTTACACGAGCAGTGTCACCGCGTATCGGGCTGGCGTGAGCCAGACCACCAACCACTAGTCCATAATGACAAAGAATGGGAGAAATCGCATGAATTTAAGACGTATCGGATGCGGCGTAACGCCATCGCTCGTGGCACTTTTGGCAATGACGGCCACCGCCATACCGGCCCAGACCACCAAGGTGATCGACGTGAACGAGCCGCGTCCGCTTTGGCAAGCTCTGGACGCGCTGGAAATCGTCGTTGGCGGCACGATCAACTATGAAGATCCGCCCTACGAAAACGCGGCGGATCTGCAGGATGTTTCCACGCCGCAACAACGGGCGGGGACACCTGGGTATCAGCTTCTTGTCCCGCGAGCGGGGCATGTGACGGCAGAGGTGCAAGTCCCGGCTGCAACGAAGGCCGCGGACAACGAGGTCGTCTTTGACGTGAACCTGCTGCTCGCCAGCTACCGGCAGAACAACCTGCCCGGCGACTTCAAGGTCGAACAGGCCAATGGCATGCTCTACGTCACCCCTACGACGGTTCTGGGAGCGAACGGAGTGATGCGTGGCGTGACGTCGCCCATGGCGGCCCTGGTCACTATTCCCAACGCCCAAAGGAGCGCGCTCGAGACCGCGGAGGCGATCTTCGACGCGGTCTACAAGGCCACCGGGCTGCGCATCGTCATGGGAACCTTCCCTTATTGGCCCACACAGATGGTGAGCTTCGGCGCGGCCGGAGAACCGGCTCGGGACGCGCTGGCAAGGCTGTTCGTCCAGATGGCCGCAGCGCCCCTGTCATACAGGCTTGTCTTCGACCCAGCGCCCGACCGCATGCGGATCTTCGACTACATGCTCAATGTCCGGAGGACCGCATATGTCGCTCCGATGGCGGCTCCCAACCCCGGTTCGAGGGTGTCGCCGCCTCCGGCAGCAACCTCGCAACAGCCCGCGGGCAACAGCCCATTCACCACGAAGGTCAAGCCCTAGCGGCCAGCGCCACGTCCTGTCGTTTGAGTACCGGGAGTGGCGCACAAACCTTTATTGGATCGCCTGCCCCTTCGTTTCCCGCGCGAACAGCAGAGCCACCATCCCCAGCACGTAGATCAGCGCGATGGAGCTCGCCGCGCGCGCGAAGGTTCCGAGTTGCACCACCAGGTAGCCGGTCAGGAAAGGTCCGCTCGCGGCCACCAACCGGCCCGCATTGAAACAGAACCCTGCACCCGTCGCTCGAATACGCGTGGGATAGATCTCCGGCAGGTAAATCGGAAAGCCGCTGAAGATGCCGTTCGAAAAGAAACCCAGCAGCGGCAGCAGCCACAGCACCGCGCTGTAGGAG
>JBEKUO010000526.1:0-7794 GCA_049514955.1 Bryobacteraceae bacterium | reverse complement strand
TGATGCCCGCCAGTTTCTGCTGCGCGGCATCGTCGTTGTCTTTCATGCGGTGTACCCGGCCCAGGATTTCGGTCAGGTCCACGGTCTCGATGGAGATGCCGTGCCGCTCCAGGATCTTCTCGCTGTAGCGCACGGTGTTGAAGGCGGCCGGACGCGCGCCCAGAGCTCCGATGCGCACTCTGCGCAGGCCTTTCACCACCCGGCAAACGCCGGCGAACCACTCCAGATCTTTACGGAAGAGGTCCGAATCCGGCGCTTCGGTGTGTTGCGTGGTGATGGAGTAGGGGATGCCGTATTGCGCGAGGTTGTTGCAGGCCGACATCTTGCCGCAGAAGCTATCGCGGCGAAACTTGATGGACATTTTCGACGCGGAATCCGGAGTCGCTTGCACCAGCACGGGTACGTTGAGTTCGGCCATCCGCAGCGTGTCGGCGATGGCGCGCTCCTCGCCGAAGTTAGGCAGCGTGACGATGACGCCATCGATGCGGTCGCGGTTGGCGCGAAAGAGGTCGGCGCATTTGCGCGTGTCGGCGCGGCTTTCCACGGCGCCGTATTTGCTGTCGGAGGGGCCCAGCACCAGCGGCTCGATGCCCGCAGTGGCGAGCGCTTTGATCATCTCCTCACGTCCCTCTTTGGCGAGATGGTCGGGAAAGAACCCGCGATTCCCGACGATGATTCCCATGGTCATTGGCAGTGTCATATGGTTGCCACTCACGCGAAAACACAACGTACCACGGAGTGGGACAGACGCTTTCGTCTGTCAACCAGTGGGTGGGACAGACGCTTTCGTCTGTCAACCTGCGGATCAACGTACCACGCCGTGAGGGAGATGGTTGGTTGGCAGGCGAAAGCGCCTGCCCCACTCCATTTGGCGCTAAGCTAATTCTTTGACCCCGCTGTTCGGAGCACCTGCGCCCCCAGGCCTTTGGTCCAGAAGCGTAAATGCCTGGCGCCCCACGCTACGCTACTGCATGCAAACGGAAGTTCACGTCTACGCGCTGGCCGTAGCGGCGAGCGCGCTGCTTTCGTTCTATCCATTTCTGATCGTGATGCTGTCGTTCTGCCGCAACGTGCTGCACTGGCCGGCAGCAGTCGACGCGATTTACCTGGCGCTCGACGATTATTTGCCGGGCGACCTGGGACCCTTCATCAGCCGCAACCTGCCCTTGCGGGGCACGTTTCAATTCACGGCCATGATCCTGCTCCTGATCACCGCCAACGGCATATTCGAGCCGCTGGAGGTCGCGCTGAACCGCGCCTGGGGCGTCACCAAGAACCGCTCGTACGTCAAGAACCAACTGGTGAGTCTCGGCATGATCTTCCTGTGCGGCGGCCTGGCGCTGCTCTCGCTGATTCTGACGGCGAACAATGCGCAGTGGGTGCGCGGCTGGAACAGCGGTCCCGCGGTGCACCCCGGCAAGCTCGCACTCTCGGCCAACGTGCTGGTGTTCAAACTGGCCGCCGTGCCGATTTCCATTCTGGCGCTGTTCCTGATCTTCTGGCTGTTGCCCAACCGCCGCATTCCTCCGCGGCGCGTCGCTCCAGTGGCGATTCTGACGGGACTGGTTCTGGAAGCCATGAAGTACGTGAACCTGCTGATCTGGCCCCTGCTGCGCGTGAAACTGGAGCGCGAGTACGGCGTGTTTCACAACTCGGCGACCATTCTAATTTGGAGTTTCATCACCGCCATGATCATTCTGGCCGCCGCGCAATGGGCGGCGCGTATGGAGATTCAAAATGACCAAGGATTGGAAAAAGATAGCGCGAGCTGAACGGCTGGACATTCCGGACGCGGATCTGGAGCGCATCGCGCCAACGCTCGATGCCATGGAGGCGGCCTTTCGTCCGCTGGCGCAGGCCCTGCCGCCCGAGACGGAGCCGGCTTTGATCTTCCGAGCCGAGGAGGGCGAGTGACCCTGCTCGAAGCCGCGGCGGCGCTGCGCCGGCGCGAAACCTCTTCCGTAGAGCTGACGGAGGGCGCGCTCGATCGCATCGCGCGGCTCAATCCGGTTACGAACGCGATCCTGACCGTGATGGCCGAGTCCGCACGCGCGCAAGCCCTACAAGCCGACGCAGAACTGGCGCGCGGACAGGGGCGCGGTCCACTGCACGGCATTCCCGTTGCGCTCAAGGACCTGTTCTACACGAAAGGCGTGCGCACCACGGGCGGTTCGAAGCTGTTCGCGCAGTTTGTGCCGGACCACGATGCTGCGGTGGTGGAATCGCTCGCAGGCGGCGGCGCCGTCCTGGGGCTGCCAGCGTGGCTGCTGGGATGGTTTTCATGGCGATGGGCAGCGACACGGGCGGGTCCATACGCATCCCGGCGTCGTTCTGCGGCGTGGTAGGACTGAAGCCCACCTTCGGCCGCGTGAGCCGCTACGGCGCGATGCCGCTGGGCTTCAGCCTCGATCACATGGGCCCGCTGACGCGCTCGGTGCGCGATGCGGCCGCAGTGCTCAACATCATCGCCGGCTACGACCGGCGCGACGACACGTCTTCGCGGCGTCCGGTGGAGAACTACGTGCCCGAGGCGGAGCCTTCCCTGCGCGGCCTGCGCATCGGCCTGCCGGAGAATTTCTACTTCGAACGCCTGGACCCTGACGTGGACCAAGCCGTACGCGGCGCTTTCCACACGGCCGAATCGCGCGGCGCGCAAGTGGTCCCGCTGCGCGTGCCGGACATCGCCGCCATCAACACGGTGGGGCGCATGATCCTGCTGGCGGAGGCATCCGCCCTGATGGAGCCGCACTTGGCGCAGCGCGATCAATTCGGCGCGGACGTGCTAGCCTTGCTCGATCAGGGGCGCTTGCTACCGGCTACCGATTATGTGAACGCGCAGCGCCTGCGGCGCGCGATGCAGCGCGAGTTCGCCGCGTTGTGGCCGCGCGTGGATTGCCTGTTCACCCCCACCACGCCCATCACCGCGCCACGCATCGGCGAGACTTCGACCACCATCGGCGGCGAGACCGAAGACGTGCGCCTGGCCTCCACGCGGCTGGTGCGCGCCATCAATGTACTGGGTCTGCCGGCGGTATCGATCCCCTGCGGCAGCGACCGGCGCGGCTTGCCCATCGGATTGCAGATTGTCGGCAAGCCGTTTGCGGAAGCTCTAATCCTGCGCGTGGCGCAGGCACTGCTGCCGGCCGAGGTTCCCGCGCCGCAGTTATAATCGGGTTTCATGCAAATCACCCGCCGCACTTTCCTCGAAGCCGGCGCTCTGCTGGCCGCCACCACGCCCGCCGCCCGACCCGCTCCCAGCGATCGCATCTCCGTCGGGGTGATCGGTACGGGCGCGCGCGGGCAGGAATTGATGGACTCCCTGCAGCAGCATCCGCAGGCCGAAATCGTGGGCATTGTGGATGCCTACAAAGGCCGCCTGGAGCGCGCCCTCACGCGCACCAAGGGACGCGCCAGGATTTACGCGACGCACCACGATCTGCTCGCTGAGAAATCCATCGACGCCGTGGTGGTGGCGACCCCGGACCACCTGCACACATCCATCGTGGTGGACGCGCTACGCGCGGGCAAAGACGTGTACTGCGAAAAGCCGATGACCTACCGAACGTCCGAAGGACTGGAGATCATCGCGGCGGCGCGCGCCGGAGAACGCATGATGCAGGTGGGCAGCCAGGGTGTCAGCTCGGATTCCGAGCGCAAGGCCAAAGAACTGATCCGCTCGGGCGCGCTCGGCCGCATCACCATGATCCGTGCGGCCTACAATCGCAACACCGCCTCGGGCGCATGGATCTATCCGATTCCGCCGGACGCCTCTCTCGAGACGGTGAACTGGGACATGTTCCAGGGCGCCGCGCCCAAACACCCGTTCAGCCCAGAACGATTTTTTCGCTGGCGCTGCTACCAGGATTACTCCGGCGGCATCGCCACGGATCTGTTCGTGCACCTGTGCACCACCATCAACTTTCTGATGGACGCCCGCATGCCGGCGCGCGTGATGGCCATGGGCGAACTGTATCGCTGGAAGGAAAGCCGCGACGTGCCGGATACGCTGAACGCAATGATGGAATATCCGGAAGGTTTCACCGTGAACCTGAGCTCGTCGTTCAATAACGAGATGAACTCGGAGGCGGGGTTCCAGGTGCTGGGCACCGAAGGCGCTCTCACATTGGGCGGGAACGGGCTGACGTTCTATCCGGAAAACGTGGTGGAGGATAATCGCTGGATCGTGGACGCTTGGGCGCAGCCGCTGGAGGATGCCTATTACAAGGACCCCAAGGTGATCGCCACGGAGGTCGAGGCGGCCAAGCGGCCCAAGAAGGAAGCACGGCATTTCAAAGACGAGGGCCCCGAGCCGACCTTCGCGCACTTCGGCCATTTCTTCGATTCCGTGCGCACTCGCCAGCCGTATTGGGAGGATGCCGTAGCCGGCCACCATGCGGCGTCCTGCGCACACTTGATTAATCTGTCGGCTAAAGAGCGGCGGCTGGTAGAATGGGATTTTGGGAAGGGCGATGTGAAGGGGTAAGCCGCTTGGTTCGAGTCCTACCTGGGGAGCCAGATCGCATCGCATTCATTCCATTAAGCGCTCGGACGTGCGAATCGAGCCAAGTCGTTTGTATTCAGGTTCGAATCCTCGCTGGCCCGCGTGTGGAAGCACCGGGGGTCTGGCCAGTTTCAGATCTTCTCAGCGACATGGGCTCCTCACGCGAACGTTCTACTACAGGAATTGGTATTTGGCAGAATGGTACATGATCGAAAAGCGCCTCAGCGGGTGGAGTGAGTATCTGGAGGAGGCCAGATGTCTGGTCCGTTCCTACGGGGATCTGCACAAGCCTCCGCTGTTTAGGGGTCACGCCCGGAGCGATTGGCGTCTGGAAACCTCGCTGGAGCGCGACTATCCGGATGTCCGAAGCTTCCTGGCGTATTACTGCAAAGTAAGCGCGTCCAAAGGCGCAGTTGAAATGCTGACGGGCAGGCGATGGGATAACGTTCCTGACTATGGAGAGTTGCGGGAGATGGCCGGGACTGATCTTGATCGGCTCACGACAATCCTGACGGGTCAGCAGGAAATCATGGAGTTCCTTCTGTACCTTAGACATCACAAATTTCCATCGCCGCTGCTTGACTGGACGGCGTCGCCCTACGTAGCCGCTTTTTTCGCGTTCGAAGCTCCCGAGTCCGCCAAAGAGGTTCGAGTGTTCGCATTTGTACCAGCGAAATCGGGCGGCATCTTCACGTCGGAGCGGTGCGTCCATCTAGTGGGGCACTATGGCCGATCCCACGTCCGGCACGTCTACCAGCAGTCTTGGTACACGATGTGTATCAAGAAAGAGCCCTCGGACTATCTGATTCAGTGCCACGATGACAAGGTAATGACCGAAGCCGCCGAGCAAGGAAGGTTTCTCCAGTTCACCATTCCAGCGAGTGAGCGGCTTGTTGCCCTGAAGGAGTTGCAGCTAATGAACGTCAACGCCTTCTCCCTATTCGGGTCCGAGGACAGCTTGATCCGTACGCTTGCAGCTCGAGAATTTCTGTTGAGCTCCGGGATCTGAGAGTTGCCGATTCTTCTCTCACGGACCCCAATTATAGCGATTCGTGTTGATGTTTCGATACGCGACAAAGAGGGACGATAATGTTCTATATGGAACAAACGTGGCTTGCGATGCTCAAGGGTTCTGAACCTGAGCAGTTTCTATTCGTGACCGTGGATCTGGCCGAAGGCAAAATGAAACGGACGACCGAGGCAATCAGTGAAAAAGAAATGCGGGCGCATTTGACATCGAACGGAATGCCCGCGAGCGAGATCAACGACAAGTTCGTACACGCCCGCGCCAACCCGATCTGACGTTATCCCCGCATTACCCCCTTGCGGAATTTTCACCGCGGCCAATAGCGAAGGCACCGTGTTCGACCAGCGCGTGAGCCGGTCCGGGCTGCCCGTGAACTGGCGCTCACAGTCCATCTCTTCAAGAGCAAGGACCACTGCTTCCCGAGGATCGGCGCGTTAGGCCGCCGAGCCCCGTTGCGACCGGCGCACGGTCAGCCGGGAACTCGAGGACGCCGGTATAGACTCCTGATGTAGTTCAAAATTCGTCGCGACTAAGGGGGTGACGGTCGAAACGTTACTTCTTCCCTTGTTCTAGAAATGACCTCGCCGCCGTCTTTGACCATGTGTTGTTGTAAACTGGCTTGTACGGTCTGTATTCCTTGTAGTCTTTATACGGCTTGTACTGTTTTGGGCTCTTCGGGGGCGGTGTTTGGACGCCGTCTTTGAATCGCGCGGCGACCGCCATGACCACGTTGCCGTCGTGGTCGAATACTGTTCCACGTTCAAACCATCCCAAATGCTTTCCATTGAACCCGTAGATACTATCCTCATCCAGATATGCCGTCGGAACGCCATCTGTCCATGAATAGAAGGTCCACTCGATCCCGTCACTGTTAACGAAAGCGACAGCAACTCCCTTCGCATCATATAGATCCACGTCGGTCGCGCCTGAGGCGGATGTCGTGAGCAAAAAAACAAAGGATGCGAATCTTCCTAGTTTCCTCATGCCTGGCAAGATCGGCCCTTCTGTAAGGTCCTTGAGCGCAACCTCGGGCTTTTATATTCCCCGGAATTGGTGGACTCTCCGCTCAACAAGCGCCGTGATAACTCCGGTCTTCGAAATTTTCGCGGCTGTGATCCGTTCGACGTGATTACGCCGCATTCATCTCCGGGCAACCCGGTAACTTTATATTGGACGATACCATGTTGGGCGTCGCCGTCCCAAATCTCGGCACCCATGCGCAACGCTGTACCCATACACAACTACGATAGGTCAAATATTCCGCATCGCGCCCGGTATATACGATTTTCTACGGACTTCCTTCGAAGCGGGCATTGTGATTGTCCTTCTCTCCATGGAATCAATAGGTGGCGTTGCCCGGTCCGAGAGTAGTCTGGTGGGTGCCCAGTCTGGACAGACGCTCTGGGTTTGCCCGGATGTCGCTGGTCTGAAGGAAGTTGGGCTGGTTCGAGCGGGCCGTGTTCAGGCCGCAAGAGTTCGAAACGTATCCAGACTGGGGAGCCAAATAAGACAAAGGGCTTAGCCGAATCAGACCTGTGCTATCCTCGTGGTCGTCGCTCCACGTGCCTTCTCTCGGTCAAACCTTCACGCTGGGATCGCATCGGATTCCTGAATCTTCCCGATCACGGTTTCGGTCGCGTCTCGAACTTTGGCCGAGCGATTACCCTCGTACCAGCCAGAGGAAATCACAAGCCCGTCGCGGAGTCTTCCGATAAGGCTTTTGGCGTTGAGACTAGCGGTTCTGGATGACCTTGCCGAAGAACGTTCTATCTGACCAGCGAAGCCGAGAGTGGTGATTAATTGAGTGATAAACGGCACTGCCCAATCCGGCAGGTCGGGAGACAGTACCAGAGATTCGATCAGCACGATCGATGCGACCGGGACGTTCACTCCACGTCCGTCGTTTGTCCGATAGGCCACGGCCCGGAGTTCTTTTTCATGACGGAATCGTTCGGCGTGTTTTATGAAAAGCGATCCAAAATAGGCCTCGTCGATGTATCGTTCCTCTTCATGGGGTTCGTAGTAGGTGACCCTCGCCATATGGATATTTGTGTCGTAACATCCGGAAAGAAACGAATGCAACCGCCCAACAGTGGTTCGAATCGCAGCGCCATTTCTTGGCGCATATTCGTCCCACATGGCAGTGTTGTCTGAGTCGTCCATATACCAACAGCTAATACATGCGTCTCTCTGCCTGTAGGCTATTGAAAGGTTCGTCATCGTGTCTGCATCTATGGCGGCTCCCGGTTGAGAGAAATGCGGCGGT
>JBEKUO010000525.1:0-5553 GCA_049514955.1 Bryobacteraceae bacterium | reverse complement strand
TCCCCAATCACGTTCACCTGCTGCGCGCCGAAAACGACGGCAAACGCGATCAGGCGCTGTTCGACATCTCGTTTCCCAGAGCGACTCTGCGCTTCCGGCCGGCCAGCGCCGCGGCAGTTGCGATGACCCAGGCCGGTGCGGGTTTCATGCGCGCCTTGGGTGGACCCGTGCAGATCCTGTTTCTTGCCAGCCTGGTGCTGGCCGCGCGCAGCCGCCGCGAACTGGTCCTGCTGGCCGCCATGTTCGTGACCGGCCAGGTGGCTGCGGCGCTGATCGTTCCGCTCACTGGCTGGCAGCCGCCTGCGCGATTCGTGGAAGCCGCAGCGGCACTCACCATCGCGTACCTCGCCGTGGAGATCCTGGTCTTGCCCAAGGCTGGCATGCGCTGGCTGATCGTGGCAGTGTTGGGAGCTTTTCACGGCCTTTATTTCGAATTGTTCCTGCGCACCACCGGGTATCATCCGCTCTACGTGCTTGCGGGCGCGGCTTGCGCGGAAGTCCCGTTGATCGTCATCTTCGCGTTTCTGTTCGCGCGCCTGGGCCAGCGCCTGGCTGTCTGGAAACCGGTGCCCGTCTCGGCCTCGTTTCTGCTGGCGATCGGCATGGCTTGGTTCTTCATGCGTCTGAAAGGTTAAGGCCGCGCAACTCCCACGGTCCTGCCGCGTTTATACCTATAGGCACATGGGGAACAAATCATTTCTCGCTGCATTCGCCGCTTTGGTTTTTGTCCTGTTCCCCGGCATGTCCGCCTACGCCAAAAAGAAAAGGACGCCAGAATCCTCCCAGTTCCGTTCGCCGATCGCCAACGATGAGAAGATCCCGCACGCCTTGAACCGGCTCACCTTCGGACCGCAACCCGGCGATCTCGAGCGAGTCCGCGCCATGGGCCTCAAGAAATGGATTGACCTGCAGCTTCATCCCGAGCGCATCCGGGAGAATCCCGTGTTGACAGCCAAGCTTCGCCCGCTCGACTCGCTCACCATGAGCCCGGCGCAGATGATCCAGAACTATCCTTCGCCGCAACTCGTCAAAGCCATGGTGGAAGGCAAGTTCCCCTTCCCGGAGGATCCCGACAAACGCATGATGATCCGCAACCTGGTAGCGCGTTACCAGCGCAAGGACCAGGATAGCGGCGCCCAGCCCAGCCGGCCCGATCTGGCCGCGCTCCTGACGCCGGAAGAGCTCCACACCATGCGCGCCGGCACGCCCCAACAGAAGCTCGATCTGTTCTCTACGCTATCCCCGGAGCGGCAAGATCAAGTGCTCGAGGCCATGGGGCAGGCCATGCGCAACCAGTTGTTTGCCGTGGCGCCCGCCGGCCTGCGCCGCCGCATCGAAAGCGCCGCCGGACCACAGGTAGTGGTGGTGCAGGATCTCGCGGCCGGCAAGCTCTATCGCGCCGTCTACAGCACCCGCCAGTTACAGGAAGTGCTCACGGACTTCTGGTATAACCACTTCAACGTATACCTCGACAAAGGCGCAGATCATTACTTAGTCACCGCCTATGAGCGCGACGCCATCCGCCCACATGTCCTCGGTAAGTTCGAGGATCTGTTGCGGGCGACGGCACAAAACCCGGCCATGCTGTTCTATCTGGATAACTGGGAATCCGCGGGTCCGCAATCGCCCGCCGGCCAGCGCCGCAAGATCGGCCTGAACGAGAACTACGGCAGGGAGCTGCTGGAATTGCACACGCTCGGTGTAGACGGCGGCTACACGCAGAAAGACGTCACCGAGGTAGCTCGCTGCTTCACCGGGTGGACCATCAAACAACCGCAGCGCGCCGCAGAATTCGAATTCAATCCTCGAATGCACGATGACGGCGAGAAGGTCGTCCTGGGAGTGAGGATTCCGGCAGGCGGGGGAATCGACGACGGCTTCAAGGTGCTGCATCTGCTCGCGCACCATCCCTCGACCGCGCGCTTTATCTCGCGTGAGCTGGCGCTGCGCTTCGTGGCCGACGATCCGCCTGAAACGCTGGTTCGCCGCATGGCTGCCTCGTTCCTGAAGAGCAATGGCGATCTGCGCGCGGTGCTGAAGACCATGTTCCAGGCGCCCGAGTTCTGGTCGCGCGGCGCTTACCGCACCAAGATGAAATCGCCCTTCGAGATGGTGGCCAGCTCCTTGCGCGCGATCAACGCCGACGTGGATTTCGCCTTCGGCCTCAACAATCAGTTGACGCAGCTCGGCCAGCCGCTTTATCGCAAGGCGGAGCCGACCGGTTATTCGAACTCCGGTCAGGAGTGGCTGAACTCGGCAGGCTTGCTGGCGCGCATGAATTTCAGCATGGCGCTGGCAAATAACAAGATCCCGGGAGTTAAGGTGGAGACCGCGCACACTTCGGAAGGCGTGACCCTGGGCTCTCCGGACTTTCAAAAGAAATGAACGAATCTTCGCGCCGCATTTTTGTTCGCAACTCCGCGCTGGCCATGGTCGGCATGGGAGCTGCGCCGATGTGGCTCGAGCGCGCGCTCTACGCCGGCGACGCCCCCGCGCCGCGCAAGAAAATCCTGGTTGCCATCTTCCAGCGCGGCGCCGCCGACGGTTTGAACATCGTGGTGCCGCACGCGGAGAAACGCTACTACGAATTGCGTCCCACGATTGCCGTGCCGCGCCCAACGCGGGGTCTGGACGGCAGCGCAGACGCCGCCATCGACCTGGATGGCTTTTTCGGCCTGCATCCTTCACTCGCGCCGCTCAAACCGGTCTGGGATAACGGCCATTTGGCCATCGTGCACGCCGCCGGATCTCCGGACCCGACGCGCTCGCACTTCGATGCGCAGGACTTCATGGAATCGGGCACGCCGGGCCTGAAAGCCACCGGCGATGGATGGATGAACCGCGCCGAGGGAGCGTCCCGGCCCCACGACGCCGCGAAGGTCTCGCCGGTGCGGGCTGTAGCTCTGGGATCGATCCTGCCGCGCGCCATGCGCGGTCCCAACCCCGCAGTAGCGGTGCAGAGTGTCGGCGATTTCCAGGTGCGTAATAAGGACGCGGCGGCCGCCTTCGAAGCCATGTATGCCGATAGCTCGGATCCGGTCCTGCGCGCCGCCGGACGCGAAACCTTCGAAGCCGTGTCCCTGCTCCAGGCCATTCAGAAGCAGCGTTATGAACCCGCCGCCGGCTCTAAATATCCGGGCGGCCGCTTCGGCGACAGCTTGCGGCAGATCGCGCAACTCATCAAGGCCGACGTTGGTATGGAGATGGCCTTCGCCGACGTGGGTGGCTGGGATCATCACGTCAACGAGGTTGGACCGCGCGCTTCGCAGGGCCAACTGGCCGCGCGTCTCACCGAGTTCGGACAGGCGCTGGCCGCCTTTTGGCTGGACCTCGGCGACCGCATGCGCGACATCGCCGTGGTCACCATGTCCGAGTTCGGCCGCACCGCCCGCGAAAACGGCGACCGTGGCACCGATCACGGCCACGCCAACTGCATGTTCGTCATGGGCGGCGACGTGCGCGGAGGCAAAGTCTACGGCCAGTGGCCCGGCCTGGCGCAGGAACAACTCTACGAAGGGCGGGACCTCAACCTGACCACGGACTTCCGCGACGTTCTCGGAGAGCTGGTCAAAGGCCAGTTAGGCAACCAGGATCTGAACAAGGTGTTTCCGGGCTACACTCCCAGGCCCCGCAACCTTCTGGCGTTAGGTTGACAGACGAAAGCGTCTGTCCCACTTCGCTGCTGAACGCTTGCAGGTGGGCAACATCCTGGGCCAAGCCTTCGACCACGTCGGCTATCGGCCGGCAAACAGAGTCTGTCCCACTTCGCTGCTAAACTGCAAATGGGTGGGGCAGGCGCTTCCGCCTGCCAACCGATACCTCACAAATGGATGCCACGGAAGATGTCGATTACATCCTGGGCCAGGCCCTTGACCACGTCGGCTATCGCCTTACCGGCGGTACCGGGTGGGGCAGGCGCTTCCGCCTGCCAACCGATACCTCACAAATGGATGCCACGGAAGATGTCGATAACATCCTGGGCTAGGCCAGGGCTAGGCCCTTGACCACATCGGCTATCGCCTTACCGGCGGTTACCGCATCGGTGGCGATCTGCTGACCGGCCGGCGAACAGAGGAAGACGAACAGATTGCCGGCGGCGAACGCGGCGGCGCTTGCAGGGTCGGCCGGAACCGCCACGACAAGCGCCGGCACTGGAGTTGGGGCTGGAGTTGTGGCCGGAGTAGGAACTGGAGTGGTCGCCATGTCATGCCCCCAACTTAGTCTGGATCGCGCCCAGCGCCGTCTGTATAGCCGCCAGGGTCGCCTTCAGATCCGCAAATTGCTGATCCTCGGTTTCCGGCTGCTGTGGCTGTGGCAGGTCGGTGCGCTCGACCACCCAGTTGCCGGGACTGAACAGCGAGGCGGGCAGATGCACAATCTGCTCGTTCGGCAGAAGCGGGCGAATGGGAGCGGAAATCGTAACGGCATTCGCGGGCGCCACCGTCACAGGCGGATCGTTGATCCAGTTGAGGGCGTTGGTGGCCGTCAAGGCCCAGTGTCCCGGCGCACCCACGCCATAATAATTCTGGGCTTCAATCAGCGTTTGCGCCACGAAGAAAGTGCTGCTGCCGATTTGAATGGCCCATTGCCGGCGAGGGTCTAACCCGTAGACGTAGTGGAACACACCAGTGTTCTCCTGCATCACCGAGATCGTCTGCCCCGGGTAAAGTGGGGCGATCTGGTTGGCGATCTCCTGCGCGTCGGATTGCAGGCAGACTTGATCCGGGCTGGCGTTTCCGATTGGTCCATAAGGCCCCACCTCCACTGCATCGGTTGGAGGGGAAACGTAGGGTGGGTAGTTATAGGGACCCGGCAAGTTCACCAGGGCCGCCAGTTGAGGCGTCAACGTCAGTTGGCTGACGTAGCCCGTGGCCGTCGCCGTTGGATCGAACACGCTGTAAGGCTGCCCCGCCGGCGCGGGGTCGGACCATCCCTTGATAGGCTGAGTCGGATCGAATGGCGGCGCCTGCTGTCCGGTGGCTTGCTGATATGCGGCACGCGTCGCATAGACCGGAAACAGGTCGAACACGGAAATCTGGTATTGCGGTTGGTTCGGTTGTGTCGGTTGTGGTTGTGACATAGGCTCCTTCGATTTCAAGATGCACCCAGATCGCTGCCCCCGCTGGGCTCAAAATCGGCAAGCAATTGAAACGGAAGGACGTCTAGTTTTGCCAAGCGTGTGACCGCATCCTGCTAGAATGTGAGAAAGCCTCAACATGGCGGTCGACTCCATCAAGGGATCGTTGCGCGAGAAAGGCGTGCGCCTCACCCGCCAACGCCAGATCTTGCTCGAATTGATCGACCAGACCGGACAGCACCTGGATGCCGAGCGCCTGTTCCAACTGGCCAAGGAAAAAGATCCCAAGCTGAACCGGGTGACGGTTTACCGCACTCTGAAAATGCTCAAGAACGGCGGCCTGGTGGATGAGCTGGACCTCATGCACCACGACGGTGACCAGCATTATTAAGAGACCCGCATGAATCAGGAGCACGCCCACGTCATCTGCCTGCGGTGCGGCAAGGTGGAGGAGTTTTTCGGCGAGCCCCTGCAAC
>JBEKUO010000524.1:0-5582 GCA_049514955.1 Bryobacteraceae bacterium | reverse complement strand
CGGCCGCACGGCCTGGACGGAGTTTGCGCTCGAAAGCCTGGCGCTATATCCCGCGTTCGTGCGGGAACTGGAGGGCGAGAGCAGGGTGGCGATCGACTACCGGCGGTGCGGGGCCGTGGAACTCGCCTGCACGGAGACAGAATGGCAGGAGCTTAGGGCTCGCCGCGCGGTGCAAGAGGAACTCGGTATTCGCGCCGAGGCGATCGACGGCGGGCTCTTCTATCCGGACGATGCGCTGGTCGATCCAAGAGATGTGACCCGCGCGCTGCGGCGCGCCTGCGAGAAGCGCGGGGTGCGCATATGCGAGCAAACGCGGGCGCTGGAGGTGCGGGTCGCGGCGGACCGGGTGGATATCGAGACCAGCGGCGGCGCGCTCTCGGCCGGAGCGGTGGTGCTGGCCGCGGGCGCCTGGAGCGGGGCAGTTCCGGTTGTCTGCGGCGGCGAGCGGCTCGAAACTCCGGCATCGTTTCCGGTACGCGGGCACCTGTTGGGGTACCGAATGGAACCGGGATCGCTAGGGCCGATTCTGCGCCGGGGCCATACTTATGTGATGCAGCGGTCCAACGGATTCACGATCGCGGGAACGTCGTCGGAGCAGGTGGGCTTCAACCGCGAGCTGGACCCGCAAATTGTGGCCGGCATTCATGCGCGCGCCTGCGAACTGCTGCCGCGGCTTCGCTCGGCTCCCGGGCCAGAAGCCTGGCTGGGCTTTCGCCCCGCGACCGAGGACTTCGAGCCTTGCATCGGCCGGCTGGGCAACACGCGCCTATGGCTGGCCTATGGGCACTATCGAAACGGCATCCTGCTGGCTCCGGCCACGGCGGCGCGGGTCAGCGGGGAGATAGTTGGGCTCAGGCCGTCCAGTTCGGGAACGGGTCCATACGCGCCTGACGCGCATCGCTGATCAGATCCGGGACGCGCTCCCGGCGCCGCAGCAGTTTCTCCAGCAATTGCTCCAATTGGTCCTCTTCGCCTTCCAGCCATTCCGGCGGAATCTGGCGGAAAGCCCGATCCACCACCTCTTCGGGGAAATGCACCACCTGGTCCAGCCAGGGTTGAAAGTCGTCGAGCGAGCGCACCCGCTCGTACACCATTTTCCGTGGGTACAGGCCTTGCAAGGGCGAGTCGGTAAAGTTCCAGTGGGGGCCGTTGAAGACGAAGCCCTGGTCGATCATGACGGCCACGAACGCTTTCTTGACCACCGCCTGCCAGTCTTCCACACGGGCGCGGAAGAAGACGCATTGCCGGCCGTCGGCGTTGGCCATCCACTTGTCGAAGACCAGGGCGGCCAGGAAATCCGGCAGGTTGCTGACGCCGCCTAAAAGGGCGTCAGGCACAAAGTCGTAAACCGCCATGACCTCCGGATTGCCGGGGTGCCGCGAGCCGAAGTGCCAGCCGGGCTCTACCGGGATATGCTGCGTGCCGAGGTGTATGTATACGTCCGGGTTGGCGGCCAGGAATTCCGGCGTGATCTGAATAAGCTCGGCGGGCGCCGTGGAAACCTGCAGGTACTTCAGGAAGACGGCCGAAACCAACTCGTTGACGAGAATCCGCCGGTGTTGCGGGTTGTTCTGGAACTTGACGATATAGAAGTTGCCGTCATCCGCTTCCAGCAGGTGGGATTGAGCCCCTCCGCGCATCTTGCGGACATGCCGGCGGGCGGTGAGCGGCATGGAAATGCTGTACCCTAGAGTTGTAACACAGCACGGAGGAATCGAGCAGTATGGCCGAAGACACCCTGGAATCCGCGGCGCCCCCAGCGCCTCCAGCAAGAACCAAAGACGAGATTGCCTTGGAATTGACGAAGTTTATCGCGGTGACGACGGGCTACGGCAAGGGGAGCACTGCGGCGGGATTCTCCGGCAAACCGGCTACCCGGTCGGCCGAAGAATACGCCGAGGCCTTACTGGAACTATTCGAACGCTGCCGGACGGTCGTCAACAAGTAAGCGGCGGCTACCTACGGCCGCCCTTCTTCTTGGCGGCCTTCTTTGCCGGGGCCTTTTTCGCGGACTTTTTCGCCGGGGCCTTTTTGGCGGACTTTTTCGCCGGGGCCTTTTTCGCGGGAGCTTTCTTGGCAGCCTTCTTCGCGGGGGCCTTTTTAGCGGCCTTTTTCGCGGGCGCCTTGGCGGCAGCCTTCTTCGCGGGAGCCTTTTTGGCGACGGCCTTCTTCGCCGGCGCTGCCTTAGCGGCGGGCTTCTTAGCTGGCGCTGCCTTAGCGGCGGGCTTGGCCGGGGCTTTCACCGCAGCAGCCGGCTTGGCTGGCGGCGGCGCGGGAGGGGCTGCCTTGGCAGCCGCGTGAGTGGCCTTCTTCGCCGGCTTCTTGGGCGCTTCCGCGGCAGGCGCGGGCGGTGGTTCGGCGGCAACCGGCGCCGGCGGTGGCAGTTCCACCGCAGCAACCACAACAATCTCCTCTTCCTCGTCCTCTTCGTCTTCGTCTTCGAATTCGTCGAGTTTCGAGTTCAGGTCGGAATGCTCTTCGTCGTCGTAGTCCTGAAAGTCTTCCATATCTTCTTCGTCCTTGGGAGCGAACTTTTGACTCTCGAACATTATTCACGCCTCCTGTTGTTCGGCAACAATCACCCATAGAATAACCCTTTTTGGCGCGGAGGCAATAGTGAAAAAGAGAAAAAGTGGAAAATTTCTCAGCGAACTGAAGTTCGCCGCGGCGCACTTAAGCGTGCGCCACGGTGGGCGCTATTCTCCGCCGGTGGAGCGCGGGGCTTTGTTGGCTGCCGTGTGGGTCAAACCGGCCGTGCCCCTGTGGCGTCTCTTCGTGGCTGGCGTACCGGCATGGCGCCTGGAAGCCGTATGCACCGCCACGCTCGGAGGCGTGTACGTGGCGGGAATTATCAGCCGGTCACCGGTGGCTGGCGATGCGTTCGTCAGGCCATTGGCCGCCGCGATGCTAGCCGCAGGCATGCCGTAGCGCCTGGCGATGGAGGCCAGCGTGTCGCCGCCCGCCACCTTATGGATGCGCCACGCCGCGCGGCGATCGGCGGGGACCAGTTGCAGCGAGGCCGAGAGACTGCTGCCCGTCCCATGAGGAACGTGCAACACGTACCCGGCGGGGGCCACGCCTCTCAGGAGGGCCGGATTGAGGTCCAACAGTTCCGACATGGGTGCGTCGGTCAAATCCGCCACCAACGCCAGGTGCGTGGGCGAGGCGACCTCGATGGTATCGTACTCCAGCGGAGCATTCGGCACCAGCCCTTGCAATCCATACTCCGGCGCGTTCTTCGCCATGATGGTCATGGCCAGGATGATGGGCACGTAGTTGGTGGTTTCGAGCGGAAGGACATGGAGCCTACGCAGCTCCCAGAAGTCTGCGTATCCGGTGCGCTCGACCGCCTTCAGCACCACGTTCGGGCCGCAATTATAGGCCGCGATCGCCAGGTACCAGTCGCCGAAAATGTTGTACAGGTCGTGCAGGTGGTGGGCGGCAGCCCGCGTGGCCTTCTCCGGATCCAAGCGGTCATCCGTATAGGGGGTCCGCATCAGCCCGTACTCCTGGCCGCGCCAGGCCACGAACTGCCACATGCCGGCCGCCGCTTTGCGCGATATGGCGCGGGGCAGGAACCCGGATTCGGCCTGTGCCAGATGGATCAACTCCTGGGGAATGCCTTCCTCTTGCAGAATGCGCTGGATCAGGGGGCGAAAGCGGCCTGCCCGCTCCAGACCCACAGTCAGCGTCCGCCTGCCGCGGCCCGAAAAATAGTTGATGTAGCCCAGCACGGGGTCGTTTACAGAAAGCGGGAGCTGCGAAGCGGTGGCCTGGACCTGCTCCTTCACCTTATCTTTGAGCCTGGGATCGACTGGGAAGGTCATTTGGAGGAGGTCCTCCAGGGGGGCCTTCTCGAAGCGGGCTTCGTCGACATCTACGCCGGCGCCGAGCCCCGCCAAATCGTAGCGGTGGATGGCGTCCACCATTTCGTCCAGGCGGGCATCGAAGGCTTGCCGGTCGTCCGGGTTGTTTTCGGAAGCCTCCAGCATCAGATCGATGGCGGTGTCGAATTCCTGGCGCGCCTGCGCCACATCATTTGCTTGGTAGGACTTCCTGCCGCGTTGGAAGGCCTGATCGGCGCGCTGCATCAGGAGAATGGCTCCCGAGAGCGCCGGCGGCTTCCGCACCTGGGTGAGAAACGCGGGCTCGTCGTGCAGATATAAATTAGGTTCCAACGAGGGTGGCGGGGCGATCTCCGCCGCCGCGGGACGCGGGGTGGAAGGAAGGAAGGCGTTTTGGAACTTGGACTGCTGGTTGTAGCCGCAACCAACTATGCCCAACGCAACGGAGGTGCAAAAAAGACAGTAAAGCCGTTTAGTTCGACCGGTCATTCACGATCCTTCGAACGAATTTTTAAGTCCCGGCAAGTGCTACGGATGCAATCCGGGGCTGTGATCGAAATGAAACCTAGACTCTAGCTCATAACCCGGCCGAGGTCAACCGGGGGTGCGACATTATTTGTGTGCCAGGAACGACGACCCGTGTCCTTTTGACACGGGACAGAGTCGCTATTCCTCTTCTTCCTCTACTCCGGCCTTGGCAGCCTTCGCGGCGGCAATGATCTTTTCCGCCTGCTGGGCCGGCACGAAATCGTAATGATCGAACTCCATGGTGAAGGAGCCGCGCCCCTGGGTCATGGACGTCAGATCATTCTGATAGTTTAGCATTTCCGCCATGGGGGCTTGGGCGCGTATAAACTGAGTGTTACCTTTAGTATCCATCCCCGAAATGCGGCCGCGGCGGCCGTTTAGATCGCCCATCAGGTCGCCGGCATACTCCACAGGCGCCTGGATCTCGACATTCATGATGGGCTCCAGCAGCGCCGGCTTGGCCTCCTGCATGGCGTTCTTGAACGCCTTACGGGCCGCCAGTTTAAAGGAGAGCTCGGAGGAATCCACGTCATGGTAGGACCCGTCGTAGAGCACGACGCGGAAATCCACCATGGGGTATCCGGCTAGAAAGCCGTTCTCGGCTGCTTCCAGTATACCTTTTTCCACAGCGGGAATGTAGTTTTTGGGAATGGATCCCCCGAAGATGTCGTTGACGAACTCGAACTTGGCGCCCCGCGGCAGGGGTTCCATCTTGATCCAGCAATCCCCGAATTGGCCATGACCGCCGGTCTGTTTCTTGTGGCGGCCCTGGACGTCGGCGTGGCCCCGTATGGTTTCGCGGTAGGGAATTTTCGGCGCTTTTAAGGTTACATCCACGCCGTAACGCTTTTTAAGCCGACTGACGACAACTTCGACATGCTGCTGTCCGCTGCCACCCAGCAGGAACTCCTTGGTCTGCGGATCGCGGAAGAAGCGCAGCGACTGATCTTCCTCGAGGATGCGGTGGACCGCGTTGCCCATACGGTCCTCATCCTGGCGGGACTTGGCCTCGATGGCGAAGGCGATGGAAGGTTCCGGAAGCTGCACCGGCGGATAGGTGAAGTTGATGCCTTTTTCGGCAAGCGTGTCGCCGGTCATGGTCTCCTTCAGCTTGGCGACTACGCCGATGTCTCCGGCGTGCAGCTCGGTGACCGGTGTGATGGTCTTGCCTACGGGGACGCCGATGTGGGCCAACCGCTCGGCCGTGCC
>JBEKUO010000523.1:0-5602 GCA_049514955.1 Bryobacteraceae bacterium | reverse complement strand
ATCAACCCGCGCGGCGTAAAGCGCAAGATGAGCAACTACAACTTGCGTTCCCGTCGACGGGGGCGCACGCGCCGGGTCGATTTCAGTGCGCGGGTGAGGATTGTTAAGTGAACAGTATTGGGCCTAGCCGCCGCACGCCACCCAGAGCACGATCGCAAATCGAAGCATCATGCTTTGTAGGGTAAGCCCGCCGGTATGCCGGCGTCCAGCCCTGAGAAGCCCGGACGGTCATACTCTACCCCGAAAACGGTCGATTTTGCGGCGATCGCGTTTTGATGGCTTGCCGTCCCGCAACGCCTCAAAATGCGGCATCGCTTTCCGTTCCTCAGCCAACTTTAGGCGCAACTCCCGGCTCGTCTCTGTCTCGCGGTAGAGCATCTGCGCCGCCGCCGCCGGCCCGCGCATCTCATTGAGCGCCAGGACCTCTATCTGAAAGTCGCCGCTATCGTTCTTGACCTGCAACAGGTCGCCGACTCGGACCTCGCGTGCGGGCTTGGCTTGTTGTCCGTTGGACGCAATCCTACCGAGTTCACATGCCCGCGCAGCCCGCGAGCGGGTCTTGAAGAATCGGGCAGCCCAGAGCCACGTGTCCATTCTCACGCGCATCGTTAATCCCATTCTCGTCCCGAGGGATATCTCCAGGGGGCCGTGCTTCTCCAACGCGGACTGTATGAACTGCTTGTCCACAGTCGGCTATGCTGGTTTGAGTGTCGACCCACCAAGCCTTCCGTTTATGTCATGATCCGTTGCATGGCAGCCAACTTTCACCGGAGAATCCATTTCAACGCCAATTCGACGTCACAGAATGCGACGAGGAGGGCTACTAGATAGCCTTCATCCCGAAGATTTCCGGATGCCACACCCGGGCGCGATCCCTGGACGAGGTGATGGAGCGGATTCGCGAAGCGACCGAGCCTCGCCGGCCAGGGCCGCGTCGAGGACTTTGAGCGCCACGCGCGCCGATCAAGCTGGCGGTCGCGCGCCGCGTAGACCACGCCCATCCCGCCGCGGCCGATCTCGGATTCCAGCTCGTGGCCCTTCCGGAGAGATCGGGCAGCGCCGCTACGTGGCGCAGATGGTCGAGCACGGAATCGCTCACATCCATAGGCGGCGCATCTCCTCGCGCAGTTCGCGCTCGCCCGATGTCACGTCGCGCAGCCGGTCGTTCACAAACCCGCGCAGCATGCGGCGGGCCCACGCCAGATAGTTCGTCATGGATGTTTCGGCGATGCCATGTCGCGCGGCCAATTCGGCGTAGGAGAGGCGTTCGCCGCCAGCCAAATTGCCCGATCCTTCGCAGTGCGCGCGCAGATCCTCGATTGCCAGGGCAAACAATTGTCGCTGCCACTCGCGTTCGAAGACTTGTTCAGGCGACTCGGTGGTGACCGCCTGTTCCTCGACCGGCTCGAATGCGACGTCGCCGCCCCGCTTCCGCCGGTTAGCGGCGGCGTGCTGGTTGGTGGCGAAGCGCTCCACGGCCATGCGGAGATAGGTCCGGAACGAGGCTTTGGCCGGGTCGAAGCGCGCGAAGAAGTCGCGCTCGAGCGCGGTGGTGAAGAAGCTCTGGGTCAAGTCTTTGGCGTCTTGGTTGTCCGTGCGGAACTTGAGGCGGATGAATCGATAGACCGGTTTCCAGTACAGCGCGATCACGCGTTCCAGCGCTTTGTTCGGCAGGCCTGCAGTTGCGGCCTCCAGCACCGAAAGCTGCGTGGATGGGAACTGGCCGTGAGGCCCGCCCATGGCTGTGTCTGGATCCAACCGCCCGCGCATGCTATGCACCGATGATAGCGTAGCGCTCGACCTCAGAAATGCGTAGGCGGGATGACGCCTGCACGCCAACTCGTTTCGGTTACGGCTCGGAATAGGGCAACATGCTTGGCTTGACGGCGTCAGAACGATATCGAAAAACGACTTTGCCACGGTGGTTTATGTAGCCGAATTTGTTCTCGCTGAAAGTTACATGCGCCAGGCCCAGTACAAATGCCGTCCCGTCTTTCGCGACCGCCACCCGATTACCAGCCCTGTCAACATAGCCCTTCTCGGTGAGGGCAAGGCCGTCGGAAAAGTCGTCCGCGCTCGCGAATTGCGGCCGGATAACCCATTGGCTGGCACGGTCTAAATATCCCCATTTTCCGTCGTACTTAGTGGCTGCCAGCCCTCCGTTGTAGGATCGGACCGCTTCGAAAGCTGGTTGCACGCGAAACCGCCCATCAGGCTCGATAAATCCCCATTTGCCATCTTTCTCAACAGCAGCCAAGCCCTCAGAAAAGTCCCGGGCGCCTTGGAATCGAAAAACGATCTTGCCAGCCTTATCGATGAATCCCTCACCGCATCTCTCTGTTATGAAGTTCGGGACACCGCCACAACTCGTGGCCGCGGGGACGGACGGCGGAGGACTCCTGGGCAATCCGTCGCGCTCTTCAATGTAGCACCGCCCATCGAAGACGACTGCGGCCAGTCCCTCGTGGAATCGCCCACCGAGAGCAAATTCATAGGGGATCACGACGGTCCCGGAACGATCGATGTACGCGAGTTTTCCCAGACCCGTGTAACCGTTCGTTCTTACCGCCGCCAAGCCCTCGCTAAATGGGCCAGCGTCGGTGACCCCCTTGTGAAACTCGATAATGGCTTTTCCACTCCTATCAATGTATGCGGCAGAGTCGTACGGCATGCGTTGGTAGGTGACGGCAGCTAGCCCCTCCGAAAAAGCTTGAACTCGCGAGTACTTCGGCTGTATCGCCCAGTCACCGGCACTATCGATGAAGCCCCAGTTCTCGCCCACGCGAGCGGGTGATAACCCCTCTACAAAGTCCTCTTCCGAAGACCATCCAATATCGAACTTGGGCGGGATGACCACCTTCCCATCTGCATTGATAAAACCAGCATGACCGTGCTCCTCGAATCGGAAAAGGGGAGTATCGGAACGGCGGTCCTTGTGATACGGGGCTTTGAAAAAGGATATAGAACACGGCACGCCGAACGCGGCGAGCAGCATGAGCATGACCGCAATTCGGACCAACATGTACCGATTATCGCGCTATTTTGCAAGCGGAGACAATGGACCTGGACTGGAGGAGGATCTCCGCCACTTGGACGGAAGGTCGACAGCCGCGGACTGCCAATTAGCCGCGGGGTGAACGGTCTACAATAAAGCTGAGGGAGCCAATTGCAACGCCAATTTGACGCCAATCCCTACTCCGTATTTGTGATCACGGCTTACGACCTAACCGGGAAACCCCTGGCGGCGTATCGCCGGCGCAGAAGAAGGAAATATCAATGAGCCAGAACAAGTTTCCAGACGGATGGGATGAGGACAAAGCACAGCGGGTGCTTGCGCACTGTGGGTGGCGTACGATGCCCAGTCCTTGCAGCGCAACAGACCGAAGATGAGGCGCTGGCGGAGGACGAGGCCGGCGTTGCGCCTTCCGAGACGGTCATGAATGTGCCGCGCGATCTCGTCCCCAAGGTCCGGGAACTGATCGCGAAACACCGGAGTTAGCGCGGCGTTGGCGGGACTGAAGTCCCGCCCGGCAAGCTGAAGCTTGCGCCACGCTGCGTGCGCCAAGACCTCCGTCTGTGTCATAATTCTCTGCATGGCAGCCACTGCGGTACTCAAGATGGAGCCCAAGTCGGAGGGCATCGCCACGCCGCGCAAGAAGCGGCCCAAGGAACTCGCGGTCATCACGGAATGCTGCACCGGTTGCGCCGGCTCGCCGGCCTGCGTGCCGTATTGCCCGGTGGCCGACTGCATGTATTGGGTGCCCGACGAGGACCATGCGCCCTTCGGACGCATCGAGGTGGACCCCGTGCTGTGCATCGGCTGCAAGAAATGCACCAGCAAAGGGCCGGATGGCGCCTTCCTCGACGGCTGTCCCTGGGACGCCATCGAAATGGTTCCGATCGAAGAAGTGGAAGCGCAACTCGGCTTCAAAATGACGGTCTAACATGAGCCTGGACATTACACAGCGGGAGCACGAAGGGATCACCATTCTCGACATGAAAGGCCGCATCACGGTGGGCAAGGAGGCCACTGCGTTGCGCGAGAAAACGTCGGCGCTGATTGCTGGCGGAACGAAAGACGTGATCCTCAACCTCGTGCATGTGGACTACATCGATAGCACCGGGCTGGGCGCTTTGGTGATGTGCTCCACCACGCAGCGCAGGGCGGGCGGTACCCTGAAGCTGGTGAATTTGAACCGCCGCAATATCGAACTCCTGGTGATGACCAAGCTGGCCACCGTATTCGACCTGTTCACCGACGAGCAGGACGCGGTGAACAGCTTCTTCCCCGACCGCGAAATCAAGGCGTTCGATATCCTGAACTTCGTCGAGCAAATGAAAAAAGAAGGATAGCCGGGCCGATGCGGCTGCTGGTGATCGGCGGCGTGGCCGCGGGCTTGAGCGCCGCCGCCCGCGCGCGGCGGATCGATCCCGGCCTGGAAATCGTAGTCCTGGAGAAGGGTGCCACCATTTCCTATGGGGCCTGCGGGCTGCCCTATTACATTGAAGGGCGCATCCGTAGCGCCGGGCAGCTCATCGTCTACACTCCCGAATATTTCCGGAAAGAGCGCAACATCGCGGTGCGCACGGGCACGCGCGTGGTGTCGATCGCGCATCCGCGGCGCGAAGTCGTTCTCGACGGAGGCGAGCGCGCGCATTACGATCGCCTGGTGATCGCCACCGGCGCGCGGCCGCTCGGCACGGATCTGCCGGGCGCAGGTCTGCCGCATGTTTTCACGCTGCACACCCTCGAAGATGCCGAACGCCTGAAGACGTACCTGCGCGAAAAGCAGCCAAAGAACGCGGTGGTGATCGGCGCGGGATACATCGGGCTGGAGGCGGCCGACGTCCTGCGCCGCAACGGTCTGGCGGTCACCGTCGTCGAGCACAGTTCGCACGTGCTGCATCGCGAGGATGCCGGGCTCACCCAAGCCGTGCGCGACCGGCTGGAGCGTTTCCGCGTCGAGCTGCGCAGCGGCACGCGCGTCGACGCCATCGCGCCGGACCGCGCCGGCGATATTCCCTGCGATCTGGTCATCCTGGCGGCGGGGCTGCGGCCCAATGTCGAGATCGCGGCCGACGCGGACGTGGAAGTGGGACGCACCGGCGCCATACGGGTGGACGAGCGCATGGAAACCAATCTGCCGGGCGTGTATGCGGCGGGCGATTGCGCGGAAGCGCTCCACTTGGTAACGGGACGGCCGGCGTACATCCCGCTGGGCACCACCGCGAACAAAATGGGGCGCGTCGCGGGCGCCAACGCGGCGGGGCGGCGCGAACGATTCGGCGGCATCGTGGGTACCGCCATCGTGCGCGTCTTCGGCCTGGGCATCGCCATCGCCGGACTCTCTGTGGAGCAGGCGCGGCGCGAAGGCTTTTCACCGGTCTCCGCGCGCATCACCGCCCCCAGCCGCCCAGGCTATTTCGGCGGGATGCTCCTCACCGTGGAACTGGTGGCGGACGCGGCCACGCGCCGTCTGCTGGGCGGCTCGGTGTGGGGCGAGGAGGGCGTCGAAGGCCGCATCAATGTGATCGCCACGGCACTCCACAATCGCATGCGCGTTGAGGATCGGGAACAGTTGGACCTGGCCTATGCGCCGCC
>JBEKUO010000522.1:0-5605 GCA_049514955.1 Bryobacteraceae bacterium | reverse complement strand
GATCAACAGAATGCTGGAAGCCATCGAACGGTCTCAGCAGGAGATCGCTCGGCGGCAGCGCGCGCAGGAGGAAGCGCTGGCCGCCAAGCAGACCGCCGAAGAGTCCAGCCGGGCCAAGAGCGCATTCCTGGCCCACATGAGCCATGAACTGCGCACGCCGCTGAATGCCATTATCGGCTATAGCGAAATGTTGCGCGAGGATGCCGAGGACCAGCACGAGGAACGATCGGCCGCCGACCTGGCGCGCATCACCGCGGCCGGCAAGCACCTGCTCACCCTGATCAACGAAGTGCTGGATCTATCCAAGGTCGAGGCCGGGAAAACAGAACTGCTGTGGGAGGACGCCTTGCCCGCCCAAATCCTGGAGGATGCGGCCCGTGCCATGGGGTGGCTGGCGCAGAAGAACGGCAACAAGCTGATCGTGCACTGCGCACCCGACCTTCCCCCGATGCATGTGGACGTAACGAAGTTCCGGCAGAGCCTTTACAACCTGGTGAGTAACGCCTGCAAATTCACCAAAAACGGCACCATCGGGGTGGATGTCGTCCCGGTAACCGTGGATGGCGCGGACGCGATCGAATGGCGCGTCTCGGACACCGGCATCGGGATTGCGCCTGAACAGATGCACAAATTGTTCCAGCCCTTCTCGCAGGTGGACGCCTCGACCACACGCAAGTACGGGGGAACGGGCCTGGGACTGGCCATCAGCCAGCGGTTCTGCCAGCTCATGGGTGGCGCGATCAGCGTCGCCAGTGAACCCGGCAAAGGTTCCACCTTCACGATCCGATTGCCGCGGCACGCGGATCGCGGAACGGCGGCGCAGCAGTCGCCGGCGGCGCCCAGGGTCACAGCAGCGCTCACCGCCAGGGAACCGCAAACCAACACGGTCCAGGCTGTCGCATAAGTTTCGCCAAACGCCTTGCGACCGTCTATTGGTTCCCCACTATCCACGAGTGATTGAGCCGAAGGATTGAGGCTCCAATCTTACGGGTTTAAGATCCTGCAGCACTGAGCGCATTCGCCGATCTTCGCGCATTTTCCAGCTTCGGGATATGCGAGAACGCCCATATCGGCGTTTAACGCATCTCGCGTCGAACTGCAATCGCAGAAGGCGCGAAAACCGGCGTACGGGGGGTGGCCGGGGCCGCCCTTCGGTCCACCTGGAGGCGGTCCGCGGACCCCGACAACTCTCACCTTGAAGACTGGGAGACCGAGCTGGGCCAAACCCGAGAGTAACAGCGATTCATCCTTCTTTCCCTCGTAGGAACCCGCGGCTTCGCTCGGCCACGACTGCATTTCGGCGCAGGTTACTTCCGACAGCTTTTTTGGGGCTTTCAGCAGAGCGGATACATCGATTTTGACTGAATTCTCCCCCATGCTGGGTCTGACAAGAACACCCGCAAAGCGTCCCTCGGGAACCCGGATGACGCCCAGCATCTCTCCTTTGCCCACGGCAGGGATGTAGAGAACCGCATGATCGGCGCCGGCCGCCACCGGCCAAGCCCCTCCCGAGGGGAGGTTGATTTCGATGCCAAGTGTCACGGCGGGCCCGCCGCTGCTGAACGGCTCCTCCTGACATTGAGCCGGGGGCAGTGCGAAGAACCAGACAATCGGAAACAGCATTAGACAAGACGGCACTCCGCTACGGCTCATTTACCGGGACTCTCTTTTCAGCGAACGGCCGCGCTTATCGGCGATTCGTTCATTCTCATCGGCGCGCATCTGCGTGCATCGGCGGTTGCCTTATTTGCTCCCCAATCCCACGAAGAAGACGCCGGCCACGATCAGCGCCAGCCCGATGAATTTGTTCCGCGTGAACGGCTCTTTGAAAAAGATGCGGGACCAGAGCAAGGTAAATATGTAACCCAGCGACACCATGGGATACAGAACCGAAAGCTCTCCGGGCGGGCGTATGCCCATCACAAAGAAGTACGAAGAGATCAGGAAAAGCCCAACCCCCAGCGCCAATCGCCAGTTAAACAGGTAGAGCCACCCTTTGTGGAGTTGCTGCGCGCCGGACTTTAGAAAGATAGCGCCGAACGAGCCGATGAACGCGCCGAACATCACCAGCAGCATGTTGCTGATGGGGGTCCTCAACGCCGCCCGCCTTTCCCCAGCACTCCCACGCCCGCGACGATAAGCACGATCCCCAGGAGCTTCCAAGGGTTGATCTCGTCGTGAAAGATCAGAAGCGAGAGAATCGTCACCCAGACGTACGTGAGCGCGATGACCGGATAGAGCAGCGACAACTCGCCGTCCCGCAGTGCCAGCACCAGCAGCAGCGTCGACATGCCGTAAAGGCAATACCCGCCCATCAAGGGCAGATTGGTGATCATGCCCGCCAATCCGGGATGCGCCATCTGGTTGGCGCCGGTTTTCATCAGGACCTGCGCGGCCGCTCCCAAAATCGTGCAACAAAACACGAGCGCTACCGGTTGTCGGCGGGCTGGCCTGTCGGAAGTTTGCAGGGGATCGGTGATGGCTGCGCTCAAACGAACTCCGTTTCCCACAGAATATCAGGCTTTCGCTACAATAGTTGTCTGTGGAGCAAAAGAAAGTCAGTACCGTAACCGAAGTGAATGGGACCCCTGCCCGCGCGCCGGCCAAAGCAGACGTGCCTCGCGGTTTTGTCGCGGAGTGGACCGTTACCATCGTCCTGCTGCTATTCGGCACCACCACGCTGGTGCAGGCTTTCGTGATCCCGACCGGGTCCATGGAAGAAAACCTCAAGATCGGCGACCACCTGCTGGTGGACAAGCTAGCCTATGCCCCGCCAGGGCCCGTTTCCAAGCACGTGCTGCCTTACGAGGACGTCAAGCGCGGCGACATCATTGTTTTCCGATATCCGGTGGATATACGGCAGACTTTCGTGAAGCGCTGCATGGGCGTTCCGGGCGATCGCATCCACCTGGTGAATAAGCAGGTCTACCTGAACGGCAAGAAGCTGGACGAGCCGTACGTATATCACAAGACCGAATACATCGACTCCTACCGCGACAATTTCCCCAGCGACCCCAATGTGCACATCTCCGACTCCGGGCAGGACATGCTCGAGCACCACGTACAGGGTGGCGACGTGGTGGTGCCGGCGGACAGCTATTTCGCCATGGGAGACAACCGGGATTCCTCGCTGGACAGCCGCTATTGGGGTTTTGTGCCGCGCGAGAACATCGTGGGCAAGCCGCTGATCATCTACTGGTCCTATGACGCCCCCACAGAGGCGCTGTCCAACCCCACCATCGGGACGGATCACCTTATCGACCTGATGCTACACTTCTTCACCAAGACGCGCTGGGAACGCACTTTCAGGCTGGTCCACGGATATCCCGTAAACTGATTTCGGAATGCGCCCGGAATGTCTAACCCGCATTACTACGGCCTGATTCTGGCGGGCGGGCGGGGCACGCGCTTCTGGCCGCGCAGCCGGCGACGTTCCGCCAAACAGGTTCTCAACGTGGTGGGCGCCCGCTCGCTGATCCAGAACACGGTGGACCGGCTGTCGCCGGTCATTGCGCCGGAGCGGCTGTGGGTGCTGACCAACGATTACCTGCGCGACGAAATCGTGCGCCAGCTTCCGCGAGTCCCCGCGCGGCAGATTCTGGCGGAGCCCGCGCAGCGCAACACGGCGCCGGCCATCGGCCTGGGGGCGCACATCCTGCAATCGATCGATCCGGAAGCGGTCATGGGGGTTTTTCCGTCGGACCACGTCATCGCCAAAGAGGGCCTCTATCGCCGGTTGGTACGCAGCGCTTTTCGTGCGGCGGCGGGTGGGAAGATCGTGGTGCTTGGGATCCTGCCGCGCTGGCCGGAGACCGGTTACGGCTACATCGAGTTTCCACGCGGAGTCGAGGCGGGCCCGAAGGTCATCCCCATTCGGCAGTTTCGCGAGAAGCCTGGCGCGGCCACCGCGCGCCGGTACGTCGCTTCCGGCCGGTTCTTCTGGAATGCCGGCATGTTCTTCTGGCGGGCCGACGTGCTGCTGGAGGAATTGCGGCGGCATCAGCCGCGCACCGCGCGCCTTCTCGCCGGGCTGCCCGGTTTTGAGGATGCCGGGTTCCTGCCGAAGCTGCGCGAGACGTTCCCGCTTTGCGAAAACATTTCCGTCGACTACGCGGTGCTGGAGAAGGCGCGCGAGGTAGCCGGCATCGCTTGCCCGGAAATCGGCTGGAACGATGTGGGAAGCTGGAACGCGGTCTACGAGCTGCTGCCGCGGGATGCCGGCAGCAACGTGCTGCGCCACGATGCCATCTGCCTGGCGAGCGGCGGCAATTACGTGGACGCCGGCGAAAAGATGGTGGCTCTGGTGGGCGTGTCGAACCTGATCGTGATCGACACTCCGGACGCGCTGCTGATCGCGCATCGCGACGCCGCCCAGCAGGTGGGAGACATCGTGAAGATTTTGGAGAAACGGAAGCGCGACGATTTGTTGTGAACCCCGTGGCGCACGCTTCAGCGCGGGGTGCCCTCAGGGCCGGGCGAACTTCAGTTCGCCGTCCTGTGTACGTACAAATCGTCTGATACAATACGTACATATGTCAAAGCTCACCCTGAGTGTGGACAGCCGCGTGGTCATTCGCGCGAAGCGGTACGCCAAGCAGCAAGGTGTTTCCGTATCGAAGATGGTTGAGGCCTATCTCGCCACGGTTGCGCAGCCGCCCTCTACGGCCACCCGCGATGCCCCGATTCTGCGCTCCGTACAGGGGGTTCTCAGCAACGCGCAAATCGGCCAGTACAGGGAGCATCTCGCGGCCAAATACCGATGAAGAGAGTCCTGTTCGATATCAATGTAGTGCTGGACGTGCTCCTCGACAGGAAGCCTTATGCGGAGGCGAGCGGCGCGGCGTGGGCGGCCGTCGAGGCAGGTCTCGCCGACGGATTACTGGCGGCCCATGCGGTAACTACCATCCACTATCTGGTTCGAAAAGAACTGGGCGCCGCCAAAACCCGGCAGATCCTTTCCGCGATTCTGCGGGTCTTCGGCGTAGCGGAAGTCGATGGCGCGGTCGTGCAAGAGGCGCTGCAATTGTCTTTTCCCGACTTCGAGGATGCCGTGACAGCGGCCGCCGCCCGGCTGGCGGGCTGCGATTGCATCGTGACGCGAGATCCGAAGGGATTCCGCGGGTCTCCGGTGCGGACCCTCACGCCAGAGGCGGTGGTGCCGCTCTTGACCAAGGGATGAGCCCGTACTTTCTTACCGCCGCCTTGCGCGAACAGGGCCCGTGCTCCCGCCACACCTATTGACATTCTATATGAGCTACGTATAGAATCTCTATATAACTATGCCGGCCACCAATCTTCTGCAAGGAACTCTGGACCTTTTGATCCTGAAGGCGCTGGCCCTTACGGAACTGCACGGGCTCGCCATTTCGCACCGCATCGCGCAGATCACCAAAGGCACGTTTCGCGTGAAGCCCGGCTCGCTGTTTCCCGCGCTGCACCGCATGGAGGAGGCCGGTTGGCTTTCCTCGGCCTGGGGCGGCTCCGAAAACAACCGGCGCGCCAAATATTACCGCCTCACCGCGGCGGGACGGCGGCAGTTGCAGGCCGAAACGCGCCAATGGGAAACCATCGCGGTGGCTATGGCCAGCGCTCTGCGGGCGAACTA
>JBEKUO010000521.1:0-5617 GCA_049514955.1 Bryobacteraceae bacterium | reverse complement strand
AGTTGATCCAGCGCAGCTCTTCCGGGTGAATTACGTCCTCGGCATCGTGCGTGACCACCACGTCGAAGCGCACGCCGTGCCGCTGCTCGTGTGACAGCATCGTCTGATAGATCCAGTTCAGGCAGTCGGCCTTGGAGGTGGGGCCGTCGTGGGGGCACAGCGCCAGATGCACGCGCGGAAACCGCCGGGAGGCTTCGCGGACCGCCGCGACCGTCTCCCGATCGTTGGGATACGCGCCGACAAAGAACTCGGCCGCATAGTACATCGTGGCCGGGACATTGCGCTCGAGCATGCTGCCGATCACGCCATGTTCGTGCCAGAGCGGCGCGAAGATGGCGATACGCAGGCGTGGCGCCGCATCCACTTCCTCTTGCGTGGGCCAGGGGAACGCCGGCCGGCCAAACAGGCGGAATGCCAGCCATCGATAGACGAAGGCGGCATCCAGAAAGAGGTCGTCCAGCCCGCTCACCAGGACGAAGACCGCGAGCGGCACGAGCCACGCGGCGATCCAGGCATCGAGCGCATACATGCGATAGAAACGTAGTGGCGGGCGTGGGGAAAAATCGCAGGGAAGAGGGGAGGCGCGCAAAGCTCGCCAACTTCGACAAAAGTCGTGGATGTTGCGATGGCCACGGCGCGCGAAGCACGGCCCCCCGGTCCGTACACGGATCGCCGCGTCCCCGCGTCCCCGCGTCCCCGCGTCTCCGTGTCCCCGCGTCTCCGCGTCACCTCGGTAGCGGCACAACCTTACGGCCGGTCGGCAACGCTTTCCCGCACGAGCGTCGCCTTGGTGTACACCACTCGGAATCCGTTGCGCTCGTAGTTGCGCTGAGAAACGCTACCCGGCAGCGTAGAAGCGGTGGCCAAGTCGCATCCCTGATTCAATGCCGCGCGCAAGCGTTCCACGATCAGCGCGCAGTGCAGGCCGGCGCCGCGAAATCCCAGTAGCGTGCTGTCCGCGAACAGGGTAGCCAGGCCGCTACGCATCGCCATGGCGCCCGCGGCCACCGCCTGGCCCGCGTGGAAAGCCAAATAACACAGCGCTCCCGGCATGTGGAAGATGGCGCGTCCCACATCCATTTCGTCGGCTGTGAGCGCATCTTTCTCGAGGAAGCCGCATCCCACGGTGCGCGCCCAAAGTTGCTCATCGCCCTCGCGCGCCAAGCTTACCGGCGAGGCTGGCGGCGCGATCTCCGCGCCCGCCAGCGGCCGCACCAGGACGTTGTTGAACTCCGTCACGCGGTAACCACGGTTCCCCAGCAGTTCCACGAAGGACGCATCGGCCAGGGGGCAAAGATCCACGTTAGCCGCCGCGCCTCGGGCGCCATAAAACGCCTCCAAACGGTCCAGTTCATCCGGTCGCACGGCGCCATGCATGCCGAGCCCCACGGCGTGGGTGAGCGGCGACGCGGCGCCCACAAATATCGCAAACCCGCCGGCCACTTCCTGCTCGGCGGCCCTCATTTCCGGATTGAGCCGCCGCTGCGCCTCCGCGCACGAGACGCCGTTGATCGCCTCGGCAGCCTCCAGCCGGCGCGCCAGCTCCAAGCTCGCAAGAATCATGGCGCCATGCCGGCCGCCGCCAGAAAGTTGCGGGAGCCCAGCAGAGATTGCCCGCCATCGCACACGCAGATGGCGCCCGTGATATACGCGGCGGCATCCGAGCACAGGAACAGCGCCAGGCCAGCGATCTCGTCCTTACTGGCGAAGCGGCCCAGCGGCACGCTGGCCATGGCCTGGTGGCGCGCTTCCTCGGTAGGCGCCAGGCGGCGCATGCCTTCCGTCTCATCCACCGGCCCCGGCGCGATGATGTTCACGCGCACGCCCGCGGACGCCCATTCGAGTGCCAAGGTCTTGGAGAAGATGTCGATGCCCGCCTTGGCGGCGCACACGTGCGATTGGAACGGAATCGGCACGAAGGCATGCGTCGCCGAGATCGAGATCACCGACGCGCCCGGTTTGCGCAAATGCTCGAAGGCCGCGCGGCAGGTATTGAATGTGCCCAGCAGGTCGATATCGATCACGGCCTTGAAGCCGTTGGCGGACATACCCAGCACGGACGCGGGGAAATTGCCGGCCGCGCCGCAGACTAGAATATCGATCTCGCCAAACTCCGCGTGCGTTTTGCGTAGCGCGTTCTCGCACTCCTCGTAATAGCGCACGTCGCCCGAGATTCCCAGGGCCACGCCGCCCGCGGACCGTATGCCTTCAGCGGCGCGGTCCAGTTTATCTTGCTTGCGTCCCATCAGGGCCAGTTTGGCGCCGTGCGTGGCAAATCGCTCGGCGATGCTCTGGTTGATGCCGCTGCCGCCGCCGGTGATGAACGCTACTTTGCCCTGCAACAAGTGATCGCGAAATATGTCAGCCATCCGTGGCACAGTAGCACCCGGCGGATGGGGCGGGCAACCGGAGGACGCTTTCGGCCCGCTTATGAGCAGCCAAGCGAAAAACGCAGGGCCGCGCAAACCTCCTGCATGCGCCCCGCGCTCACGCTGCCGGCGCGGCGCCCCAATCGCGTTTCGGCCACGGTGACGACATTATGCAGATCGACAGCGCAACGACCCTTCATTCCATTATCGATATCCAGAATCACTTCGGAAGGCACGCCGCGAATGGTCGATATGATCGGCGCGACAGTTACGGTTGCCAGATGGCCAATAGCGCTCGCACGCGTCAGAATCAGAATCGGCCCCTGCTTGTCCGGGGACGCGAATCGGCAAAGGCGGACATCGCCCCTACTCAAGGTGCCGGCCACGCCGCGGCATCCTCCCATCTGCGGAACTCTTCCTCCCGTTGCGGCCGGGCCAGATAGCGGCGCCGGTCCTGCTCCTCCAATTCCAGCTCATGCAAGCGCTTGAGATGTTGCCACAGAGCTTGGCGGATCAACGCCGACCGATTCACTTTCTGCCGTTTCGCTGCAAGATCGGTCGCGTGCAGGAGCTTCGTATCCAACACCACTTGTATGGTTTTCATTGTGGACCCTATTCCACAATGCAGCAACGCTGCAACATTCACAATGTCATTCCTCCGTCAACGAAATCGTTGTGGGCTACTGCACGTCGAAGAAGCCCGGACCGATGGCTCCAGTGTTGATGTCGCGGCCAAAGACGCCGTTCTTTCCCGCCGCGGCGTCCGCTGGGACCTTAAAGGTGACGGCAGCGCTCCCATTGAACGTGCCGTAAGTATTCGGAGTGGCGGCGCCGATCAGAGTACGCGGGTTATCCCAGTAGATATCGACACCCGTCGGCCAGCCGAAGCCGTACCCCTCCGCTTTCACGATGCTTCCCACGGCGCCCGAGCTCGGAGTGAGGATTAGAATCGGCGCCATGGAGAAATTGGCGGCTCCCAGCTTTCGACTGCTTTGTCCGACGGCGAGGAATATGCGCGGACCCATGGGGGACTGCGGCGCCCGAACTGTGGCGCTGAACGAACCTGTGGAATCCGTTACGGGGCTGGCCATGATCGCCGATCCAACGCCGCTGATGTAGATCTGGACGTTCTCGTTGGGGCTGTAACCGCTGCCAGTGAAAGTGAGGTTCGACTTGTAGTATCCGTTGGGCGGGTTCACAGCTAGATCCGCAGTCTCGAAGACAGCCTCCCCGATCTGGAGGCCGCCGGTCCCGCCGGTAAACCACAACTCGCCATCATGACCGACCGTGATCTGGTTAGGCGTGTTTTCGAAGGCGCTGACCGGGGGTGGTACCGGATATTCGGTAATCGTCCCACCCATGTTGATGCGGCCGAGGTTCCCGTTCCCCGTAAACCACATCGCGCCATCCGGCCCGGCCGTAATGCCGAACGGGTAGAGCAGGCCCTCCGGCACCGAATACTCGGTGGACTGCCCGGCCGTGGTGGTCCGCACAATCAGATCGCCTACGGTGGCGGTGGACCAGAGCGCCCCATCGGGTCCGGCAGCGATTCCAGAGAGGCCATAGGCTTGCGGTGCTGGGTACTCGGTGATCGAGCCATCGGTAGTGATGCGTCCGATCTGGGTGGCGCTGTATTCGGTGAACCACAGCGCGCCATCCGGTCCAGCCGTGATGCCGAGAGCGACGGCATTGATGGTGGGCAGCGAATACTCGGTGATCGCCCCGGCGGTGGTCATGCGTCCGATGCTGCTGGAGTTAGTGAACCACAGCGCACCGTCCGGCCCCGTTGTGATGGCATCGCCGTTGGCGCCTGGATATTCCGTGACTGCCCCGGTGGTGGTGATGCGCCCGATCTGGCCGCAGGTTTCGCTAAACCAGAGGGCGCCATCGGGACCGGCTGTGATGTAGTTCGGGTGGCAATTCGATTGCGAATTCACCGGATACACGGTAATGCTTCCGGCCGGAGTGATGCGCCCGATACTATTGGCCCAGTATTCCGTGAACCATATCGCGCCGTCCGGCCCAGCCGCAATCCCATAAGGCCCGGGAAAGACGCCGTTAGGCCCAAGGAGCAGGTTGTATTCGCCCACGCCGATCTGTTGCGCCGGCGCAATGGCCGGCAACATCAAGAGCAATGCTGCTGCGATCCGCATATGTCAATCTCCTTAGCTCGGGACGTGGCGCGAGCTTTAGCTTGCAGCGGGACTTCAGTCCCGCCTTTTCAATAACCTCCAGATTGGTCCTTCTGGAGAAAACGCTACTGAACTGTGAAGGAACCGGGTCCAATCGGATACCCTCGCCCGTTCCACCCAAAAATCTCCGTGACGCCGGGGGACGCATCGGATGGCACCGTGAAGGTGAGCGCCGTGCTCCCGCTGAAAGCGCCGTAAAGATCGGCTGCGACGTCGCCCAAAAGAATGCGCGGGCTGTTCCAATAGACTCCGACACCCAGGTAGAATTCGAAGCCAAAGCCTTCGACCGTCACGGTGGTGCCGGGCGGACCGGAACTCGGGCTCAGCACCAGGTGTGGCGACATCGAAAAATTGGCCGCTCCCAGTTTTCCGCTCCTCTGGCCTTTGCCCAGAAAGATGCGCGGGCCATAGGGCGATTGGGGCGCTTGCGCAGTCGCGGTGATGGAACCGCTCGCATCGGCAGTGGCGCTGGCCAATACGTTGGAACCTATGCCCTGGTAATAGATCAGGACGTTTTCGTGGGGGGCGAATCCACTTCCCGAGAAGGTGAGGTTCGACCGGTAGAAGCCATCGGGCGGATTGACACTCAAATTCGCGGTCGGGACGACAAGCTCTCCGATCTGGGTGCCACTGGTGCCTTCCGTAAACCAGAGCCCGCCGTCCGATCCCAGCGCGATCCCAGAGGGGACGCTGTTATAGAAAGGCGCCGAGATGGGAACCGGATACTCGGTGATCACACCCGCAGTGGTGATGCGCCCGATCTGGGCTGGAGGCTGATAGAATTGAGGCGCTTCGGTGAACCAGAGTGCGCCATCCGGCCCCGCGGTGATTGCCAACGGCCAGCTCTGGCCAGTGGGCGTATAGTACAAAGTGGCCGCGCCTGCCGTGGTAATGCGCGCGATCATGTCGGTGCCGGCTCCTCCCGTGGCCCATAGCGCACCGTCCGGTCCGGCTGTGATCGCCCCTTGGCCCATGTCCGGAGCCACCGGGTACAACGTGATCGCCCCCGCGGTCGTGATACGCCCAAACCCGGCGCCCGCTTCGGTGAACCAGAGG
>JBEKUO010000520.1:0-5653 GCA_049514955.1 Bryobacteraceae bacterium | reverse complement strand
GCCATGAGCTGCTGCCCGTAGCAGATCCCCAACACGCATGCGCCGCTATGGAAAATCGCCGGATCGACCGTGGGGCTGGAGGGATCGTAGACGCTGCTGGGACCGCCCGAGATGATCAGGCCCTTGGCCCCTGCAAGCTCGGCGGCGGGCGTTTCGCTGGGCCGGACCTCGGAGTAAACCCCCAGGTCACGAACCTTGCGCGCAATCAGATGGCAATATTGACCGCCGGCATCCAGGACGACGATCTGCGCGGCGGATTTCACCTGGCGAATGCGGGCTGCGGCTGCATGCGTTCGACCACGATTTTGCGCGCTGAATCCAACAGGGCCTTCGCTTTGGGCATGGCGTCGATCGCGCGCTCCACTTCGGGATCGGTCTCCACGGCCACTCTGTCGCTCTCATCCAGGTTGAAGGCCGTGATGTACATTTCGCGCTTGAGAAGCCGCTTGATCCAGTCGGTATCCTGGGCGAATTCGGCTTCTGTGAAGTCGTAGTTCTCCTTCAGCAGATAATCGTGGAACTCGTTCTGCGTAGTCGCGTCGGGAGCCCAGCCCTTGGGCAGCTTGGCGTCGTGCTGGCCGAAGTAATACCGCGTAAAGTTGAAGAACGCCGATTTGCTGATGAGCTCGCCCTGCAGATGATCGAGCTTCGGCGTGCTGTACTTCTCGTCTGGCGTGATACCGCCGCCGCCGTAGACCGTGCGGCCGCTGTCCGTCATTTTCACGTCCGAAAGGTCCTTGGCGTTGTCGTCCTTGTGATAGTAGTAATCGAAAAACGACTTGTTCGTATAATCGCGCTGGATGAGCCGGCCGCTGGGAGTATAGAAGTGCGCGGTGGTCAGAGCCAGGCCGGTGTTCTCGGAGAGCGGATAGACGGTCTGCACCAGTCCCTTACCAAAGGTGGTCTCGCCCAGCACCCAGGCGCGGTCATGATCCTGCAACGCGCCCGCCACGATTTCGGCCGCGGAAGCCGACAGCCGGTTCACCAACACCACGATGGGATAATCGTGCCCGTGGTTGCCGTTCTTGGCGGTATAGACTTTCTCCGGTGAAGTGCGGCCCCGGTGCGAGACGATGGACTGTCCCTTTTGCAGGAACTTGTCCGCCACCGCCACGCCTTCGTTAAGCAGGCCGCCGGGGTTGCTGCGCAGGTCCAGGACCAGCCCGTGAATGTTGTTCTCGCCCAGCTTCTTCAGGCTGTCCTCGAGCTCCTTGCTGGTGGTTTCGTTGAACTGTTCGACGTCCACGTAGCCGATACCCGGTTTCAGCCAGATGGCGTTCTTGACGCTATTGCGCGAAATCTCGTCGCGGATCACGGTGAAGCTGATGGGCTGATCGCTGCCCTCGCGCGAGACCACGATGCTGACCTGCGTGCCCCGCGGACCCTTCAGCAGGTCGGCTACCTCGGTGGTGGTGAGGTTGTCGGTGGCCTTATCGTTCACCTTCATGATGATGTCGCCCGGCCGCAGGCCCGCCTTGTAAGCTGGCGAACCGGGGAACGGCGCCACCACGACGGTCTTGCCGTTGAACGGCCGCACTTGCATGCCGACGCCGAAGTAGTGGCCCTTCTGGTCTTCGCGCAGAAGCTGGTAGTCGCGCGGATCGAAGAAATTGGAATGCGGATCGAGCGTCCGGAGCATGCCCGGGATGGCGCCCTTGTAGATGGCTTTATCGGGGTCGACTTGGTCGGCGAAGTTCTCTTCCACCAGTCCATAGGCGTTGGTGAAGGCCTTCAGGCTGGCGCCGATATCCTCACCCTCGCCAACCGTAGCTGGCGCCGCCTCCACCCGGGGCCCGTAGATGCCCCCGAGAACCGAGCACAATGCAATGACAAGCAAAAAGAACAAGAAAGAGCGCCGCTTTTGGGCCATCCGGAAAACCCGTCCTTAGATAAGAGTATACCCTACCCTGACCATTTGACGCGCGCCGGGCGAAAAGGATGTACGGAAAAGAGGGTGTCGGGTTCTGGGGTGCTGGGTTAGGCAAAACCCATCACCCAGTTCTGGGGCGTACGCCAGCACCCCAACGCCTCTAGTGCCCAGCACCCTGCTTTGCTGTCACAATAAGACCTTGTGGTTTTGGCGCAAAACGTCTCGAAGCTTTACAAGCTGTACCCCCGCCCGTCCGACCGTTTGCGAGAGGCGCTGCCGTTCGGCCGGCGCAAGCTGCACACCGACTTCTGGGCGTTGCGCGACATCAGCTTCCAGGTCGAAAAAGGCGAGACGCTGGGGTTGGTCGGGCCGAACGGCTGCGGCAAAAGCACACTCTTGCAGATCGTGAGCGGCATCTTGCAACCCACGCTGGGCCGTGTGGTGACGCGCGGTCGCATCGCGGCGCTGCTGGAGCTGGGCGCGGGCTTCAACCCCGAATTCAGCGGGCGAGAGAACGTGTTTCTGAACGGCGAAATCATGGGGTTGAGCCGCGCGGAAATCGAGCGCGCCATGCCTTCGATCGAGGCCTTCGCGGAGATCGGCGAGTTCATCGCGCGGCCCGTCAAGGAATATTCGAGCGGCATGTATGTGCGGCTGGCCTTCGCCACGGCCATCCACGTGGACCCCGAAATCCTGATCGTGGATGAAGCGCTGGCCGTAGGCGACGCGGTATTCGCCAATCGCTGCGTGCGCAAGTTCGAGGAGCTGCGCGAACGCAAAATCACGGTGCTGTTCGTCTCGCATGACCTTGGCTTGGTGAAGCAGCTTTCGGATCGCGCCATTCTGCTGCTGAACGGGCGGATCGAGGCGCAGGGCGCGCCCAGCGACGTGATCAACCGCTATATCGGACTGGTGCTGGAAAAGCAGCAGGCGAGCCAGGAGCGGCAGCAGCGCTTCGGCGCCAGTTACCGGCATGGCGATGGCGCTAGCGAAATCCTGGGCGTCGACTTGCTGAACGCCGCGGGCGTGCCGGCGACTTCGGTGGCCAGCGGCGAGACCGTCACGGTGCGCGTGCGCACCCGGTTTCATCAGCCGAAATGCGATCCGATGGTGGGCATTTTGATCCGTACGCGGATCGGCATGGACGTGTACGGGACCAACACCCGCATCGAAAAGGCGCACCTGGGCAGCTACCAGGCCGGCGACGAGCTGGAGGTGGATTTCCACTTCGCCTGCTGGCTTACGCCGCAGCCTTACACCCTGACGGTGGCCATGCAGAACCCCGACGGATCGAGCCACGACTGGCTGGACGACGTAATTCCGTTCGAAGTGGTGGACACTCGCGTGGCGGCGGGGGTGGCGAATCTGAGGGCGCAAATCGAATGGCGCGTATCACGGTGAAGGTGCATCCGCGCGCCAAGCGGACGCGGGTTGCCGGCAAAATCGGCGACGCGTGGAAGCTGGATCTCGCGGCTCCGCCCGCGGATGGCAAGGCCAACGCAGCGTGCGTGCGGTTCTTCGCGGAGCTGGCCGGCGTGCCGCAATCGCGCGTGCGGATCGTGATAGGCTTGACAAGCCGGACCAAAGTGGTCGAGATAGATGGAGCTTCGCAGGAAGCTGTGGAAAGAAGATTGGTGGGACAGGCTTGAGCGCGTGGTGGGACAGGCTTCAGCCTGTCAAGGCGCGACCTGTCCGCACCCTGGAGTTTGGCCGTTTGAGAAGGAGGATCGCCGTGGCGCAGGCACTCCTGCCTGCCGCGCCGGCACTCTTGCCGGCGCAGGCGAGTGAAGCTCGCCCAAGCTCGGACTTCAGTCCGCGCGGCACTGGTGCGCTTTTTGGAAAGCAGGCTGAGCGGATGAAAGCAGGCTGAACTGAATGATCTACGTCGCAGTGCTGTCGGTGATCGTAGCGGTATTGCTGGGGACCGCCCTGGTGCGCTCGTTAGGCGTCAAGAACCAGGCCGATTTCCTGGTAGCCGGCCGCAAGCTCACCTGGCCCGTGCTGGTGTTCACGCTGCTCTCCTCTTGGATCGGCGCGGGCAGCCTGTTCGCCGGCGGCGAGAACGCCTACCGCAACGGCTTCTCGGCGCTATGGCAGCCGGCGGGCGGCTGGGTCGGGCTCGTTCTGATCGCCCTCATCGCGGGACGCGCCCGGCGCTTCGCCCAGTTCACCGTGCCGGATTTGCTGGAGACGCGCTACAACGCCACGGCGCGCGTGCTGGCCACCGTAGCTATCGTGATTTCGTACACCGTCATCACCAGCTACCAGTTCAAAGGCGGTGGCGATATTCTGCATCTGATCTTTCCGACGCTCGATCCGAAGGCCGGCATGAACATCATCGCCGGGTTCGTGATCACTTTCACGGCGCTGGCGGGCATGGCGTCGGTTGCTTATCTGGACCTGATCATAGGCCTGCTGGTGACCACCATCGCGCTGATTTCCCTCCCGATTCTGTTGGCGCGCACGGGCGGCTGGCCAGCGGTTCACGCGGCTTTGCCGGCCGATCACTTCACTGTGTTCGGGCCGCTCGGCTGGGTGCACTGCCTCGGATACCTGTTGCCGACGCTGCTGCTGCTGATCGGCAACCAGGGCATGTATCAGAAATTCTTTTCCGCGCGATCCGAACGCGACGCGCGCTGGGCCGTCTTCGGATGGATCGCCGGCACCTTAATCCTGGAAACCGTTATCATCACAATCGCCGTGATCGGCAGCGCCACGCTGCACACGGACCGGCCGCGCGAGATCATTCCGCTGACGGCGCGTATGCGCTTGCCGGAGGTCGTGGGCGCAATCCTGCTGGGGGGCGTCTTCGCCAAGGTGATCTCGACAGCCAACAATTACCTTTTCTCACCAGCCAGCAACCTGATTCACGACGTCTACAAGCGCTTCATCGATCCGCAGGCGGGCGAACGGAGGACGCTTTTTGTCTCGCGCGCGTTGGTGATCCTGCTGGGCTTGTTCGCGCTGTTGCAGGCAGCCTATTTCGAGTCCATTCTGAGAGCCGCGCTGTATGCGTACACGGTTTACGGCGCGGCGGTCACGCCCTCGGTGATGGCTGTATTCTTCTGGAAGCGGGCCAACAAGGCGGGCGCCATCAGCTCGATTATTTTGGGAACCGCGATCACGGTGGCGTGGCAACTCCTGGACATACAATGGCTGGATGCGGTGTATCCGGCGCTGGGCGTTTCCGTGCTGGCGCTGATCGTAGTCAGCCTGGCGACCGCGCCGCCCACGCGCGCCAATCTGGAGCCTTTTGAAAAATGAACCTCACAGCAATTCAGCAAGAGCTTCGCAAAGAGAAGTTGGATGGATGGCTGTTCTTCGACCACCATCAGAGAGACCCGCTGGCGTACCGCGTGTTGGGCTTTCAACCGGAATCGCACGTGACCCGGCGCTGGTATTACTGGATTCCGGCGTCCGGCGAGCCGCGCGGGCTGGTGCACCGCATCGAATCGGCCAGGCTCGACGATCTGCCCGGCGACAAGATCCGCTACTCCAGTTGGAGCGAGCAGGTCGGTGGGCTGCGCTCGCTCACGGGCGGCGCGCATCGGGTGGCCATGCAATATTCGCCGATGTGCGCCATCCCTTACGTCGCCATGGTGGACGCAGGCACTGTGGAGCTGGTGCGCAGCCTCGGCGTGGAGGTGGTTAGCTCGGCGGAGCTGATCCAATACTTCGAGGCCTGCTGGAGCGCGGACGCGCTGGAATCGCACTTGGAGGCCGGCCGCCGCGTGGACCGCGTGCGCGCGCAGGCTTTCGACATGATCCGCCAAATCACGCGCG
>JBEKUO010000519.1:0-5654 GCA_049514955.1 Bryobacteraceae bacterium | reverse complement strand
ATCGCTGTCGGTCTCCCAAACCCGCGAGCTGGCGCGCCTGAATCGGGCTTTTGAAATCCTGAACCAGCCGGATGCGCGGCAAGTCGTTTTCGGCACGGGCCCCGCGATGCCTCCGCGTGGCCGTGTTTTCCTGGATCCCAAGCGCGGCGTGCTGCTGCTGGCCTCCAACCTGCCCCCGGCGCCCGCCGGCAAGGCTTACGAGATGTGGGTGATCCCGAAGGGAGGCAAACCGCTGCCGGCCGGCATGTTCCAGTCGGCGACGGATGGGACCGCGCTGCACGTGCTGCCCGGCCCCGTGGACGTAGCCAGCACCGGCGCTGTGGCAGTCACGCTGGAACCGGAGGCCGGCGTGCCGCAACCCACGTCGCGGCCCGTGATCGTAGCGGCTCTCTAATGGTGGGGCCAGTGGTGGGGCAGGCGGTTCCGCCTGCCAAGGCGAGCATTGCTCGCCCGGCGAACTGAAGTTCGCCGCAGCAAGCTAAAGCTTGCGCCACGGTCAACCTACTCCCCTTCCAGCCCGGCCTTGCGCAGCAAACGCCGCAGGGCATCTTCTCCCGCGGCGCCGGCCTGCTTGCCAGCGACATTGCCCTCGCGGTCGATCAGCACATACAGCGGATAGGACCGCGCGGCATAAAGGGCCGCCAGGTTGGTATCCTCCATCAGGACGATCCGGCACGCCCGCGGCGATTCCGCCAGATACTGCTTCACCTTCCTCTTGGGCTCGCCCACGTTCACCGCTAACACCACCAGTCCCTTATCGTCGAAGTCCCCAACGATGGCGTCCACCGCCGGTTGATCGCGCCGGCAATATTGACACCACGTCGCCCAGAATTGCACGAGCACGACCTTCCCCTTCAGCGACTCGTTGCTGAACTTCTCCCCATCGAGCGTCTTAGCCGTGAATCTGGGCGCCGGTTCGCGTTCCCCTTCGGCCCTCAGCGCATGGCCCAACGCGGCAGAGGCAACGGTTAGGATCGCGGCTCGGCGGCAGATCGTGTGAGGCGGCATAATCCGATATTAGCAGGATAAAGTCTCTTCCAAATCCCGCCGATAGCCATATCGATGACGAATTTGTCAGCGACCCACCCGTGCCTCCACCGGCTCTGGAGGAACGTGCTGCCACTGGCGCCGTTGCTGGCGGGCCATTGGCTGTCGCGCGAGGCGCCCGGCAGGAAGCCGGGCAGAACAGCCTACTTGAAGGTTACATGGTCGTCCTGAAGCCGGCAGTCCCAAGTACTCAGCTTGGAGCGACCCGCCCTATGGCGGCAGGTGTTCTCCTGTTTCTCACTTTAGTGCTTCTGGGGCCTGTGTCCCTGGCGGCTGAGGATATGGGCACTCTGCCGGCCCCCGGCTACTCCGAGTACGAAATCAAGAGCGCCATGCTGTACAACTTCACCAAGTTCATCGATTGGCCGACCAGCGCGTTGGGCGTAGGCGCCGCCCCCCTCGTGGTTGGCGTCCTGGGAGACGATCCATTTGGCTCATGGCTGGATACCGCCCTGCGGAACAAGGCAGTTTCCGGGCATCCTGTCGTCGTGCGCCGGATCGAGTCCCCGACCGGCATGAAAGCCTGCCATGTGCTGTTCGTCGGCGCGTCCGATCGCCAGCAGGTTGCCGGAGTACTGCGCGCACTCGGTCACGCGCCTGTCCTGACCATAGGCAACGGCGAACAGTTCGCCAAGCTGGGGGGCATCATCGGCTTCATTTGGGATGGCCACCGGATCCGCGTCAAGATCAATCTGCAAGCCGCGCAGCAGGCGGACCTCGGGATCAGCTCGCAACTGCTGCGGCTGACGGCCATACGGCCGGAGGCCCCGCCCCGCCCGAGGGAATAGCATGCGCGCGTTCCGGGACGTATCCATCAAACGCAAGCTGATCGGGATCATCATGCTGACCAGCACCGTGGCGCTGCTGCTGGCCTGTTCCACGTTCCTGGCGTACGAACTGATCACCTATCGCGAAACGGCCACGCGGCGACTCTCGACTGTGGCTCAGATTATCGCCGAAAACAGCACCGCGGCGCTAGCGTTCGACGATCGCCGCTCGGCCGGTGAAACCCTGGCCGCGCTACGGGCCGATCTGCGCATGGTCTCCGCCTGCATCTACACAAAGGATGGGCGGCCCTTCGCCGCGTTTCTGCGCGGTGAATCGCGGCGCGATCTGCCGCGCCGTCCGGGAAACGAGGGTGTCGAGTTTCGAAACCATCATATGCTATTGTTCCGGCGCATCACCTTCGATGGAGAGTGGATCGGCACGCTCTACCTGAATAGGGACCTGCAGGACATCTACATGCGCCTCGAACGCTATGCCGGTATCGTACTGGCCGTGCTGCTGGCCTCCTCGCTGGCGGCATTCCTGCTTTCCTCCAGTCTGCAGCGGGTCATCTCGGAGCCCGTGCTGCGCTTGGCGGAGATGGCCAGCCGCGTTTCCGCCGAAAGAATCTATTCGCTGCGGGCCGTGAAAATCGGCGACGACGAGATCGGTGCGCTGGTGGACCGCTTCAACGAGATGATGGCGCAAATCCAGGCCCACAGCGTGGCCCTCGACCAGGCCCAGAGCGCGCTCCAGCAGCACGTCGAGGAGCTATGCGTCGAAATCGCCGAGCGCCAGCGCATCGAGGAGGAGCTGCTCGCCGCCAAGCAGGCCGCCGAGGAGTCCAACCGCGCCAAAAGCGACTTCCTCGCCAACATGAGCCACGAGCTGCGCACCCCTCTGAACGCCATCATCGGCTACGGCGAGATGCTGCGCGAGGAGGCCGAAGAGGGAGAGAATACTAAACTTGTTTCGGACCTGGCGCGCATCACCTCCGCCGGCAAGCACCTGCTCATGCTGATCAACGACGTGCTCGATTTGTCCAAAGTCGAAGCGGGCAAGGCGGAGCTGTCATTCGAAGACGCCTCCATTCCTCAAATCCTCGAAGAAGCGGCCAATACCATGGAGCCGCTGCTTCGGAAGAACGGCAACCGGCTGATATTGCACAATGGCGCCGGTCCGCATAGCATGCGCGTGGATTTGTTGAAGTTCCGCCAGAGCCTCTACAACCTGCTGAGCAATGCCTGCAAATTTACGAAGAACGGCGACATCACGCTCGCGGTGCTTCCGGTGACGGAAAATGGCACGGATTGGATCGAGTGGCGCGTCAGCGATACCGGAATCGGGATTGCCGCGGACCAACTGCATAAGCTGTTCCGGTCGTTCTCCCAAGTGGACGCATCCACGACCCGCAATTATGGCGGGACGGGTTTGGGGTTGGCGATCAGCCAGAGGCTCTGCCAGCTCATGGGCGGCCGCATCACCGTGGTCAGTGAGCCCGGCAAAGGCTCCACATTCACCATGCGCCTGCCGTACCCGGACCGCATGCCTGCCCTGGAGTCCGCACCGAAAACCGCGATGCCGGCCGGCTCAAAGCCGCGGCCGAATACCGTCCTGGTGATCGACGACGACCCCACGGTGCACGATCTGATGCAGCGCTGCTTGCCCAAGGAAGGCTTTGACGTAGCGCTGGCCTCCAGCGGCGAGGAAGGCTTGCGCAAAGCCGCCCAATTGTGTCCGGCCATCATCGCGCTCGACGTGTTCCTGCCAGGTATGGACGGCTGGTCCGTTCTGAGCGCCTTGAAAGCCGACCCGAAGCTGGCCGCCATCCCCGTCGTCCTGCACACCATCTCCGACGACCGCGGCCTGGCATACAGGCTGGGCGCCGCCGAGTACCTGCGGAAGCCGGTGGCGCCCGAGCGCTTCGCTGCCGTGCTCCAGAAGTTCCAGCCGGACAGGCTGGCCGGCCCTGTCCTGTTGGTGGACGACGATCCTGCGGCGCGTGAGTTGACCGCCCGCGTCCTGAAGAAGCACTTCCACCACGTCGTCGAAGCCGGCGATGGCCGCGCCGCCCTGCGTCGCATCGCCAGGCAGAAGCCCGGCCTCATTGTGCTGGATCTGGTGATGCCCGGAATGGACGGATTCGATTTCGTCGCCGCGCTCAGCCAGCACGAGGATTGGCGCGATATCCCCATCGTGGTGCTGACCGCCAAAGACTTGAGCCCGGAGGAACAGGTGCGGCTGAACGGGAGCGTGAGGCGAATCCTGAAAAAAGGCGACCTTGCCGGCGGCGGCCTGGCGCGCATCGCCGCCGGCCTGACTCCCAGCCCGCTCCGTATCGATCCGGACCGGCCCGCGGCGGAGGAGGTTCGCTAAGATGGCCCTGCTGATTGTGGACGACGAAGAATCCAACCGCGACATGCTGTCCCGCCGCCTGCGGCGGCATGGGTTTACCGTGATGGTCGCCGAAGACGGACCGCAGGCGCTCGAAGCGATCCACAGCCACCCCCTCGATCTTGTGCTCCTCGATATCCGCATGCCCGGTATGAGCGGCGTGGACGTGCTGCAGGCCATTCGCCGGCAGTACTCCCCCACCCAGCTTCCGGTGATCATGGTGACCGCCGAAATTCAAAGCGCCAGCATCGTGGAAGCGCTGGAGTTGGGCGCCAACGACTACATCACCAAACCGGTGGACCTGCCGGTGGCCCTGGCGCGCATCCGCACGCACCTGTCCCAAAGAGCTCTTCAGGACGCCTTGCGCGAGAGCGAGGAGCGCTACGCCCTGGCCGCGCGGGGCGCCAACGACGGCTTGTGGGACTGGAACCTGAAGACCGGCGAGATCTACTTCTCTCCGCGGTGGAAAGAGATGATCGGCTGCGACGAGGGGTCCATCGGCTGCCGGCCCGAAGAGTGGCTTAGCCGCGTGCATGCGGACGACCGGCCGCGCTTCGAGGCTGCCCTTGACGAGCACCGGCGCGGGCGGACGCCACAACTGGAATGCGAACACCGCATCCTCTGCGAGGATGGCGCGTATCGCTGGATGCTCACCCGTGGGCTGGCGGTTTGGGACGCCGCCGGCGAGGCCACCCGCATGGCCGGCTCGCAGACCGACATCACCGCGGCCAAGGTCGCCGACCCGCTCACTGGTCTTCCCAACCGTCTCCTGTTTATGGACCGCCTGGAGCAGGTGATCGAACAGGCCAAGCGCCGCCCGGACCAGGTGTTCGCCGTCCTGTTTCTGGACGTGGACCGCTTCAAGAATGTCAATGACAGTCTCGGTCATTTCATCGGAGACCTGCTGTTGCAAGGCATCGCCGAGCGGCTGCGTACGGGGCTGCGCTCGGCAGACACTGTGGCGCGGCTGCGGGAAGACTGCAGCGTCGCCCGCCTGGGCGGCGACGAGTTCGCCGTGCTGCTCCATGAAATCCGGCAGGCCGGCGATGCCGTCGCGGTCGCTGAGCGCATCGCCGCGGAGTTGCGCGCGCCCTTCCTGCTCAACGGCTATGAGGTGTTTGCCACGGTCAGTATCGGGATCGCCGTCAGCACCATTGGATACCAGCGGCCCGACGACCTCTTGCGCGACGCCGATACAGCCATGTACTGCGCCAAGGAGGCTGGCCGGGCGCGCTTCGAGATCTTCGACGTGGACATGCGCCGCCGTGCAGTCACCCGCCTGCAGGTGGAGACCGACCTGCGGCGGGCCATCGAGCGCGATGAGCTGCGCCTCCACTATCAGCCGATCGTCGACCTGCGCACCGGCCACATCGCCGGATTCGAGGGCTTAGTGCGCTGGCAACATCCACTGCGCGGCCTGCTCCAGCCGGGCGAATTCATCGCCGTGG
>JBEKUO010000518.1:0-5656 GCA_049514955.1 Bryobacteraceae bacterium | reverse complement strand
GAAGATCTGCGTGAGAATCAGTGCGCCGAGGAACGCCAGCAGTACCAGCCATCGCCGGAGTGCAGCCGGGTAGGATGCGCCATGATCGGGCATTCGTTTGCGCCTCCGAGCGATTATAGCAACAATTGACAAGAACTGCCATGCGTGCTAGGCTATGAGCAGCATCAGGAGTTCGTGTCATGCAAACCATGAATATCTCCTTGCCCGATCCGCTCAAGCAATTCATCGATCATCAGATCGCTGAAGGACGCTACAGCAGCGTGAGCGAATACATCCGCGAACTGATCCGCGACGACGAGAAGCGCAAGGCCGAGGAACGGCTGGAGGCGTTATTGCTCGAAGGGCTGGAGAGTGAAGAGAGCGAGCTGACGAAGCGGGATTTCGAGGATATCCGCAAGGCAGCGCTGGCGCAGCTCAAACGCCGCAAAAAGAAGGGCTGACGTGGCCACGGTCCATAAGCGGGCCAGCGCCAAGCGCGACTTGGTCGCACACTACGTGTACTTGGGCGAGCATGCCGACTTCGAGACCGCGGAACGGTTCCTGGCGAATGCCAGCGCGAGTTTCACGGATGTGTCCCGGAATCCGGGCATGGGCGCCCCGCTGTCCTTGCGCTCGCCGAAGCGGGCCGGGTTGCGCAAATGGCGGGTTAGCGGGTTTGAAAAGTTTCTGATCTTCTATCTGCCCCGCCCGGACGGCGTTTCCATCGTGCGCGTCTTGCATGCCACGCAGGACTGGTGGGCCCTTCTTGGAATACTGTGAGCAACGAACTGACCCCCTCCCATGCCCGTGTTTCAGGGGGCGTTGTTAGCCTGGAAAATTTGAAAGGACAGGACTCCCAACCTGTCTTGCGGGAGCGTCAGAGCAGCCGCACAAGCGGTATTCTGGGAGAAGGGCCGAGGCCAATAGGCCGCGCCACGAACCCATGGACAAGACCATCCGTAAATACACCAGCCTGGATGAAATGAAGGCCGACGAATATCGGTACTGGCAGAGCCGGCCTGTGCAGGAACGGATGGACGCCGTTGAGGAAATGGTCCGCACCGCCTACGAACTCAAAGGCTGGGAGATGAAGCCGGATGTACCAAGACTACAAAGACCTTTTGTCCGCCTTCCATGCCCATGGCGTTAAGTACCTGATTGTCGGCGGTTACGCCGTCAGCTTTCATGCCCAGCCGCGTTTTACCAAAGACATTGATCTCTTCATAAAAGCAGACGCGGCGAACGCGCTAGCAATCTACGCGGCGCTGGCCGATTTCGGCGCCGCGCTTGAAGGCATCCGCCCGGAGGAATTTGCAGAGCGATAAAATCGCGGTGGAGGCAAAGCGCATGGGCTCACGAGCGGCACTGGTTCAGTCAAGCCGTACAACTCGAAAATGGATACACCGCCTCCGCGACGGGCTTCCTCAGTTGCAATACACCGAAGCAAAGTACTACGCCGCCTTCAAGACGCCTCGAAGAGCTGCGGCTTACCTCAATCCGGCGCAACAAGGTGTCCGAGTGTTTCTCGCACTCGATCCGCGCGACGATGCCGCCCTTCAACCAACCCCGTCGAGCTCCAACTGGGCAGTGCGATTTCCATCAGTCTTTCGGATTGCTGGCGAGCAGGACCTAGCGGAGGCAAGACGGCTCATCCTCAGGTCACATGCGGCTGTCGGGCCGTCCGACAAGAACGCCGCCCTGAGGCCCGAGCACTTTGCACCTGAGGAACTGCTTCCCGAGATCGAGTACTTGGAGGGTTGCGCTCGACAGGTGCTAGTAAATGCCTACGAGAGGAACCGTCGAGCGCGGGAGACGTGCCTCCGTCACTACGGGAGGAGTTGCGCGGCGTGTGAGTTCACTTTCGACGCTAAGTACGGCGAAGCAGCCGCCGGATACATCCAAGTGCACCACATCATACCAATCGCCCAGGTGGGAACGAAGTACCGGTTGAATCCGATCAAGGATCTGCGGCCAGTCTGCCCAAACTGCCATGCCGTTATTCACCGCCGGGAGCCGCCTTTTTCAATCGACGACGTTAAGCAAATGCTCCGCCTCAGCACGGGCGATCAGACGGTCACGCTATAGTTGCGGTGGAGTTAATGCTCACGGGCGCACACATAGCGCGCTTGTGATGAAAGAGCCACTGATGTGCTGGGGGCTGGCGTTCGTGGCTATTGCGCCTTCCAGGACTCCGTTGTAGTCCAGCGCCTTCGGGTCGATCTGACCGCTCCAGAAGTCGAAGGTTCGCGCTTCCCGACGCGTTTGTCCCTGGGTACTGCTCCAAACCAACTCGTAGGCGACAATGCCCCCTTTGGGAGCGGCCGGCGGGCCAGGGTCGCGAATCCGTTCGAGCTCCTCGATCATAGGCAGCCGCCAATCACGGTAGCCCCCCACCCTGAGTTTCCGGCAATACTTCGTGCCTTCGTACCAATCGACACCACCATTGGCTTGCGCCGCCCACATCAGTCGCGTCCCGGGATCGACCCAATAGCCACGCTTCTCAGTCTCGGCCCTCTCCGCGCTACGCCGCTTCTCTATCTCGGCGCGCTCCGCCGCGCGCTCCTTTTCCAGTTCCGCTCTTTCCTGACTGCGCCGCTGTACGTTCTGGCTGGCCAACAAGGGAATTGTAAAGACCTGCGCCTTCGGCTCTTTGACGGTGATTACCTGCTCCCAGCGTGGTCCCCCGGACGCCGGCACTGCTTCGATAAGATGCTCGCCCAGTTCCAGGGTCACGCGGACACGGTCATCGAGACGCAGCAGCCCCTTGGCCTCGCCGTCGATACTCCAATGGCATTCCAGATCGGTCCTGAACAGCCACGTGGCAGTTGTTCGCTGGGCTTTGGACTCCGATGGGCTTTCCTGCTGTGCACTAGCAGCGGCAGCGAATACTAGAGTCACCAAAAATGCGGCAGCGTGGTCCACACTCTTTATGCACTATGCCGCAGGCCGGCAGAAAGCAAAAGTGAAACATCCGCTGGAGTGAACCCTAACAGTTCCAATTGCGCTGGGCTAACATCTACTACCTCGTTTTCAAGCCGTCCCCGCGACTCAAACCGCTCTCGGAGCAGCGACCACCCAAGCTGTCCGAGCCTTCCACAGACGAACCCTACATCTACGCCCCTAATGGTTGGGTAAGCGTGAGACGGCCCCTCCACAAAAACCCCTACCTGATACCGATCACGACCATCCCCTTGAGGAATCACATCGATAAATGTACGCACTTGCATCTGGTGCTCCGCCTTCGATTTAGTATACCGCCTCGAGTCCCGATCCGCTAGACTTTCGTCAAGGCTCACGTCACCACCAACCACTAACCACCAGCTCATAGTGCGTACATAGCGTCCAAATGATCGCACATAAACTGCGCGACCATAGCCGGCGGCACGCTCGCCAACCCTCCACCATAAATCGCCCCGCTTTTCGATGGCTGCGTCGGCGGGGTCTTGGCATACGCCACAGCCTCTTTCAAATCCGCAAGGAACCTGTCCGCTAACCCCGGCACAGTCTGCGGACGCGTGATGCAGAAATGAAATCCAGGAGGCGATTGCAGCCCATTCATGCGCCATCCCTTGCCGGCCAGATAGTCGTTCACGTGGCAGATATCCACCTTGTCCGACATGAATGCGATGCAGAACGTCGGATCGCCGGCAATTCGAATCTCGGGTATCGAGCTGGCGCCCGCCTTGATGGCATTCGCCACTGCCATGATCTTCCGCGCGACATCCAGATAGCCCTCCTCGCCCAGCGACACCATGGCCGCCCATGTCGCCGCGGAGATTCCCTCCGAGCGGCTGCCCGCCAGCGTCGGCGAAGCGTACAACCCGCCCGCCCAATTGCTCACCGTGAAGTATTGCCGGCGCCGCAGCGCGCGATTCCGGTACCGCACCACCGACGCGCCCTTCGGGCCGTACCCCCACTTATGCGTGTCGCAGGACATCGACGTCACACCCGGCAGCCGGAAATCGAACAGCGGAATCGGGTAACCCAGGCGCTCCAGCCAGGGCAGCATGAACCCGCCGTAGCAGCCGTCTACGTGCATGCCGATGCCGCGCTCCACCGCCAGGCTCGACAATCGCTCCAGCGGATCGATCAGGCCGTAAGGGTAATTGCCGGCCGACCCCACCAAGGCCACGGTGTTCGCGTTGATCGCGGCGCGCATCGCATCGACGTCGGCCAGCAGGTCCGGGCCCACCGGCACCCGCACCAGCTTGACGCCGAAGTACCAGGCCCCCTTGTCGAATGCCGGATGCGCGGTCGCGGGCGCTACCATCTCCGGCGCCATGTTGCCCGCCGCGCGCGCCTGTTCGCGATACGCCAGCATCGGCAGCATGATGCTCTCGCTGCCTCCGGAGGTGATCGCGCCCACTACTTCGTCCGGCGCTTCCACCGCATCGCCATGCAGCATGCGGGCGGTCATCGACACGATCTCCGCCTCGAACTTGGTGCCGCTGGGGCACATGTCGCGTTGCAGGATGTTCACGTGCGAGAACAGGCCGTAGACTTGGTTCAAAAAAGCGAAATGCTCCTTGCCGGCGTGATAGTAGCTGCCGGAAATCTGTCCGGTCTCCCAGCGCGCGTCCTCGCGCACAGCCATCGCGCGCAGTTCGCGCAGGATGTCTTCCTGGTTGCGGCCCTTCTCCGGGAGGCGTGCGTAGCTCACCGTTTCCGGGGCTTCCGCTACAGACGTTGCTTCAGACAATTTGATGCCTCTCTTTCTTCATACTGGATGAATCACCGGGTTCAGCCGCCGATAAATGGGCCGCATCCGCCGGTAGAATTCCAAAAACTCGCGGAACTGTTCATCGTACACCCGGCGGTGGTTTTCCTCCGGCTGATAAGTCTCCGCCACCTGCACAATCTGCGCGATCTCCTCCACGCGGATTTCGCCCAGCGCGCTGAAAGCCGCCAGGGCCGCGCCCACCGCGTTGGCGCTGCGCGCGTTGGCGATGCGCCGCACCGGGCAGCCCAGAATGTCCGCCTGGATCTGGCACCATACCTCCGAGGTCGCGCCGCCGCCGATGAAATTGAGTTGCGCGAACGGCCGGCCGATAAACTTCTCGACGTGGCCCTTCAGCCATCGCAGGTTGAACGCCACGCCCTCCATCACGGCGCGCACATAGTGGGCACGTGTGGTGCGGGCCGTCTGATTGAAGAAAGCGCTGCGGGTGTAGTGGTCCTCGCGGGGCGCCAGCACTCCATTAATCCACGGTGTGAAGATCAGGCCTTCGCTTCCCGGCGCGACTTGCGCGGCCTCCGCATTTAGCATGCCGTAAAGATCGCCCTCCGCGGGATTCTGCCCGTTCACCGGGAACAGGATATTGTTCTTCAGGAACTCCAGGCAGCGACCCGCGGTGCCCTGTTCGGCGCTGACGATGTAACGGCCGGGCAGCGCGGCGGGCATGGTTGCCAGCGAATGCGTCACATCCGTCTTCTTCCATGGCACATGGCAACTCAGCCATGCCGTGGTGCCGATGCAGAAATAACCGTCGTAGTCACGCACGCATCCGGCGCCCACCGTGGCCGCATGGCTGTCGCCCGATCCCATCACCACGCGCGTGCCAGGCAGCAGGCCGAGTTCCGCCGCTACTTCCGGCTTCAGCTCGCCCAGAACAGCGTCGACCGGCCGCAGGTCTGGCATCTTGGATCGCTCGATGCCTGCGGCGCGCAGCAAGCCGGC
>JBEKUO010000517.1:0-13123 GCA_049514955.1 Bryobacteraceae bacterium | reverse complement strand
TCGAGGTGGCCGAGCAGCTCGACTGGCAACTGCCCGATGCGATCTTCTATCCGACAGGCGGCGGCGTGGGCATCATCGGGATGTGGAAGGCGTTCGAGGAACTGGAGGCCTTGGGCTGGATCGGCGCCAAGCGGCCCAAGATGATCGCCGTGCAGGTGGAGGGCTGCCAGCCGGTGGTGCGCGCCTTCGAGCGCGGCGAGGCGCGCAGCCAGTTCTGGGAGAATGCCTCGACCGTGGCGGCCGGGCTGCGCGTGCCCAAGCCGCTGGGCGATTTCCTAATCCTGGATGCCGTGCGTGCGAGCGGTGGCACGGCGCTGGCGGTGACCGACGCGGAGTTGTTGGATGCCGGTATTCAGTTGGCGCGCGAGGAAGGCATCTTCGCCGCGCCGGAAGGCGCGGCATGCGTAGCCGCGCTGGAGAAGCTGCTGCGCTCGGGCTTCCTGAGGCCGGAGGAGCGCATCGTTATTTATAATACCGGGGCCGGGCTGAAGTACCTGGAAGCCTACGCCACGCGCTTTCCGCGCGTGGGGTCGGGAGAGCAGGATAAGCTGGGCGGGTTGATTACGCCGCGGTAGGCGCGGAAAGGCAACCGCCGATGAACGCGGATAAACGCCGCTAAGACAGCCACGAAACAGGTCATAAAATCGATGAGGACTATGACATACGTGTCTACCGTTTTGATCCTTGCGGTGCTGGCGCTGCCTTGCACCGCGGCGCAGCGTTTTGAGATCTCTTTCCCTATCCAGATGAGCGCCGCGCCGCTCGATGGCCACGTGCTGCTGCTGATCTCCACCAGCGAAAGCCCGGAGCCGCGGTTCCAGATCAACTTCACGGGCCGCACGCAGCAGGCCTTCGCCGTGGATGTGGACGGACTCGCGCCCGGCGCCGCCGCTCTTGTGGATTCGGCCACGCTCGGCTATCCGCGAGACAGCCTGAACGACATTCCCGCAGGCGACTATTATGTCCAGGGTTTCCTTAATATCTACGAGACTTTTCATCTGGCCAACGGACACACGGTCAAGTTGCCGCCTGATAAAGGCGAGGGGCAACAGTGGGCGCGGAAGCCCGGCAACCTCTATAGCAAGACTCAGAAAGTGCATCTCGATCCGGCGTCCGATCAGGTCATTCGCCTGTCGCTGACCGAAAAGGTCCCGAGTGTCCCAGCCGTTGAGCCAGACACCAAGTGGGTGAAGCATGTCAAGATCCGGAGCGAGATGCTGAGCCACTTTTGGGGACAGCCGGTTGAGTTAGGCGCGGTGATCCTGCTGCCCGACGGATGGGAAGAGCATCCTAAGGCATCCTACCCGCTAATCGTACTGCAAGGTCATTTCAGTCCTGGACTGAGAGGGTCTCTGGCGTTTCAAACCGAGCCCAGCAAAGGATCGGGTTACAAGCTCTATCAGGATTGGACCGCCGGACGCCTGCCGCGGGTCATCATCATGACGATTCAGCACGCCAATCCGTATTTCGACGATTCCTACGCGGTGAATTCGGCCAACATCGGTCCCTATGGCGATGCCATCACGCAGGAGTTGATCCCGTACGTAGAGAAGAAATTTCGCGGCATCGGGCAGGGATGGGCACGGGCCGTTTACGGTGGCTCGACGGGCGGCTGGGAGGCGCTGGCTTCGCAGGTGTTCTATCCCGATTTCTATAACGGGGCGTGGGTGTTCTGTCCGGACGTAGTGGATTTCCGCGCCTACATGACGATGAACCTGTACGAAGACAAGAACGCGTTTTGGATTGAGGGTCCTTTTGCGCGCGTGCCCCGGCCCGCCATGCGCCAGGCGGATGGTCTGGTGCTTTCCACGATGGAGATGATGAACCGCTACGAGCTGGTGCTGGGCACCAAGGGCCGCTCCTGCGAACAATTGGATGCCTGGCAGGCGGTTTTTAGCTCCGTGGGAGACGATGGGTATCCCAAGCCGATTTTCGATAAGCGCACGGGAGAGATCGACCACAAGGCCGCTGAGTACTTAAAGGACCGTTACGATCTCAGTCACATCATGCAACGCGACTGGAAGAGCCTGGGACCCAAGTTATCGGATAAGTTACATATCTGTGTAGGCGACGCGGACAGCTTCTATCTCGACCGCGCCGTGCATTTGTTGCAGGACTTCATGGAAACGACTACCGATCCGTACTACCACGGGTCGTTTGACTTCGGGCAGCGCAAGCCGCATTGTTATGCGGGAAGCTTCGACCCAGCGGTGGGACTGCAACAGCACTATTTGCCGGAGATGGTCAAACATATGGAGGAGACGGCGCCGAAGGGCGCGGATTTGACAAGCTGGAAGTATTGAGAGAAATGAGGTCGATCATGAAAGAGGCATTCATTTTATCGGTAGTCGCTCTCTCCGCCGCTCAGGTCGTCAGGGCTCAAGAGACGACGAGTCCTCAATATCTTGTGGTTGTAGGAGGAGAACTGCCCCTATATCCAACGCTGGCGAGGACTGCAAGGGTGAGTGGTCTTGTTGGGCTACAAGTAACGGTGAAGGACGGTGAGGTCGTGGCTGTTCAAGCCACATCCGGAAACCCGCTCCTCGCAGTTCCTACCACAGCCAATGTTAAGACGTGGAAGTTCTACAAGGCAGTCAATGCGACGTTTACGGCGACCTTTACGTACCAACTCGAAGCCGTCAAACCCCACAAAGATCGAACTAGAGTTGCCAACGTCGGTGAAGATTACGGCAAGGCCCCCCAAGTTCCCGTGTAACGACTGCGGAGCCGACATAACCCCCAAGCTGGTGGAGCACCGTTGAGGTGATCCGGCAGTGGGACTGCAACAGCACTATTTGCCGGAGATGGTCAAACATGTGGAGGAAACGGCGCCGAAGGGCGCGGACTTGACAAGCTGGAATTATTAAATGCACTCGGGTCGAGTTTTTTGCTTCTTCGGTGTTCAACTGAAGCGTGCGCAGGGCGCTGTAGGACAGCGGAGAGTCGCCGCTTGCATCACTGCTACAGGCCTGCCATCATCTTATAAGGATCCTGGCCATGCGCGCTCGCCTCATTTACAACTGTGTCGCCGTAGCTTGCCTGTGCGCGCCGCTGCCCGCCCAGCTTCTTCCGCTGTGCCCTGGCAGCCAGGCTGCGCCGGAAGTGGCCGAGGGCGTCGCCGCGTCTAAGCAGGGCCAGTATGGGGAGGCTACGCAGCATTTCCAGGCTGCAGTTGCATTGGATCCCGCTTGCGTGAATGCGCGAGCGTATCTGGCGACCGCCTACATGCAGCAGTTCATCCCCGGCGGCGATTCACCGGAGAATCAAGAGTTCGCCGACAAAGCCACGGCGCAGTACGAAGCAGTCCTGGAGCAGCAGCCGGAGAACGAACTCGCCATTTCGGCCATCGCCTCGCTTTACTTCAATCGGAAGAAGCTGGACGAAGCCAAGATCTGGTACGAGAAACTTACGGTGGTCAATCCGGACAACGCGAACGCGTTCTATACGCTCGGGGTGATCGCCTGGACTCGCAGCTATCAACCGCGCGTGGAGGCGCGGTCGAAGCTCGACATGAAACCGGAGGATCCGGGTCCGCTGAGAGACCCGGAAGTGCGGCAGGCCCTTCGCACGAAGTACCTGCCGGTCGTCCGGGAAGGCATCGACAACATAAACAAGGCGCTCGAGATCGCTCCAGAAAACGACGATGCTATGGCCTATATGAATCTGCTCTATCGCGAAAAGGCGGACCTGGAGGACACCGCCGAAGAGTATCGGGCGGACATCGCCAAGGCGGACGAGTGGGTGATGAAAAACCTGGAGACCCGGAAATCCAAAGCGACCCGCAAGCAGTAAGGCCGCGGCTGGCGGAGAGCCTGCGCCACGGCTTTCCTACCGCGCCGCATGCAACAAGACGCTCAAATCGCTCGATTTCTGATTGACCACCACGATGTCTTGCTTGCCATCTCCATTCAGATCGACGCTGCAAAGCGCCACCGGTCCGCTCCCTGCTCCATAAAGTACTCCGCGCGAGAACGTCAGGTTGCCTTGATTGATGAAGATCGCGACATCGTCGCCCATGAAGTCGACCGAGGCGATATCGATGAGCCCGTCGCCGTTGAAATCCGCGAGCACCACTCCGTTGGGCGCCTCGTCCGCCAAAAGCTCCACCGGGGCATTGAAAGTCAGATCGCCGTTGCCGGTGAGCAGGAAGACCCCTAAGGAAATCGCGGATTCGCTCGAGCCTCCGCCGACCACGATGTCCGGATTGCCATCGCCGTTCACGTCGCCCACTGCCAGGCCCGCGCCGGTGGCGCCGACGCTGAGCGTCACCGCAGGTCCGAAGCTGCCGTCGCCGTTACCGGGAAACACGGAAACCGATCCGAAATAGCCGCTCACGGCCACATCGATTTTCCCGTCGCGATTGAAGTCGCCAACCGCGATGCCCTGTGGGACGTCCGCGATCTTCAACGTCTGCGGGCCGCGTCGGAACGTACCGTCGCCATTACCCAGCAGGAACGACACTGTGCCTGTGATCCAATCCGCCCCCACCAGATCGGGGATGCCATCTCCATTAAAATCCGCTGTCGCAAAGCACGGCGCCGCCGTCGCCTGGACCACATGGAAAGTGCAATCGCCAAAGAACTTCGCATAATGCGCCCCGGCCTGGAAGGTTCCGTCGCCGTTGCCCAGGTAAATCCAGGTCCCGAAGTCGCTGGAGATTGCCCATCCCCGTTAAAATCTGCGGTGGCCACGGCTTTCGGCTGGTTCCCGGCCGCCACGCGCAAGGGCTGGATCTCGGATCGTGCGTCGGCCAGGAGCACCGAAACGTTCGTGGCCGCGCTGTTGGCAACCAGCAGGTCGGCATAACCGTCGTGGTTGAAATCCGCGCTGGCGACTTGCCACGGGAAGGCCCCCGAAACGAACCCCGCGGGGCGCTGAAACGTCCCGTCTCCGTTGCCGTAAAGAATGGCGCCCGGCGTAGCCAGATCGATTTTGCCATTGTGGGTGAAATCGCCCGCGGCTACCCCCTGGAGCGTGCAGCCTTGAAATCGGGCGCACCCGGCCCCGAACGATGCGGAAGGCCCGAACAGGCCCGCTCCCTGGTTCAGCAGCACGACCACCGTATCGGTATCGCGATCGACAGCCGCCAGATCCGGCAGCCCATCACCGTTGAAATCCGCCAAAACCGTCTGGAAAGGCGAGTCGCCTACCGGGTAATCCGTGCGCTGGAAGGCGCCGGAGCCATTACCCAACAGCACGATTACGGTCCCTGCGCCGAAGTCCGTCACCACCAGGTCCGGCTTGCCGTCCCGGTCCACATCGCCCGCCTTGACAGCCGTCGTGAACCGCGTGCCATGCCCCGGCCAACCGCTCCCAAACGTGCCGTCCCCGTTGCCTGGAAACACGACGAGCACCGACGTGCTGGCCACGGCCAGATCCATGTTGCCGTCGCCATTGAAATCCGCCGCCGCCAGATAGCAATCCACGCAGGGGATCGGGAGCAGCGTCGGAGGCTGGAAGGTCCCATTGCCATTGCCCAACGCCAGGGATATATGGGTACCGTTGGAGAGCAGGGTGGCCGCGATGTCGGGCACACCGTCATTGTTGAAGTCGGCCACCACCACTGACAGGACGCTAGTTTTCCCAGCCGTCAACGGTGGCAGAAACGTCCCGTCACCGCGGCCGAGCAGAACCTGAGTTCCTTCGGCCGTGCCCACTACTATGTCCGGGATACCGTCGCGGTTCAAATCCGCGATGGCGAGCGCTTGCGGAGTGCCGGCCACCAAGTAGTCCCTGTAGTCCAGGAACTTCGCGGAACTTGCCAGGCATAGCGACGGCACAGTAAGAGATACTAAGGCGACAAGAAGTTTTGGCACGAATCCCCTTTTGCATCTAGTTTACCTCACCTTCGTGTCTTTTAGCACTATTTTTTGGCCACTTCGCGCCGATTCCCGCGCCGCATCCAGAATTTCGATCACAATCATGTTGTTGGCGAGTGACGACAGGCCCGCGGGCTTGCGATTTCCGCGGACAATCGCGCTCAGATAGGAGAGCGAATCGCGCTCCTCGGCCGGCAACGCCTCTGGCGTGCGCGCTTCCTCTTGCCCGCCAGGCAGCCGCACCCGTAGCGCGTCGCCGCCGGTGGCGATGGCGTAAGCGCGCTCGCCGTAAACCTCGAAGTCCTTGCGGTTGAACGGCCAAGCCCACGACGCTTGAATGATTCCCTGTGCCTTGGGATACTCCACCAATACAGTGGCCTGATCGTCCACATGCGGATAAATCTGCGGCTTCACCGTCTGAGTGAGCGCCGTAACCGCCAGCGGCCTCTGGTTGTCCATCATCCACGTCATCAGGTTCGCGCCGTAGCAGCCGAAGTCGAATAAGGCGCCGGCGCCGTTCTTGACAGGATCCGTGAGCCAGGCTAAGAACTCGGGTCCCACGCCGATCTCCCGCGGCCCCTGGTGGCCATCCATCGCCACCATCTTGCGGATATCGCCCGCGGCATGCTGCTCCTTTATAAGGCGCCACATCGCGCCATGACTCGGATACCAGGTGGTCTCGTAATTCACGATCACCTGGATGCCGGCGCGATTGGCCGCGCGCTCGATGGCGCGGGCATGCCCAATGTTTACCGCTAGCGGCTTTTCCATCATCACGGGCAGGTGGCGCGCCGCGCAGGCTTCCACCACCATCGGATGATCGTATGTGCTGGTAAACGTCGCTACCGCCTCCGGCTTGATGCGCTCCAACATCGCGCCCAGATCCGTGAAGAAGATGGATTCAGCCAGGCCATAAAGCCGAGCATACTTACGTTGCAGCGCGGGATCGGGATCATAGACTCCGGCGATTTCGACGTCCTTGCGTTTGCTCGCCAAACGCAGGAATCCGTCCACATGCCCGTGAACCAGTCCTGCAATGCAGATCCGGAGGGGCTTCCCGGCAACCGCTTCGGTCGATTGGCCTGCGGCCCACAAGGCAAACAACCCGCCGGCCAGGGTGAATTTGAGGATGATGCTCATGCAACGAGTATGATATAACGTAAGCCGGAGCGGGCCACTAGGATGGCCTATAATTGTCCTGTGGGAGCGAACGACGTAAAAAAGAAATTGCAGGATGAGGTCGCTGCGCTCGAATACGAATTGCGCAACGAACTGCCGCGGGAGATCCTCAAGGCCCGGGCGCACGGCGACTTGAGCGAAAACGCCGAATACCACGCGGCCAAGGACCGCCAGGGCTTCGTCAACGCGCGGCTGAACCAGTTGAAGAAGCGGCTGGCCGAGATGTCCATGGTGGATTTCTCGAGGATCCCGCACAACAAAGTTGGACTGGGTTCCACAGTCGTCGTTATGGATACGATCAAAGAGGAAGAGATTACCTATTTGCTGGTGACCACCGAGGAGGCCGACGCGGCGTCCGGCAAGATCTCGACCAGTTCCCCCATCGGCCGGGCGCTGCTGGGCAAGGAAGTGGGAGACGCGGTAAAAGTGCAGATACCCGGGGGCGTCAAGGAGCTGGAAATTCTCAAGCTCACCACGATCCATGAGGCCGCTGACTGAGCTATGACCTATACCCGCGCGATCGGTATCGTCTTCGGAGCCGCTATCGACCGGATTGTGAGGTGGCTGTCGCTTTCCCGCATTCACCCCAACGTTCTCACTTTTTTCGGGCTGGTCATCAATATCGTGGCGGCCTTATTTTTTGCGGCGGGTAGCTTCCGCTGGGCGGGTGTGGTGGTGATCGGCGCCGGGTTGTTCGACATGGTGGACGGGCGCGTGGCCCGCGAAACCAATCGTGTGACCCGGTTCGGCGGCTTCTTCGATTCCGTGTTGGACCGCTATTCGGACCTGGCGCTGCTGATGGGCCTGTTGGTCTACTACGCTTCCATCGACCGCTACTTCTATGTGGTGCTGACCGCCATCGTCATGACGGGATCGGTCATGGTGAGCTACACCCGGTCACGTGCCGAGTGCACCATTCCCAAGTGCAAAGTCGGATTTCTGGAACGTCCGGAGCGGGTGGTGCTGATCATTATCGGAGCGTTGACGGACCGAATGGCGCCGGTCCTATGGGTAATTGCGGTGCTCTCGAACCTGACGGTGATTCATCGCATGATCTACACTTGGCAGGAGACCAAGCGGCTCGAGGAAGCCCAACTGCGGGCCGTGCCTAGCTCTCCAGAATTACGTGCGCCATCCCCAGCTCCGCCGTATGTGTGAGGGATAAGGCGATCGACTTCACACCCAGGGCTTCCGCAAAGCGGGCGGCCTGTCCGTGGAACCGCAGCGTAGGCTTACCGGACGGCAGGTTGGCCACCTCGAAATCCTGCCAGCGGACTCCCCGCCGCCAGCCCGTGCCGATGGCTTTCATGCCGGCCTCCTTGGCCGCGAAACGCGCGGCAAAACGTTCGTAGCGGTTGGCCTTCCGCTCGACGTAGGCGATCTCCGCGGGCGTGTAAATCCGCTCGATGAAGCGCCTGCCATGGCGCTCGATGGCTGCGCGGATGCGCGGCACTTCGGCCAGATCCACTCCCGTGCCCACAATCATTTCAGCTTCGCTCCGGAGGTGGTGATCGCGAGGCGGCCATGTTTGACGCCTTTGGTGCTGATAAGGGCGTCGGCGATCTTCTGCACCGCTCCCGCTTTGCCGCGGACCACCAGCACCTCCAGGCAGTGGTCGTGATCCAGGTGCACGTGCAGTGTGGAAAGGATGGCCCGGTGATAATCGTGCTGCAGGTCGATCAGCTTGTCGCTCAACATGCGCACGTGGTGATCGTAGACCAGGGTGACGGTGCCCACCACGCTGCTTTCGGGCGATTCCGCCATTTTTTGCACGAGCTCGTCGCGGATCAGGTCCCGGAACGCCTCCGAGCGGTTGGTATACCCCCGTTGCGCGATGTGCCGGTCGAACTTCTCCAGCAGGTTCGAATCGATGGCTACGCCAATCCGGCTCAAATCGCTCATGCGTACATATTGTAGCCGGATTCCGGGTTGCGAACCTGCTAGAATCGTGTCTCGGACTATACAGAAGGTCACCCGATGGACAATACTGACAGCAAATTCGAACTCCTCAAGCAGCCGGACGAAACCATCGACAGGCTCTGTTTCACCATCCAGAGACAATCGGCCATGTGTCTGGAATTCGTGAAGCATGCGGTGGAAGCGGAGCGGGCGCGGTGCGCGGAAATCGCCGAGACAGAAGCGCAAGCCTCGTCGGCCGACTCCCCCGCTGTAGCCGCCCGTCGCATCGCGGAGAAAATACGAGCGCGCAGCGGGCAGATACCCTTGATCACCACCGTGGCAGTCCGTTCAGCGGGGTGATTTGAATTCTCGGGACGCGGTCGTACTGCGCCGACCGCCGCGCGTCGTTGAGCCTTTTCAGCATCCCGCTCTCGCGTGCTTTACTGAAAGAGGGAGACGCGATATGGGCTATCAGAGTCTTTGCCTGCAGAATGAGGGGCCAGTTGCTGTCGTCACACTGAACCGTCCGCAGCGGCGCAATGCGCTGGCGCTCGAATCGATGCTGGAACTGATCGATTGCCTCGATGCAATCGGGCGCGATCGGGCCATTCGCGTTGTGATCCTCGCGGCCGCTGGCAAGGTTTTCTGTTCGGGACACGATCTTTCCGAGATGGTGGGCCGGGACATCAACGAATACCGGCGGCTGTTCGACGTGTGCACTGAATTGATGATGAAGATCCAGGCAATTCCGCAGCCGGTGATAGCGGAGGTGCAAGGTATCGCCACTGCGGCCGGATGCCAGTTGGTGGCCACCTGCGATCTGGCTATCGCGTCGGACCAGGCGGCCTTCGCCACGCCCGGCGTGCGCATAGGCTTGTTCTGCACGACCCCGATGGTGGCGTTGAGCCGCGCGGTCGGCCGGAAGCGCGCGCTCCAGATGCTGCTGACGGGCGAGATGGTGGACGCGGTCACCGCAGCGGATTGGGGCTTGGTGAACAAGGTGGTGCCGGCGGCAGAGCTGCAGGCGGAAACGCGCAAGCTCGCCGCGCGCATCGCGGATGCCAGCACGCTCACGGTGGCGCTCGGAAAGCAGGCCTACTACACGCAGATCGATCTCGACCAGCCCAAAGCCTACGCCTACGCCAAGGAAGTCATGTCGATGAATTCGCTGGCGGCGGACGCGCAGGAGGGCATTTCCGCGTTTCTGGAGAAGCGGACGGCGTGTTGGGCGGGTCGATGACGTGGCGCAAGCTTCAGCTTGCCGCGGCGAACTTCAGTTCGCCGTTCTACCAGCTAAAGCCGGCAGCGGCACGCAAGACGCGCGCGCCACATCTATTTTCGTCTGTAGATCGTCGTCATGCCGGTGCTTCCCTAAGAAGCAACTCGGCGCGGTGCGCGCGGATAGATTCGTTTTCCACCGGGCGGGATTGGGTGAGATGGCGGTCGGCGGGAACGCCGGTCAGCGGTTGCGAATCCAGATAACGCGTGGCAGCGGGCAACCGCGTGTAGACGTATAGCTCCGGCCGGAAGCCCCAGACGAAGACCGTATCGCCCGGTTCGCTAAACTGGCGCGCCATTTGGGCGGCTTGGCGGCTGTCCTGATCCATGGCGACATCCACCCAGTGATGCGGGAGGCCTGCCTCCAGATCGCGGCCGAGCATCGCATAGCGCGGGCCGAAGCGTATCAGGGGAACCAGCAGCAGCGCGGCCACCGCCATGGCGCGCTTGCGGCCCAATAGCGTAAAGCCGCGGGCGCCGGCCAGCGCGGCCAGCGGCAAAAGCTGGAAATAGTAGCGTGGAAAGAAACGCCAACCCAAGGCCACCGCGGCGCAGGAGATGGCCGCCCAGGCGGCCCAGCGTGTGCGGCCGGCCTTCGGATCGCGGAGCCAGAACCAGAGTGCGGCGATGACGATCGCGGCGTGAAAACCCAGCCAGTGCGCGGTTCGCACCAGGCCGTTGCCCAGCGGATTCTCGACGAACGTCTGACCCGCATAGATGCGGCCCCATTTCCACACCTGCTGGTAATACGCGGGGAGCGATCCCTGACTCCAGAGCCACGCCGCCGCGAGCGCATTGGGAATCGCAAATCCCGCCAGCAGCAGCGGCAGCGCCCGAATGTTCCAGATGGCGCAGGCGGCCAGCACAAAAACGCCTTTGGCGTTTATCAAAAAGGCGATCCCCGCCAGGATGCCGCTGAGCAGAGCGCGGCCGCGCCACGCTAGCCAGACCGCCGCGATATGCGGCGCGAGCATCAGCAGATCGGCGGCCAGCGGCGTAACAGCCGAAGGGATATCGAACACGAGGTAGAACGCCAGCAGCGCGGCCGCCCAGAACGCTTCGCGCCGGCCCCAGAGATCGCGCGCAAAACACCAGGCGAGCCAGCAAGCCAGCAGCGCGAAGAGCGCTCCAGCCAGGCGCAGAGGAAAATCGTCGCGCGCGCCCCACGTGAGGTAAGTCCACACCAGCAGCGGCGGCTTATCGAACCAGAGATCGCGGTAGAGCGCCTTGCCGTGCAGCATCTGCGAAGCGGCGGCCAGGGGCAACGTTTCTTCGGCCCACAGGATATCGAGGTGGCACAGGCGCGCCGCCAGAACCAGCGTAAAGACAATCGGGAAAAAGAGGCGCGCGCTTTTCACTGTGTTTGCTATGGTAACTTGAACCGCGCGCCGATTGGTTCTATGATGGGCAAATAAAAGGCGAACATGGAGGATATCCAGGAACAACTCGCCATCCTGCGCCGGCGCATCGCGCGCATCGACAAGAAGTGGACCGGCGATGCCATGGTGGCGCAGGCTTTAGCCTGTGGTCCGCACGCGGGCGCACCCTCGCGCATCAAGGACCTGCGTCCCGCGCGCTACTTTGTCGAAGAACTCATGAGCGGCGAAGTGGTGCGAACGTCTCTCGGCGAGCACTTCGAAACCGAGAAGCTGTTCGAGCGCCATCGCCGCCACGGCAGCATGGACATTTCGAACCTGTACGAGTTGCCCCCCGATCTTCTGGATTCGCTCTCCGACGGCGCGATCGGGTCGTCGCATCCCACCAAATGGGCCTTCCTGGATACCGAAACCACGGGCTTGGCGGGCGGCACCGGAACGTACGCGTTTCTGATCGGAGTGGGGAGCATCGAGCCGGCGGGCTTCCGCCTGCGGCAGTTCTTCATGCGCGATTACGGCGAAGAGGCATCCTTACTGCGCCGGCTTTCCGAGCACCTGGCGCAGTTCGATGTGCTGATCACTTACAACGGCAAGACGTACGACCAGCCGCTGCTGGAGACGCGTTTCCGCATGGCGCGCGCGCGGCATCCCTTCGAGCGTCTGGCGCATCTGGACCTGCTGACCGGCGCGCGGCGGCTCTGGAAATTGCGGCTGGACAGTTGCCGGCTGGTGGATCTGGAAAACCAGATCCTGGGCGTCGAGCGCCAGGGCGACCTGCCCGGCGAGATGATTCCGTATTACTACTTCGAATATCTGCGCACGCAGCAAGCTTTCCGGCTGGTGCCGGTCTTCCATCACAACGCGATCGACATTCTGTCCCTGGCGTGCCTGACCGCGATTGTGCCATGCGCGTTTCGCGCGCCGGAGGAGACCGCGTTCCGGCACGGCGCGGACGTCATCGGATTGGCGCGTTGGGTGCTTGCAGCCGGGCGGCATGAGCAAGCCCTGCGGCTGTGGCGGCGCGCCTTGGATTTGGGGCTGCCCGACGATCTCCTGTTCCGCACGCTTTGGGACATCGGCACGTTGGAGAAGCGGCTGGGAAGATCCGATGCGGCGCTGGCTGTGTTCACGGACCTGTCCGCGTCGCGCAATGCGTACCGGCTGCGTGCGTTTCGCGAGTTGGCGATCCATTACGAGCGGCGCGCGCGCGATTATGCCGTGGCATTGGAGATGACGCGCAGCGCTCTGGCGCTCGAAGACACCACGGATCTGCGGCGGCGCGAGCAGCGGTTGCAGAAGCGCCTGGCGCAGCATCGTTTGTAAATTCACAAATTGTTTACGAGTTTCGCACAAAGCCGTGCCGCCCCGCGCCCAATAATGAAGATGGATGTCCTGCAGTAGGCGCGAAACGACCGCGTGGCTGGTGCTGAGTGCGCTCGAACGCCTCGCTGCGTTGTTCATACTTCTGGCTCTCTCGCCCTTTCTCCTGATCGTTGGGATCGCGACCGCTTGCCTGTCTCGAACCTCTCCGTTGATCGCGCATCGCCGGCTGGGTCTCGGCGGCAGTCCGAT